>JBJTDB010000028.1:0-28621 GCA_046092145.1 Planctomycetia bacterium | reverse complement strand
GCCCCAAATGCAAACTCATCCAAGAGTACGGCACCTTGGGCTCGAAGAAGTGCCCCAATGACGGCACGACGATGATCCGGGCGAACTAGGTGTGAACGCCCGGCGCCGAGGGCGGCGCGCGCCGATGCAACGCTCTATCAGTGCTTGACTCGAGTCCCACCTTGGCCCCGACGAAGCAAGCCAAGCCCTTGCGGGCGGTGGGCCGCGTGACACTCGTCGATGGCGCAGACGCCGCGGCCGGCATTGCGGTGCGCGGCGAGCCGAAGACGACCGCGGAGTTCGCCGACTGCGAGGTCACGGCCGCCGTGAAGCAGGCGGGCAAGGGGCGGCTCGTCGTCACGCTGCCGGAGTCAGCCGCCTTCCATCGCAAGACCTCGCTCTCCTTCAAGCTCGCCGGTGACGCCGTCGGCCAACTCGCGAGCGGCGACCTGCGGAGGATCGAGCCGGGCGCGAAGGTCGTGCGGCTCGAGGCGGTGAAATTAAATACGGGCGACATCGTGGCGAAATCGCTCACCGTCGAAAATGTGTCGGCCATCGCCGTACAGGAACGGGGCGACGAGGCGCTCGCCAGCAAATACCGCGCGCTCTCCGACGAGCCGAAGCGGGAGCCGAGGCTGATCCGTTCCCCGCACTTCGCCTTTCTCTCCGATGTCTCCGACCGCGAGGCGCGGATCATCCTCGACAAGGTCGAGCGGATGGCCGGGCTGCTCGAGCGGTATTTCGGCCGTGGCCCCCGGGGCGTGGTCGAGGGCTTCATCGTGCGTGATCTCGCGGTCTGGCCAGCCGGCACCCTCACCGAGCCGGAAGGGGTCGCCAAGATTCGCGAGCGTTCTGGCATCTGCTTCAATAAGTCTCTCGGCGACCAGCGCAAGGCGACGCTTTATTCATGCGCCGACCACGGCGTTGTCCAGCACGAGTGCACCCACGGCTTCTGTCACCTCGCATTTGGATCGACCGGCCCGACCTGGCTCGCCGAGGGCGTGGCCGAGATGGGCAACTACTGGAAGGATGGGGAGCGGGCGGTCGACATCGAGCCGGTCGTGATGTCCTACCTGCAAAAAGCCGATCCGAAGCGTGGGCTGCTCGAGATCGCCGTGCCGGGGCGAACACCTTCGGGTACGTGGCGGGTTTACGCCTGGCGCTGGGCGCTCTGCCACATGCTGGCCAACAACCCCAACTACGCCGACCGCTTAAGCCGCTGGCGATCGCGCTCATGGAAGAGCGGCCGGATGTATCGTTCGAATCGGTCTATGGTCCGGTCGCGAAGGAGGTGTCGTTCGAATACGACCAGTTCCTCAAGATGGTGGGCAACGGCTTTCTCGCGGATCTTGCCGCATGGCCGTGGAAGGCCCGATTCCGGCCGCTCTCCGCGGGGGGCAGCCTCAAGGCCGACGTGAAGGCGGCGTGCGGCTGGCAGGCCAGCGGCCTCCGTGTGGCGAAGGGTACGGCCTACGAGGTCTCCACCGACGGCACGTGGCGCACCGCGAAGGCGGGCGAGCCGCTCGATGCCGATGGCGACGGCGACGGCGACGGGCACGGCAGGCTCGTCGGCGCCGTCTTCCACGACTACGCGCTCGGCGACGAGATCCCGCTCGGCGCAAAGCAGTCGTTCGTCGCGGCCGCTGATGGCCAGCTCTTCCTCCGCTGCCGTCAGATATCGACTTCCATGAGGTCGCGTGCGAACACGGAATCCCTGAACCGCTGCCGGCAGGCCTTCTCCATGCTGCGCAGCATCTCGTCGTCATGGTTCGGGTCGTGATGCGTCAGGGCGAGAAGCTTGACGTTGGCCCGCTCGGCCACCTCGCACGCCTGCTCCCAGCTGCTGTGGCCCCAGCCACGATGCGTCCGCAGTTCTTCGGGCGTGTACTGGGCGTCGTGGATGAGCAGGTCCGCGTCTCTCGCCAAGGCGACGATCCGCTCGTCGATGACACCATCGACGTATTCGATGTCGGTGCAGTAGGTGACGACCTTCTTGTTCTGCCCCTCGATGCGGTAGGAGTAGGCGCCGCCCGGATGGTTGTGAAGCACACCGACCACCCGCGCCTCATTTCCCGGTGGCGGCGGCTCCGGCGTGCGCACCTCAGGCACCTCATCCTCGCTGATGACGTCGCCGGACGGCTCCTTGAACGTGAAGGTCGCTCCCATCTGATCGAGGGAAACCGGAAAAAACATCTCCTCCATCTGGCGAGACAAGAGCGACCGCAGGCTGTGGTGGAAGCGATCGACACCCATGGCGAGGACCACGAAATGCCGGGCGGGATCGTAGGCCGGCGCGAAGAACGGAAATCCCTGGATGTGATCCCAATGGAAGTGGGAAAACATCACCGTCGCGGGCCGGCGGAACCGCGGTTCGTCGCTCGCGAGCATCTCCTTGCCGAGTTGCCGGATCCCGGTCCCGGCGTCCAAGATGCAGACTCGATCCGGCCCATCGATCAGCACGCAGGATGTGTTCCCGCCGAATTCCCGAAATCCCGAGTCACAGACCGGCGTCGAGCCCCGGGTGCCGTAAAACCTGACGATCATGAGAACCGCTCCGGGCCGTGACCTCGCCGATCGACACCACCGCGGACGCTCCGTCGGCTGATCGCAATTGATCCCAGTGTACGGTAGGCGGTGCTGTGGGCTAGGAATCCGCTCCACCGCGGCAGAAAATCTCTGCGACATTCGCCAAGGAGTTCACGCATGCACGCAGAGTCGGTGGCAGGTTCGGGGGGCGGGCACGTCCCGCTCCGGTGTGGCGATCACGTGGCCGCCCCGGGTGTTCTGGTGATCCTCGGGGCGTCGGGCGACCTCACCAAACGGCTGCTCATGCCGGCGGTCTACAACCTGGCCTGCGAGGGCTTGCTGCCCGAGGAGTTCGCGGTCATCGGCATGGCGCGGCGGCCACTCGACAGCTCCGCCTTTCGCGAGCAGCAGCGACAGGACATCCAGCGATTCCACACCCGCCGCGACTTCGACGCCGACCGCTGGGCGTGGCTCGAGTCCCGGCTGCATTACACCGCGGGTGATTTTGGCGATCCGGCCGCCTACCGGCGGCTGCGCGACCTGCTCCAGGAGGTCGGCGGCGACTCCGCCTCCGCCGGCAACACGCTCCTGTATCTCGCCATCTCGCCCGAGTTCTTCGAGACGGTCAACGACCGGCTCGACGCCGCCGGGTTCACGCAGCTGCCTGGGGTCCGCAAGATCATCGTCGAGAAGCCCTTCGGCAAGGATCTCACGTCGGCCATCGAGCTCAATCGCGGGCTTCTCGCCCACTGGCGTGAGGACGAGATCTATCGGATCGATCACTACCTTGGCAAGGAGACGGTGCAGAACCTGCTTGCCTTCCGCATGGCCAACGCCATGTTCGCACCGCTCTGGAACGCCACGCACATCGACCACATCCAGATCTCCGCCACGGAGACCGTCGGCGTCGAGACCCGCGGCGAATATTACGACAAGACGGGTGTCGTGCGGGACATGCTCCAAAACCACCTCATGCAGATGCTGGCCTACGTCTGCAAGGAACTCCCCACCTCCCTCGATCCCACCGCGGTCCGCGAGGAGAAATCGCGGCTGCTCCGCGCGGTGCGGCTGCTCGACCCTGTCGCGGTCGCACGCGACTGCGTCCGCGGACAGTACGGCGCCGGCGTGAAGCCCGACGGGTCGGCAGCGATCGGCTACCGCCAGGAGCCGAAGGTCAACCCGGATTCGAACACGCCCACCTACGCCGCGGTCAAGGTGCACCTCGACAACGACCGTTGGGCCGGGATGCCCGTCTACCTCCGGTCGGGAAAGGCGCTCTGGAAGCGGGGCACGGAGATCGTCGTGCAGTTCAAGCCGCGGCCCGGCGACGATGGGGAACCGAACCTGTTGATCTTCCACATCCAGCCCTTTCAGGGCGTCGAGATCCGCATGCATGCCAAGCGGCCGGGGCCGGCCTTCCAGTTACAGCGGGCCGGGATGCGGTTCGACTATGCAGAGACGTTCGAGGCGAGCCGCGGCACGGGCTACGAGGTGCTCCTCTACGCCGCCCTCAACGGTGATCCGACGCTCTTTTCTCGGACGGATTTCGTGGAGGATTCCTGGCGGATCGTGCAGCCCGTGCTCGATCACTGGCAGGCCGTGCGGGCCGACGGCTTCCCCGACTATCCGGCCGGGACCTGGGGGCCTCTCGCCGCGCACGCCCTGCTTGATCGCGACGGTCGCCGCTGGCACGAATGCATCACCCGCGACGTGCTGCTACGCAGCGAGTTCTTCGCCACCGCTCCCGCCGTGCTCCTCAACACGCTCGCGCTCGCCTGTCAGCCCAGGGCCGTCGAGGCGGGCGCGACCGTGGTCGAGCGGGGTGATCGGAGTTCGGATCTCTACATCGTCTGCCGCGGTGAGCTGGAGGCGATCGACGGATCCGGCGAACGGCTGGGGCTCGTGACCACGGGGGGATGCTTCGGCGAGATGGCGTTGCTCGACAACCGGCCGCGGAACGCGACGGTCCGCGCGGTCTCGCCCTGCGACCTGCTCGTGCTCGCAGCCGTTGACTTCCGGCGGATCATCGAAGACTTTCCGCAGGCTGAAGCTGAATTCCGCCGGGTCGCCGCAGGACGGCGCGAACGCTAGCAGAATGAGCAATACCAGCGCTTGAGCAGGATGCGATGGCTGTTGATCCGGGAAACCCTCGGCGTTTCCCGCGATCAACCACGTGGAAAAAGCTCATGGATGACTTTTTCCACGGACAGCGAAAAAGGTGTGAGCGGTCAGGGGCGATGCAGCAGCCGTGGGCCGTCGGTGCCGTACGAACCCACGCCACCCTGGGCGCGGCGCCCGTGCCACCAGTTCAGGTTGGTGTGCTTTGGAAGAAGCAGTCCGGTGTAGTCGGTGCCCCAGACGCCCTCGGTGTGCCGCCGGGGATCGCCGCGGCGGTTCTTTTCCGGTGCCCCGCCGCCGATGTAGTAGCCCTCCTCGTGGGGAGATTCCGTCGGCTTGGCAAGCGGTGAGACGCATTGCGGGTTGCCGGCCCTCTGAAACGGATCCCCTTGAAAGTGCTTCCGCTCGGTGGCTGGCCGGCCCATGTACGGCGTGAGGTCACGGGCGGTGGCGCATGGCAGCCGGCCGCCGACGATGACGGCCACCACCGCCACGATCCGCCAGACTGGCATGCCGTGCGTGCTCATCGCCGCCCCAAGGGTCGCGTCTTCGCCAGCCATGGAGCCCGCAGTGGCCTCCTCTCTTCTCTAGTCGCCGCACGACGCGTGGCTCGTGCAGTCTTCCCGCCCTTCCGCTACAGGTTGGCAAAAAAGGCAAAGTCCACCCAGACCGCAAAGCCGATGGATTCGTCAAGTTCAGGCTGTAGGGAGACAGTCTGCGCCGGCCCCGCTCACCGTACGATGCCTGTCGGCTTTCAGCACCGTCGTCGCCTTGTCAAACCGCGGTTCACCCGCGTCGCTGAATTCTTCTGCGCCTGCGTCGTCTCCTACGGCCTGCTCGCAGCCCGCGGCCAGGCCGGCACGCCCTTCGACGGAGAAGGATCCCCGGATGGCGGCCTGATTCTCGGCGACGCTCAACGCGGCACTCCGGGACCCGGGGCGGTTGCCGGTGGAGACTGGCCCCAGCCGCTGCCCCCCGTCGATGCCCAGGCCGGCGGCGTGGACGAGGCCGCTGCGGCTGGAGCCACCGGCGGGGAGCTGCTGGTGCTCGACGCCTTCGACATCCCACCTCCACGCGACGCAGAGATGCTGCCTGCCCCGATTCGTGGGCCGCCGATCCTGGGTGATCCGGTAGACAACCCGTACGACATGGCGGGAGAGCGGCCGGTCGCCGATCCCCTCTTCAGCTATCCGATCTACCCGACTCCGGGGTTCGCCGGCGCCACGAGCGTGCTGCCGAGTGAGCACCAGGAGAACAGTCATTTTGTGCCCATGGAGGACCGCTGGCGGATCGGCAGCCCCCCGTGGGATCGCTACGGCCGCGGTCATCCGCGACTCGACGACTATCCCTATGCGCTCGGCAATGGCTTCAATCCCTACACGCAGAATTTCCTCAAGGAAGATTTTCCCGTCATCGGGCAGCACACCTTCCTCGACATCAAGGGCATCAGCCGAACGATCACGAATTTCCGACAGGTGCCAACGCCCGACACCCCGTTCGAATCGACACCGACGCCCGGGCAGGAGGACTTCTTCGGCGATCCCAATGGGTTCCTCCTGCTTCAGTACTACACGCTGTCGTTCGAGCTCAACCACGGCGACAAGACGTTCAAGCCGAACGATTGGCGGCTCAAGATCGCCCCCGTCTTCAACCAGAACTACCTCGAGGTCTACGAGAACGGCGTCGTGCTTCCCGACGTCTCCAAGGGCACCCGCCGCTACCGGACGTTCGCCTCGCTCGAGGAGTGGTTCATCGAGGCGAAGCTCGCGGACCTCAGCCCCGACTACGACTTCATGTCGATCCGCGGCGGATCGCAGCCGTTCACGAGCGATTTCCGGGGTTTCATCTTCAGCGATCTGAACCGTGCGATCCGGCTGTTCGGCACGCAGTTCGCAAACCGTGATCAGTTCAACATCATCCTCTTCGACCAACGCGAAAAAGACACCAACAGCTTTCTCAACACGTTCGACGACCGTGGCCAGAACATCCTCATCGCCAACTACTACCGCCAGGATTTCATCTGGCCGGGCCACACGGTGCAGACGAGCTTCCACTACGACTTCGACCAGCCGAGTGTCAAGTACGACAAGAACGGGTTTCTGGTCCGACCTGATCCGGTCGGCCTCGCCGAACCCCACGAAGTGAACGCCTTCTACTTCGGGGTCGCCAACGACGGGCACATCAACGAGCTCAACATCTCGAGCGCGTTCTACTACGTGATCGGCCGCGACTCGCTCAACCCACAGGCTCTCCAGCCGGTCGATATCGGGGCGACGATGGCCGCCGTCGAGCTCTCCTATTCCCCCGACTGGGTCCGGTTTCGCACCTCGTTCTTCTTCGCCTCCGGCGACAATGACATCAACGACAACAAGGGGGGCGGATTCGACGGCATCATCGACAACACGCAGTTCGCCGGCGGGGAGTTCAGTTTCTGGGTCCGCCAGCAGATCAAGCTGCTCGGCACCAATCTCAAGAACCTGTTGAGCATCTATCCCGATCTGCGGGCCAGCAACAAGTTCCAGTCACAGGCCAACTTCGTGAACCCCGGTCTGCAGCTCTACAATGCCGGCGTCGATTTTGAGCTCACGCAGCGCACGAGGCTGGTGACCAACTGCAACTTCCTGTTTTTTGACACCACGAACGTGCTCGAGTCGTTCGTGTTTCAGGACAATATCTCGAAGTCGATCGGCACCGATCTGAGCCTCGGGGTGGAGTCGCGGCCGCTGCTCAACAACAATTGGATCTTCCGGGCGGGTGTCTCCGGCCTGATCGTCGGCGAGGGGTTCCAGCAGCTCTACGGCAACATCGACAACAATATTCCCAATCTGTTCGCCGCGTTCACGGACCTGGAACTGGCGTTCTGAGCCTCTCACGGTCGAAACCACTCGATGGCCCAATCAGCTCACCGCCGACCCCGCCCCGTCGCCGATCGCCTGTGGTGGCTTCGGTGTGCGGTCCCGGCTGTGATCGGCGCGATCGGAGCCGCGGTCGGCGTGGCCCTGCTGCGGCCTCCGGCCGCCATGCCGCGGCTCGATCTGCATGCGCTGCGTTCGCTGTCGGTCGAGAAGGCGCGGGAGATCGCCGACGTGCCGGGCACCATCGACCTGCGGGGGCTTCCGACGCTCTCGGCCGAGGCTGCGACGGCCCTGGCGCGACACCGAGGAAGCCTTGAACTCGACGGCGTGACGACGCTCTCCGACGATGCGGCCACGGCGCTTGCGGCGCATGCGGGGCCCGTGTCGATCGCAGGACTCGCGATGCGGGCCCGGGCCGACGAGAGCCTCTCGGTGCCGCTCGCCGCGTTGCTTGCGCGGCATTCCGGACCGATCATGCTCGAACGGCTCACAACGGTGCCACCGGCCGTCGCGGCAGCCCTGTCGTCCCATGCCGGACAGCTTTCGCTCCCTGCTGTCAGCCAACTCGGGCCGACGGCTGAATCGCACCTCGCCCGACACTCGGGCCCGCTCGATCTGGGCGGGCTCACGGCGATCCAGACCATCGCGCTTGCGGAAAAACTTCTCGCGGACGGCCGGGACCAGTTCGACACCGTAGCGACGCTCTCCGACGAGGCCATCGAGACACTCGCTGCAGCGGCCCGGCCACTTTCGTTCGCGGCAGTCGTGTCCCGCTCGACGAGCGTCGATGCCCTGGATATCCCGCTGGCCCGCCTGCTCGCCCGGCACTCCGGGAGTCTGCGTCTTCCCCTTCTGAGATCCCTCGCCGAACCGGTCGCCGCCGAACTGGGCCGTCACGACGGACCGCTCGAACTCGACGCGATCGAAGGCCTTTCGGTCGCCGTCGCCCAACGGCTCGCGGGACACACCGGACCTCTGCGACTGGGCGGCATCCGCACGCTTGCGGAGCCTGAGGCGACGGCGCTTGCGGCCCACCGCGGGCCGGTCGTGCTCGAGGGCCTCGAGTCGCTCACGTCCCCCGCCTTGGCCGCGAAGCTGCTCGCCGACGGCCGCACCGACTTCAGCCGCATCCGGACTCTCTCGCTCGCGGCCGCCGAACAGCTGGCAGCCCATCCCGGTCCGCTCGACCTGGACGGGCTCTCCCGGGTGAGTCCGGACCTTGCGGCCATGCTCGCGAGTCATCCCGGTCCACTCGGGCTCACCACGCTGGCGAACGAGGCCGCGGACTCCACCCGACTCGATGCCACGATGGCGACGCTGCTGTCGCGGCACCGCGGCAGTCTGCCGCTCGCACACCTCACCGAACTTTCAAGCGCCCCGCTGGCCGTCAAGCTCGTCGCCGACGGCGGCACGGTTTTTCCAGCCATCGAGAGCATGACCCCAGACGTGGAGCGAATCGTCGCCGCGTGCCCCCAGGCACTCGCACTCCCGAGCCTCCGGTCCCTCGCTACGGGTGCTTTGGCGAAGACGTTGCTGGATCAGGGCCGTACGAACTTCGATGCAATCGAGGCGATCTCCGAGGAGGCCGCCGCCGTGCTCGGCGCGTACGATCGCCCCCTCGGGCTGCAGGCGCTCGTTCACGCTGTGGACCGCGCTGGCGAGCTGTCGGCTCCGCTGGCGTCTGCGGTGGCGCGATCGCAGGGGCGGCTGCGGCTCTCGGCACTGGAGAAACTGACCGATGAGGCTGCCGTTGCCCTCGCCCGCCACGTCGGGCCGCTCGAACTCGGCGGCCTGCGCGAACTCTCTCCATCCCAGGCCACGGCACTCGCGGCTCATGCCGAGGGACCGCTCGCACTCGACGGACTTGTGCGATGCCAGGCCGGTGCCGAGCAGGCCCTCGCAGACCATCATGGGCCGCTGTCGCTTGCCGGGCTCCGTGTGCTTGGCACCAGCCGACTGGCCGAGAAACTCGTCGCCGACGGACGCACGGAGTTTGCACAAGTCCGCGAACTGTCCCCGGCTGCGGCCGCGGTGCTCGCTCGACTGAGTGGCACGCTGTTTCTCGACGGCCTCGTAACCCTAACGCCTGAGGCGGCCGCGATGCTCGCGGCCCACGACGGCGATCTCTCGCTCAACGGCCTCACCACGCTGCCTGCCGCTGTTGCCAGGGCCTTTGCGAACCACCGCGGTGACCTCTCGCTCCGCGGCATGGCCGCCCTCGAGCCCGACGCCAAAGCGGCGCTCGCCGGCCATGCGGGCCCCATCTGGCTTGGTGGGCCCGGGCCCGTCACGGGCACCGTCCCGTGAACCACGCATCGCCGCGAGAACCAAGCCGCGATAAGAGACTGTGGAAGTGGACAAAGGTCACGGATGACTTTTTCCACGGACAGACAGTTCGACGTTTGCAGTTTTCGAAGGCCGGTCCCTCCCCAAAAAAGCCCCCGGTGGGAACCGGGGGATCAATGCGGGCCGCCACGCCAAATCATCCCCGGGTTTCCACCCGGGGCTTCTTGGGGCGGGGTCTTCAAAAACGTTTCAAAGTCGGAAACAGCCGGAAAGGTTGGCCCACAAACTGCAAAAGTCGAAGACGGAGAGCCCTATCGCTCACCGTGCGCCCGACTGCACGTTTCGCGAGAATTTGATGTAGGGCAGGCGGATGCCCCGGAAGAAGAACTGATCGGCCCGCTTCGCTTCCGGTGCGGCGAATCCCACCGCGCCGTAGAAGGCACCGACGTCGTCCTGATCGACGCCGTCGCCGCTGGAGCCGAAGCCTCCCGCGAGTCTTCCGTTGACATAGATCGCCGAGCTGCCCGGAAAGAAGATCGTGCCGTTCTGGTTCTCCTTCGGCATCACGCTGACGGGAGCGCTGAAGTTGCGACCCGGGTTGAAGGAATCGAAGCCGAGCACGGTGTTGAACGAGGAGGCAGCCTTTGGCGCACCGATGTTGTAGCCGGTCTTCGGGTCGATGCCCGGCTCGTTCAGGATCGACCAGATGCCCGGGGCGGCGTTGTTGTTGCCCGACGGGTAGCGCGGCACCGCGAGGTAGCGGAACGTGCGCGTCGTGAATGCCGTGCCAATCGGGATGCCGGGCAGCTGGTCCTGCGGCTGCAGGCTCGTCGATGCGTAATAGACGGAGTTGCGGGCCTTGGCCGGCGTCACGTCGAGGGCATCACAGAGGGCGTCGGGCATGCGGTAGAGACCGAGGAGATCGCCGTTGAAATCGGAGACGGCGAAAATAAGCCGCGAATAGGTCGTCGGGATGCGAATCTGGGCCCGCGTCCGTTCCGCTTGAGCAATGCCCTGATTGATGATTTGTGTGACCTGCGCCGCGGTGAGCTCGCTGCCGTTCTTCGGGGCGACGAGCCAGCCCGCGGCCTGTGGCACTCCGTCGAGGGCCGTCGCCCCGCCGGGCGCCACGGGCTGGTTCGTGCCGTTCACGGCGCCCGGTCCGAGACGACTCGACAGATTGAACAACGCCTGCACGCCCAGGGGGCCGGCCTTCGGTCCAAAACTCTGGAGCGCGATTCCGCCGAGATTGATCCGTGCGGCGGCGTTGATCTGGATGACCTGCTGCTGCAGCGACCTGCCCGACAAATTTCCCGCGCGGGCGATGATCGATTGCGGAACTCCCGTGACCCCAGGCCGGGCGACATTGCCGATCCTGCCCGGCACGAAGAGCGTTTGGAACACGATCGCTTCCGACTCGAGTACCCGCGGCGCATTGACGCGATCCTGCTGGGTCTGCGATGCCACCGGCACAAAACCCTGTTCGAAGCTCGCGTAGCCCAAAGGTCCCGGGAAGAATGCGCCGATGCCCGCGATCAATTGATTGGAGTTTGCCCGATAGATCGGCAGCCCGCCCGGGAGCGTGCCGATCCCTCGCGACGTCTCGTTTGGTGCGGTGCCCAGTTGCTGACCGTACGACTTGCGATTGGCAATTAGCACGCCATCGACCACGGTGCTCACGCGATTGCTGTGCTCGATGCAGAAGAGATCCACGAGCGGCTGGTTGATGATGCCTGGCGGGAACTGCCCTCCGACTCCCACCGCAGCCACGAAGCCAGGCCCTCGGATCGATTCGTTCGTGCTCGAAGGGTTGGCCTCCACCTCGCGTTGCGTGATCGTGGACTGGCTCAGGTAGCCGACCGTGCGGGAGGTAAGGACGCCCTGGTCGCTGGAAAAGAAGACCGCGCTCCGCGCCTTGGCGATGGCGCCATTAATCTTGAAACTCAGGTCAGTCGGGTTGACCTGCGCCTCCGTCCGCACGCCGAGGATCTGCCCGGAGCGATCGACGATCGCAATGATCGCGTCCTGACTTGGCGTCGCGGCCGAGGCTCGGTCGAGGAGGGCCGTCACCTCGGCGGCGGTGAGCTGCCCGGCCGAGAACATGCTTCGCCTCTCGAGCGGTTCGGTCGAAAGCGGATTCGGCTCCGCCAACCTGGCTCGGCCTTGGCTGCTGCGTGGGCGATCGCGACACCAGGCTTTCAGAATGTTTCGCAGGATCCGCATCTCAGACCACCTTGGGGGGCCGTTTTCGGGCCGCTCTCGCGTCGCATGTCACCGTAGTCACAGGTACAATCGGTCGCAACTGACCGGTTTCAGAAATCCGCAGCAAGCGACGCCCGAGAATCATGGCTGATCCGTCTCGCACCGTAGCCGGACAACCGGCAGAGTCCGGCTTGAACGCAGAGTCGCGGCGGATGCGGGATGTTTCTGACGATTCCAGTGGCTGGCGGCGGTGGGGGCCCTACCTTTCTGACAGGTCGTGGGGAACCGTCCGCGAAGACTATTCCGCCGACGGCGATGCATGGCGATATCTCACGTATGACCAGTCCCGTGCAAAGGCCTACCGCTGGGGGGAAGACGGCATCGCCGGCCTCAGCGACCGGTATCAGCGGCTCTGCTTCGCTCCGACGTTCTGGAATGGTTTTGATACGCACCTCAAGGAACGATTGTTCGGATTGAACCACTACGAGGGGAATCACGGGGAGGACGTGAAGGAGTATTTCTTCCACGTCGACAACACCCCGACCCATTCGTACATGGCTCTGCTCTACCGCTACCCCCAGCGGCCGTTTCCCTACGCGGAACTGATCGCGGAAAACGACCGCCGGCGTGGGAATCACCCCGAGTATGAGCTCATCGACACCGGCGTCTTCGCCGAGAACCGCTACTTCGACATCCTGATCGAGTACGCCAAGACGAGTCCCGAGGAGATCGCGATCCGGATCACGGCGACGAACCACGGGCCCAGCCCCGCCCCACTGCGCGTGCTGCCGACACTCTGGTTTCGCAACACATGGAGCTGGAGCGGCGAGATGCAGTCGCCTCCGATGATCCGTCGGGAGCAGGGGCCCCGGGGCACGGTCTGCCTGATGGCCGACGACAGCAATCTGCCTGCCGATCCTCATATTCCCACGACCCATGAGCTCGGGCGACGGTGGCTCATCGCCCCGGCGGACGCCGGCGCAACCCCGCTCTTCACCGACAACGAAACCAATGGGCCGGTGGTTTTCGGCTCCGACCAGACGAGCCGGTCTCCGTTTACGAAGGATGCCTTTCATCGACTGCTCTGCGCCGGTGAGGCGACGGCCTGTAACCCGGCAGAGCAAGGCACGAAAGCGGCGATCGATTTCCAGATGCTGGTGCCCGCGGGCGGCGCGACGACGCTCCATCTGCTGCTGACCAACCGCCCGCCCGCCGAAGCGGTGCCGAATGCCGGGCTCGCCAGATTCGTCGACGAAACCGTCGCCCTGCGCCGCGCGGAGGCGGATGACTTTTACGAGGAGCTCGCGCCGGCAACCGCCACCGCGGATGAAAAACGAGTGCAGCGGGCGGCGATCGCGGGGCTCCTCTGGTCGAAGCAGAACTACATCTTCGACGTCGCCACGTGGCTGGATGGCGACAACCCCGACTGCCCGCCGCCCCCGAGCCGGCGCACGATCCGCAACACGCACTGGCGGCACCTCAATTCGATGCGGGTGCTTCTCATGCCGGATGCCTGGGAATACCCGTGGTTCGCGGCCTGGGATCTGGCCTTCCACTGCATCCCGATGGCCCTCGTCGACCCGGAGTTCGCCAAGGAACAGCTCTGGCTCCTCCTCTTCGAGCAGTTTCAGCATCCCAGTGGCCAGCTTCCGGCCTACGAGTGGGAGTTCGGCGATTTGAACCCGCCCGTGCACGCGTGGGCGGTCTGGCGGGTCTTCAACATGGAAAAGCGGCAGCACGGGCGCATCGACCGGCCCTGGCTCGAGCGTTGCTTCCACAAGCTCCTTCTCGTGTTCACCAGCTGGGTGAACAAGGTCGACCGGGAGGGAAACAACGTGTTCGAGGGAGGGTTTCTCGGCCTCGACAACATCAGCGTGTTCGACCGGAGCGATCGCCTGCCCGACGGCTCCACGCTCGAACAGGCCGATGCGACCGGCTGGATGGGGATGTTTTGCCTCAACATGATGCGGATCGCGCTGGAATTGGCGCGAGACAACCCCGTCTACGAGTCGCTTGCCTCAAAGTTTCTCCAGCACTATGTCCACATCGCCCACGCCATGAAAAACATGGGCTGCCGGGGCTACTCGCTCTTCGACGAGACCGACGGCTTCTTTTATGACGTGCTCAAGCGGCCGGATGGCCAGTTCCGCGCATTCCACGTCCGCTCGCTCGTGGGCCTGGTTCCGCTCTTCGCGGTCGAACGGCTGGAGGCGGCGTGGATCGAGCCGTTCAAGGAGTTTTCCGGCAACCTGCGGTGGTTCCTCAAGAACCGGCAGGATCTCGCCGCCGACGTGATCCACGAGATCCACGCGGCCGACGGCACGACCACCCACCTGCTGACGATCATGAACACCGAGCAGCTCTCACGGATGCTCGCGAGGCTGCACGATCCGGAGGAGTTTCTCTCGCCGTATGGCATCCGCTCACTTTCGAAGCGTCACGAACGGGAACCATTCGAGTTCGACGGCCGGCGCGTGGGTTACGAGCCGGCTGAGTCGCTAACGAAGCTCAAGGGGGGCAATTCCAACTGGCGGGGGCCGATCTGGTTTCCCACCACCTTCTTGATCATCGAGTCGCTGCGGAAGCTGGGCACCGCTTTCGGCCCCGGGTTCACGGTCCATTCGGCCGGGGCGGGCGGCAGGCCGATCGCCCTCCGCGAGATGGCCCGAGACATCGCCGGCCGGCTCACGTCGATCTATCTCCAGGACGACACCGGCCGACGTCCCGCCTGGGGCCGGGCGGAATCATTCAGGGACGATCCCCGGTGGCGGGACAACCTGCTGTTCTTCGAGTATTTCCACGGCGACACGGGCGCCGGTCTCGGGGCCAGCCATCAGACGGGCTGGACGGCGTTGATCGCCAATCTCATCGACGAGTGGCGATAAGACTTTCCAAATCATCGCGGGAAAGCGTACGGTACCGTCCGATGATCATTCAGGAACTCCACCACATCCAAGAGCGGCATCGCTATCTGCCCGAGGGGGAGCTGAGGAAACTGGCGGAGCGGACCGGGACGCCGCTCCATCGGCTACAGGAAGTCGCCAGTTTCTTCCCGCACTTCCGCCGCTCCCCGGCTCCGGCCGTCGAGGTGCTCGTCTGCCACGACATGGCCTGTCACCAGGCCGGCTGCGCTGCAGTGAAACGCGATCTCGAACAACAGTTCGCCACGGAGCGGGCACGCGGCTCCATCAGCGTGAAGTTCGCCTCCTGCCTGGGACGCTGCGATCGACCGGTCGCGACGCTGGTCAACGACACGCCCTACGTCGGCCGGTCGGCGGCGGATCTTGGGCGAATCGTGCGGGACACGCTCGCCGGCGGCCCGCCGCTGCCCGACACCGACAGCGGCTACCAACCGCATGCCAACCGCCCCTGGCGGATCGATCCCTATGCGGGCACTTCCGAGTACGCCGCCCTGCGGTCCTTCGTGGCGCTCTCCGATCGTCAGTCGCTGATCGATCTGCTCAAGACCGCCGACCTGCGGGGCATGGGGGGCGCCGGCGTGCCGGCCCACCAGAAATGGAACGATGTTTGGAAGGCCAAGGGTGACCAGAAATACATCGTCTGCAACGCCGATGAGAGTGAGCCCGGAACCTTCAAGGATCGTGAGCTTCTCACCCGGCATCCCCACCTCGTGCTGGAGGGCGTCCTGCTGGCCGGCCTGCTCACGGGTGCTACGCGGGGCACGATCTACATCCGCCACGAGTACGCCGAGCAGATCGCGATCATGAACCGCGAGATCGCGAGGGCCACCGCGCTTGGCGTCTGCGGGGCGAATGCGTGCGGCAGCGGCCGAGACTTCCCCGTCGACGTGTTCACGAGCCCGGGGGGCTACATCTGCGGCGAACAGAGCGCCCTAATCGAGGCGATGGAAGATCGGCGTGCCCAGCCCCGCAACAAGCCGCCACAGCTGGAGACCAACGGCCTCTACGACAAGCCGACGCTCGTCAGCAATGTCGAGACCTTCGCCTGGGCGCCGGCCATCCTTCTCAAGGGTGGCGACTGGTATGCCGCCGAGGGGATCAATGGGTGTAAGGGGCGTCGGCTCTTCTCGGTTTCCGGCGACGTCGCGCGACCGGGCGTCTACGAGGTGCCCAACGGGATCACGCTGCGGGAGTTCCTGGTCGATCTGGCGGGTGGCGTCGTGGGCGGACTCAAGGCGTTCGCCCCGTCGGGTCCATCGGGCGGCTTCCTGCCGGCGCGGCTGCCGGTGACGGCGCTGCCCCGCAACTGGACCGCGAAGGCGCCGCCCCGGCTCGCGGAGGCCGTTGCGGCCGCGGGCGGAACCCACCTCGACATCCTCGACCTCCAGCTCGATCTTCAGCGGTTCCGTGACCTCGGCCTCGCGATTGGGGCAGGGCTCGTCGTCTACAACGACTCCCGCGACATGGTTGCCGAGGCCGTCAACTGCAGCGAGTTTTTCCGTGACGAATCATGCGGCAAATGCGTCCCCTGCCGGCTGGGATCGCAGAAGATCGTGGAGGTCGGGACACAACTCGCCGGCAACGGGCTCAACCAGGCGGCGCTGGCGGCGCAGCAGCAGCTGGTCAACGAGCTCACCCGCGCCATGGAGATGACGTCGATCTGCGGGTTGGGCATGGTGGCCGCCAAGCCGCTGCAGTCGGCGATCGAGTTTTTCCCGGCCGATGTCGCGGCGCACCTCCGGAAGACCTGAAGCCATGGCAGCCGAACGCATCGATCTCGACGATCATGCCCCGATCCTGCCGGAGGAGGACGGCCTCTTCGCCCGTGATATCGACGGCCAGCTCGTGCGGATGGACAAGGTCACCGCGGCCGATTTCGAGAAGCAGATCACGATCAAGATCGACGGCCGCGAGGTGACCGTGCCGAAGGCGGTGCCACAGACCGACTCGCAGGGCAAGATTCTCCGGGATGCCGAGGGGCGGCCCGTTCCGCGGGCGACCACGATCTACGACGCCGCCACGAAGGCCTACAAGGGTGATCCAGCCGGCAATCCGATCCCGATTCTCTGCCATCAGGAGCATCTGGATCCGGTCGGCGTCTGCCGCGTCTGCTGCGTCGAGATCGCCAAGGTGAAACGCGGCACGATGCAACGGGAGCGGAAGCTCCTCCCGGCCTGCCACCATCGCGTCGAGGAGACGATGGAAGTGCAGACGATCCGCTCGCCGGACCTGGCGGCGCGGAAGCGAGTGGATGCGAACGTGCGGACGCTCGTGAACCTGCTCGTCGCCGATCATTTGCCGGCCGACTGGAAGGCCACCCTGCCGGCCAATGAGCTCGGCCGGCTCGCGGAAGGCCTCGACAATCTGGCCCGTGATGCGCGGGCGCTGGAGTTGGCCGCCGACCCGGCCGCCGATCATACGGCCATCGAGGCCAAGTGGCCGCTCACCGGAGCCCAGGCATTCACCCCGCGGTCGCTCGCCCGAGGTAAGGACGACAGCTCCCCGCGGATCGCCGTCGACCACGACCAGTGCATCCTCTGTGACCGGTGCGTGCGGGCCTGCAACGAGGTGAAGGAGAACCACGTCATCGGCCGCTCCGGCAAGGGCTATGCCACGCACATCGGTTTCGACCTCGACGACCCGATGGGATCGTCGAGCTGCGTGTCGTGCGGCGAGTGCATGATTTCCTGCCCCACCGGCGCCCTCGTGTTCCGCACGGCCGTGGGCGGCGGGCAGGGCCCGCACGGAGACCGGGCGTGGGTCGACGATCTGCGGCAGCACCCGCTGTTCGCGGGCATTCCGACCAAGTTTCTGGAATGGAACTCGCAGAGCATCAACCGCCGCCGGTTTCGTCCCGGGGAGACGATCTGCCGGGAGGGCGAATACGCCTCGACGGCGTTCGTGATCGTCCGCGGCCGCGTGGGCGTGTCGATCGGGATGGCTGCCGCCGGGCATGGGCACATGACCGGCGGCGGTCTGAAGGCCTTTCTGCGTTCCGCCACAGGCTGGTTGCAGGGGACGGCCTCGTCCCGGGCCCGCCGGCCGCGCGAGAAGAAACGGTCCGTCGCCATCGACAGCGGTCGGTCACTCGAACTCGTCGATGGGAAGTGGGTGGGCGAACTGACATCGGCCGATGTGCTCTTCGGCGAGATGGCGTGCCTGAACGCCTACCCGCGGTCGGCGACCGTCGTCGCAATCGAAGAGACGGAAGTCATCGAGATCAACCGCAACGTGCTCTACATGCTGCAGCGACACGAGTCGTCGCGGCAGATCCTCGACCAGGCCTACCGGAGCCGCACGCTGGCGCAGGAACTGGCACAGCTCTCGATGTTTCGCGGGCTCTCGGCGGAGGAGAGGCAGCAGTGCGCCGAGTTCCTGCGGAATCGGGCCGAGCTCGTGACCGTCGACAAGGGGCAGCCGATCTTCCGCCAGGGGGACGTGGCGACCGACTTCTACAAGGTGCGATTCGGATTCGTGAAAGTGTCGCAGCGGATGGGGGAACACGAGCGGGTTCTCGACTACCTCGGCCCCGGCCGAACGTTTGGCGAGATCGGGCTCATTTCGTCGATGGTCGATCTCGACGCCGACCTGGCGGCCTCCGGCGGAGCCCGCACCCTCCGCGTGGCCACCTGCACCGCCCTCGACACGGTCGAACTCGTGCGGATTCGCGGCGACGACTTCCGGGCGATCGTGGAACGCTCGCCGGTCGTGCGGAACGAGCTCGTCGCGGAAGCCCGGCGGCTGCTCACCCTCAACATCGAGCGCGGTCAGCAGGCCGATGACGGACTCGAGGAGTTCATCAGCAACGGCCTGTACAGCGCGCAGAAGCTGCTCGTGCTCGACCTCGAGAGCTGTACGCGGTGCGACGAATGCACGCGGGCCTGCTCCGATACCCACGAGGGCGTGACGCGGCTGATCCGAGAGGGGCTGCGGTTCGAAAACTTCCTCGTGGCCAGCTCCTGCCGTTCCTGCCTCGATCCTTACTGCCTCGTCGGCTGTCCGGTGGACGCCATTCACCGCAAGCCGCGGGAGAACCATCCCGGCGCGGTCGAGATCGTGATCGAGGATCACTGCATCGGCTGCGGCCTGTGTTCGAGCAACTGCCCCTACGGCAACATCTCGATGCACAAGGACGAGGAAGAGAATCGACGGCTCGCCACCACCTGCGACCTGTGCCGCGATCTCGTCGGGCCGGACGAGGATCCCAGCTGCGTCTATGCATGCCCCCACAACGCCGCCTTCCGAATGAGCGGGCAGGATCTCCTGAAGATCGTCTCGCACCGCCGCGATGCGACGGTGCCGTCGTAGCAGATGGTGGAACACGGCTGCCGGAGCGGGATGCGACGACCGCCGACCGTGGAAACCCTTGGCGTTTTCACCGGTCGTCCAGGTGGAAAAAGGTCATGGATGACTTTTTCCACTGACATTGAGCATTGGGATGACCGCCTCGAGTGCCGACCGCACCTGCGCGGGGTCGTAGCCCTGCGGGCTGTCGAACCGGACCTGCCGGCCGCCGACGGTCGTCTCCCGAAACTCCAGCAGCAATCGTATGCTCGCGAGCCGCTGCCGTGCGTCGGTCACGTCACGGGTCGCCGCGAGCTGGTCAACGATCGCCGTCAGGGCCCGGGTTGCCGAGACCGCCTCGTCCCAGCTCTGCAGGTCGACGCTCGCGATCACCTGGCGGGCCAGCGTGGCGGGGGACAATGCCGCGAGCCGACCGCCGACGAACGGCCTGGCCTGGGTGATCTCCCGGCGGCAGTTCTCGAGGGTCGATTGTGATGGAGGCAGCCACCACTCCGCTTCCATGTCGTCGCGGGCGGTATCGATCGAGTGAGCCGCGGCCTCCGGCAGGATGACGTCCAGAAGTGACCAGATCATCGGATCGACCCGCGGGCTCACGCGAATCCGGCCCGCCGCCTCCGTCCCGGCGGGATCGCGGTCGAACGATGCGATGGCGGGGCGGTGACAGCCGTAGCATTCAAACGCCGTGAACTCGGGCCAGACGCCGGCGGTATCGGAGGATTCCTGGTGCCCGTCTGACTTCCGGGCCGCCGTGGCCGCCTGGCTCGCCACCTGCGTGAGGAAGGCATCGAGCCCGCCGAGCCGGCCCAGCGCCCATTCAGAGAGCGGGCCTTCCTCGCCGTCGCCGGTGAAGCGGTCGCGCCAGTGCGGCGGTTCCGCCTGCTTGAAGTCTCGCAGTTCGAAGGTGAGCCGGGGATGGCCGGCCGCAATGAGGTCATGACTGACCTCGCGCAGAGCGCCATCCGGCGTGGCCGGGCCACCGACGTGGCACTGGCTGCACTGCTGTGCACAGGCGAACGGATCGGCCAGGTCGACCATGCCGAGCGTATTGCCCTTCGTCTTCCATCCCGGCAGCGTGTGGGCGACGAGCCAATCGCCCGCCGGACCATGACACGACTCGCAGCTGACACCATCGGTGAGGGCTGTCTTCCGCTGCGTCGCATGACAGCCGAGGCAGGCGTCGTTCTCGTGGGCTGGGGGATGCGGGCGGTCGGGATTCCTCGCTGCGAGCGCCGCCACGATCTGCCGGGCCAGCGGCTCATGGAGCACCTGATAGGCCTGCGCGTGACGGTCGCGGGAGGCCCAGACGGTGTAGGCGCTCTGCCATGCCGCATGCCCTTCGACGGCCGCGGCATGGCAGCCGGATGACGAGCAGCTTCCCGCCCCGAGCATCGCGCGGGGCGGCGCGACGCTGCGGGCCGCGCCCGGCGCGGAGACCGCCGGAGGCTCGCGCCGGCCGCCGAAGAATCCGCCGACAACCACCGCCGCGATACCGGCGGCGACCACGGCGACGATGATTCGGCGGCTGCCGCCCATGCGAGTCCGTCTTCTTCAGGGCGTGCCGTGGGGCCCGAGTCCGTGATACCCGTGGCATTCGACACAGTCGAACCGCACGCCGCCGACGGTCGTCTTGCTCGTTGCATCGTACCGGGAAGGTGCATGGCACGTGGTGCAGGACTCACGGCCGGCGATCATCACGATGCCGTTGTCGAGTGGCGAGCCGGCGGGCAGGCCGGTGGAAGCGTCGTCGGGGTAGGCCGCCGCATGACAGATGCGGCAGTCATAGCCCCGATGGGGCTGATGGTTGAAATTCGCCTTCGCAAACCAGATCTGCGGAATCCGGGTTGGTGTCACCAGAAACCAGCCGGAGTCGAGGGACGCCGCCGGGCCGAGGAGGCCGCGATCGGGAGCCACCGGTGCGGGCTGCACGGCATGGCACTTCTCGCACGTGCCGCGAACGAAGGTCTGTGCCTTCGCCACGCGGTCGATGACCAGGGCCCGCACCGTGGGATTCGCCGGTGCGGCCGCGGGAACAGCCGGTAATGGATCCTGCGGGGCAGGCTGGCGATCGAGCAGCCGTGGCTCGTGCGCGGCCATCCGTTCGAGCACGGCCGACTCCAAGAACCGCCGCAGGGCCGCGGCGTCGAGCCCGTGCGGCACGACGGCGGCGACAGGACTCCCGATGGCCGCGCCCTCATAGGGCAGCACGTGGCAGGCGGCGCAGTGCCGATCGAACTCCACCGGCAGCGAATATGCTCCGGGCGGTGAGGCCGCGAGCCGGCCGCTCACGAGCCGCGTGTCACCCGGCGGCACGGTCGTGCCGAACTCATGGCAGGAACTGCAGGAGAGCTGGATCGCATCGGTCTCACGGCCATCGGCCGGCAGGTACCGGCGCCGATCCGCCGGCGGCAGCATGTCGTACGTCCAGACCTTCGCCGTGCCGCGCGTGGCGGGTGACGTGGCGGCGTCGATGGTCTCGGCGCCCGTGGGGCCAAACGTAAGCCCGGCCCGCATGTGCCGGCCATGGGAAAATTTCAGACTGCCCGGGTCGGTGGTAATCGAGGCAAAGGGGGGATGGTGCTCGTTGTCGAACCGGGTGATCGGCATCGTGTTCGACGTCGAAGGCACGTCGTCCTTGGCGACTCGATGCTTCGCGATGGAGGCGTGGCAGGCGGTGCAGGTCTGGTCGCTCACCCGCGTCAGATCGTTCATCCGTCCGCGGTGATCCGTATGGCAGGATGCGCACGACCCGGCCTCGGATGCGATCTGCAGCGGATGATGAACGGCGCCGCGGTGACAGGCCTCGCACTTGGCGTCGGCCTCCCGCCTGGTCTCCGCGGTGGTGAGCCAGGTCGCATCCTTGATCGGTGTCAGCGGCACGTGGCACGCCTTGCAGTCGTTCTCCCACTTCGCGTGTGGGGAAGCCACGGCACCGGGCGAATAATGCCGGGGCACGTCGATCGCCCCCCACGCACACCAGCCGACGCCGATGGCCACGGCGGCGAGGATCAGCCACCGCCTGGTCTTCTGGAAGGAACTCCGCTGCTGGAAGTACGAGCGATTGATCCGCGAGACGGACTCGCGGGATGTCGTCGGTTGATGCAGCGGCTGGTCTTCGGGGAGGGGCATGGCTGGATGCTTACCAATACCACAAGGCGACCGGCACGTGGATCACGAGCAGGACGCCCAGGACGACCGACAACGGCACGTGCACGAGCAGCCAGCCATGCAGCCAGCGGTGGATGCGGGCCTGCAGGTCGAACTGGCGGCGATTCTCACAGACCTGCCGCAGTTGGTCGATGAGTCCGTTCGCGGCCGCCGGCGACACCGACCGCAGCGATTCGAAGAAGCGAGCCGATTCGAGCGGGCCCGCCAAGGGCGACCCACCGGCTGCTCCGCTGAGCAGGTAGGGACGCAGGTCCTGGAAGAACCGGCGAGAGATCTCCCGCGTGCCTGGAATGACGCTGTAGATCGGCACGGTCTGGAGCACCTTCCCCTGGATGCCGGTCATCGCACGAAAACCTGTCACCACGGCATACTCGGCGACGTGTTCAGGCTCGTCCCGGTGGACAGCCCCGGCCTGCTCGGCAGGCGAGCCGTGCTCGTGCCGCAGCCCGACGCCCGTGTCGTCGTCGGGCTGATCCGGCGCCGGCTCGCACACTGCGCGGACGATCCTCTCGGCGTCGGCACACTGCTGCGCCGCGACATGCTCGATCTGCTCGTAGATCGTCTCCGCCGGCACCTGCTCCAGCAGCAACTTCGGTAGGTACTGCTGCAGGACAAGCCCCCAGATGCCGCTGGCGATCACGATGACAAATGTGCCCAGGAGCGCCTGGTTCATGAGCCCGCCGACGAAGAACAGCCTTCCATGCATCAGCACCAGCGGCACGGAGAGCAGGCCCAGCCAGACATGGGCCCGCAGCCACAGCTGCGCCGATCCGATCCGCCAGGAGCGGACACGTCTGCGTGGCCAGAGCAGCAGTTCGAAGAGGATGATCAGGCCCCCGGCGACGCCGTAGAGAAACCCCGTCCGACTGCTGCCACCAGGCAGGTGGCCCTCCTCGGACCACTCGAAGGCGTAGGCGATCACGGCCAGCAGGGCAACCGCGCAGATCGCGACGACCCACTTTCTGTCGTGCTTCCAGGTTTTGCCACCGACGATCAAGCAGGCCTCCTGAGACGAATGTAGTGCTCCGCTCCTATCCCTGAAACGGGAACTGGGGGAACGGGGCGAACTTTGCCGATTGCAATCGGGAAGAATGCCGGGTTCGTGCGAGGACCCCTGCGAATTCTCGACCCGGTATCGGCTCGCCGTCGAGACTCATTCCAGGGGATACGGTCTGGTGCGGGGAATCGTGTACGTGAGACGACGTCGAGCCGCACCGAGGATCGCCGCCGCGCCGTTCGCCCTGGCGGCCGGGGCGGTCGTGCTCGCGGCGGTGTTTGCCACGGGCGAGCCGCTGCCGGCTCCCGGCGTGGTCTTTCTCCCTGGCACCGCCGATCTGCCGCTCCCGGCGAGCCATGGTGGCTACGCGGGAATGCGGCCCGACCCGCTGGCGACCGCTGTGGGCGTCGCCTCGTGCGCCACCGTCTCGTGTCACGGCGGGCCGAAGGCGGGGAATCACGACGTTCAGTCGTTCGCGTTCACGATCTGGATGAACGACGATCCCCACGCCCGGGCCTATGAGACGCTCCACAGTCCGCGATCCAAGCGGATGGCACAGCTCTTGCGGATCGGCGAAGCCCATCGCGCCGCGGAGTGCCTGGCCTGCCATTCGATGCAGCACGTGAGCCGGCCCGCCCTGCCTCCGGAGGTGCTGGCCGACGGCGTGGGCTGCAGTTCCTGCCACGGAGAGTCATCCCGATGGCAACACCTGCACCATCTCCCTGAATGGAAGCACTTCTCGGCTCCGCAGCGGGAGGCGCTTGGCTTCCGAGACCTCGGCAGCGTGGCGGGCAGGGCCAATGCGTGCATTGCGTGCCATGTGGGAAATGGGTCCCAGCAGGTCGACCACGACCTCGTCGCCGCGGGGCATCCCCGGTTGGCATTCGAGTTCTCGGCCTACCAGCGGCTCTGGCCGCGGCACTGGACCCCCGTCGGCAAACTCGAGTCACGGCCCGACTTCACCGAGCGGTCGTGGGCCGTGGGCCAGGCGACGACGCTTGCGGCAGTTGCAGACCTGCTCGCGGTCCGCACGCAGCAGGCCTCGGCCGCGATGGCCGCGGGGCGACCGCATCGCTGGCCCGAGTTTTCCGAATTCGACTGCTATGCCTGCCACAAGTCGCTCGGCCCCTCGTCCTACGCCGCCGCCCACACCGGCGGGTTTCGAAACCCATTCCCGGGGCAGCCGTCGTGGCAGCCGTGGTACGTCTCGGCCGGCAGGCTGCTCGACGCTGCAGCGGCTCCCGCCGTCGCGCCGGGAACGCGGAGCGTCGGCATGAGCGCTGTCGATGTGCGGAGGGTGCTCGAGGCAGACTGGTCCGTGGCCGACAGGGCCCGCCTCGAACGGATGCTGCTCGAGGCTCGCGGCCTCCAGCGGGCGGCCTTGCAGGCGGGCCGGGAGATCGAGACGCGGGACCATGTCGTCCTCCATCTTTCTCAACGGAAGCTCGATGCCCTGGTCGCGAACGCGCCGCCGGAGTGGCGATTCTGGGATGCAGCCGTGCAGACGCTGCTCGCGATGGAAGCGGCGGAAGGGGGGGCGGCACGGCTCGGTGTTCGCGGGAGCGATCGGGCCGGAGGGGCAGCGGGAGATACGCGGCGGGCGCTCGACGAGCTGCGCGAGAGCCTGCGGTTTCCGCCAGGGGCCGACACCCCCGAGGGATTCAGTCCCGTGCGTTTCAACCGTGACCGCGTGGCGGTACCATTTCCCTCGACGGTGCAGCCGTGAGTGCCTGTGGCGTTCGGTGTCACGTTCCGTGTCCGCGGTTCACCAGCATGGTTCTCCACCTTCGAATCGTCGTCAGTGCCTTCACCGCGGCGGTCGTCGCGATCGGTCTCGCCTCTGGCAGCCTGGTCAGCGCGGGGGAGGAACTCAAGCCCCGCGGCGGCTTCCGCTTGATGGGAGCCGACCTGTGCGTGAAGTGCCATCGCAGCGAGCAGGGTGACTGGTGCGATGTCGCCACGACCGCAGTCTGGCGGCACGACGCCCACTCTCTCTCGCACCTGGCCCTTTCGTCCGCCAACCCGCGGACGCAGGCGATGGAGGCTGCGCTTGGCATCAAGGCGGCTGCGACGGCCAGTTGCGTGGCCTGTCACACGCATCCCGTCGCCGAGCCCGCCATCGACGAGGAGACCGAGGTGCTGCACGGCGGCATCAGCTGCGAGACATGCCACGGTCCCGGATCCGGCTACGTCGATCCACACATCCAAAAGTCGTGGCGGTTCCTCTCGTCGCGCGAGAAGGCGGCTTTCGGGATGCACGACCTCCGCAATCCCGTCGCCAAGGCAGAAAACTGCCTCGCCTGCCATCTCGGCGAGGTCGCGACCAACCGCATCATCACGCACGAGATGTATGCCGCAGGGCACCCGCCTCTGCCGGCCTTCGAGATGGAGGCCTTCAGCACGGCGCTCGGCAGGCACTGGAAGCGGGTCTGGGAAAAGTCGCCGCGGATTCAGCAGCTCGCCGCAGAGGCGGACTATCGAACGGAAGGCACCGGAGAACTCGAGCGTTCGCTCGTGGGAGCGCTCGTGGCGCTCAAGCAAACGGTCCACCTGGCGGGCGACTATGCGTCGGCGGCCGACCCCGTGACCAAGGATCGGCCGTGGCCGGAGATCGCCCTCTACGACTGCCAGGCATGCCATCACGCTCTGGCTGTGCCCAGCTGGCGGCAGGAGGCCGGCTACGGCCAGCTCGTGCCGGGCCGGCCGTCCCTCGTCCGTTGGCCGCGCCGGCTCGCGGCGGTCGCCTTCGAACAGGCCGGCATGCCGACCGACGTCGATGCGCTCCTGGCTCCAGCCGTCGCCGCGCTCAACAAACACCCCTTCGGCGCCGCCCCGGACCTGGCGCGGGTGACGGACGAGCCCTGCCGGCAGATCGACAGGGCGATCGAACTGCTGGGACGGACCCGTCGGGACGACTCGCTCGCAGCCCGGGAGCGGGCCGCGATCGAGCGGATCTCGGCGAGCGGACAGGACGTCGGCGACTTCGAATCGGCGCGGCTGCTCGCCTGGGCCATGTTGCACGGGCTCCCGGCGCATCCCGACTGGCCGGCGGACGTGCGGACCCGCAAGGCCGCCGAGCTCACGGCGGCGCTCTCGCTCCAGTTCCCGCGGCCGGCGTATCCGGCGCCGACAGCACAGACCAAGCCGTTCTGGCAGACATCGCTCAGCGTGGCGACGGGCATCGACATCGCCCGCGTGCGTGACGCCTTTGCACTGCCGGCTGCCGGCCCTCGCCGACCGGCGAACGCGATCGAGGCGATTCCGCCGCCGAAGTAGCGGACGGCCGGCCGCGCGAGTGCCGGGCCGGCGCTGTTCCGCTGCGTGCGTCGGTCAGCGGACCTGCCGGTAGAGTTCAGTGTCGAAGGGATTATCGCTCGCCTTCCAGAGCCGCCCCTTCCGAAGATACATCCGTTGCTGGCTCTCGAGATCGAGTGGCTTGGCGCCCACGCGGCCGAACACCGAGAGCTGGTTGCCCGTTTCATCCACGGCACGGTCGCGATCGACGCCCTCGGAGACCGACACGGCGAGGCCGCCCTTCGTCACCGGGTAGGTGGCCACGAGCTGCGGCGTCGGCCGGGGGCTGAAGCCGGCGTTGCCGGGCGTGTCGGGGCCGGTGAGCTGCACCACGCGCAGCCCGTTGGCGCCGTCTGCCACATAGGCGAACTCGCTCACGTAGGTGATGCCGAGCTTCACGTCGCGGACGTCGCACATCGTGCCGTCGGCGTTGAAGACCTGGTCGACGAAGGGTTCATGCGGCTTCGTGACGTCGACGATCACGAGCCCCTCGGGGCCGGCTGCGACGTAGGCATAGGTCCTTGCAACGTAGACCTTGTGAGCATTCGCCAGCGGCACGGTCGCGAGCGGGACCGGCTTGGTGGGATCGGTGATGTCGAAGGTTTTGAGTCCTTCGGCATCGCAGACAAAAGCGTTGCGGAACTGGATCTCGACCGACGTCGGCCTGGTGACATGGGGCGATCCGATGACGGACACCACCTGCGGGCACGTGGGGTCTTCGATCGACACGATCACCACCCCCGCGTCGCAGCAGATCCATGCCCGTGTGCCGGCGATCGTGATGCCGCTGGCCCCGTTGAGGATCCCTTCCGGATTGAAGGACACCTCCTTCTTGAGGAAGTTGTTGAGGGGGTTGCCGTCGAGCAGCGTCCCCGCTCCCACCATGACGAGCCCTTCCTCGCGGTCCGATACATACAGGTAGCCGTACATGGCGTGCACGCTGCCCTCGAAGTTGTCGGGGTTGTGCGTCCGCGTCGGGTCGGGCGCCGTGGTGGAGGGGGCCGCCACGCCGGTGGCGTAGGGAGTTTTCACGTAGAACTGCTGGCCCAGGGGCGACACCGGCGCCGTCGTGATCCGCTGCGAGAAGGCCTTGTCGTCGATGAAGGCGATGTCGAACACACGCAGGCCGTCGGCGCCGCAGGCGGCATACAGATATTCGCCTCGCATCTGCACCTGGAGCACCTCGTGCTGCCGGAGGGGCGTGAGCGCGAGCGTCACGGCGTCGGCGGGGCCGTGATGGTGGGCCTTCTGGAGCACGCCGGAGTTCGCCACATGCTTGCCGAAGTCGTCCGGATAGGCGATCCGGTGGAAGGAGCTGCCGATCACCGTCTGCGGCTCCTGCTGCTCCGTCACGACGACACCCGCCAGGCCACCGGATCCGAGACCCACCCAACAGTACTTGCCGATGAAGTTCGTGTAGTTGGTGCCCTGCATGAGCAGCTGCGCCATGATCGCGTTGTTGTCGTCGTATTTCGACACGTGACAATCGCTGCACATCTTGGTTTCGTGGGTGCCTGGGCGGTAGGCGGTGAGGTCCCGCGGCACCGAGGAGTGCGGACCGCCGCGGACGGTATGGGGCACGTTCGTGCTGAAGGCGATGCCGCTGAAGCCCTCGGCCGAGATCGTCTGCTGCTGGACGTAGATCGACTCGCGGTTGTTGTTGTAGGAGCCGACGTGGATCGCGCAGCTCGACCGCGAGGGGCCGATGCGGTTGCCGGTGGCGTTGCCGTCGCGGGCCAGCATGAAGACGTCGTCGCGCAGCGTCTGGATGTTGTAGGCGACGTAGTTGCGAGAGACGTCTCCCTCGTAGTGCAGCCCCGGCGACTTCGTGTTGACCTTCTGCGGCAGATGGCAGCCGAAGCAGCTGGGATTCCAGGAGCTGTGGCAGGCGATGCAGCTGATGCGCTCGTGCTTGTGCGCGCAGCCGCCGGCACCGGTCGGGCCGCCCCACTCGAGCACGCCGTCGTCCCCCC
>JBJTDB010000027.1:0-9872 GCA_046092145.1 Planctomycetia bacterium | reverse complement strand
CAGGCCCGCGCCTACGGGCTGGGCATGGTGCTGGCGACCCAGAATCCGGTCGATCTCGACTACAAGGGCCTTTCCAACGCGGGGCTCTGGTTCCTCGGCCGGCTGCAGACGGCTCGTGACAAGGCGAGGGTTCTCGACGGGCTCGAGGGAGCGGCATCGACCAGCGGATCGTCGTTCAACCGTGGTGACGTCGATCGCCTGCTGTCGGGGCTCGGCAAGCGGATGTTCCTGATGCACAGCGTGCACGAAGATGGGGAGACCGTCTTTCAAACGCGGTGGACCATGGCCTACCTCCGGGGGCCGCTGCTGCGCGAGGAGATTCGTCGTCTGAACGCCGGCACGCCGGCGGGCGTCGCGACGCCCGAGGCTCCATCGCGCGACCGTGGGCCCGCTGCGACTGCCGCCCCGACCGGTGGCCCGCGTCCGCTCCTGCCGCCGGGCGTCAAGGAGGTCTTCCTCGCGCCTGAAAAGGCGATGCGATCGGATGCCGACGTCTCCTACGCGCCATGGGTGCTCGGGCGTGCTCGGGTTCGCTATTCGCAGCCCGCCGCCCGAGTCGATGTCGATCGCGAGGTGATCTGCATCGCCCGGGCGTCCGAATCGATCGGTGAATCGGCATGGGAGGCATCTCGGCAGTTGCCGGAACCTCCGGAGATCGAGCCGGCCCCGCGGCCCGGCACGTTCGCGAGCCTGCCCGGCGCGCTGGCTTCTCCCCGTGGCTACGCGACGCTCGCGACCTCGCTCAAGAACCATCTTGCGAGATCCTCCACGCTCACCGTCTGGCGAGCCCCGGTCATCGACGCCATCTCCATGCCGGAGGAGTCGGAGGCCGAGTTCCGCGTGCGGATCGCGCAGCGTGTGAAGGAATGGCGGGACGCGGAACTCGATCGGGTGCGTGAGTCGTTCGCCTCCAGGATGGCGACGCTCACCGACCGGATCGAACGGGCCAGGCAGAAGGTCGAGCGGGAAAAGGCGGAGGCCAAGAATCAGTCGCTCCAGACCTACGTCTCGATCGGCTCGGCGGTGCTCGGCGCGCTGCTGGGCCGCAAGATGGCAAGCTCCACCACGATCGGGAAGGCGGCCACGTCGATGCGATCAGCCAGCCGCGCCGCGCGGCAACAGGCCGATGTCGCGCACGCGGAGGAGAGCCTGTTGACGCTCGAGGAGAAGCGGGCGGCACTCGAAGAACAGATCGCGGGCGAACTCGACCGGATCCGCGCCGATACCACGCCCGACCGGATCGCCCTGGAAAGAATCGACGTGCCGGTTCGAAAATCGGGGACGAGCGTCGAGGATGTCGTGCTCGCGTGGGTGCCGGCATGAGAGGGATGTCGATTGGACCAGCCGACGGCCGCGAGATCGTGCTCGTCGATTGCGCCGACGAAGTCGGGCTCATCCACCGGATCACGGGCGTGCTCCAGGGTCTTCGGCTCAACATCGAGAACAACCAGGAATTCGTCGATGGCCAGGCCGGGCACTTCTTCTTCCGCGCCGAGGTCACGCCGGCGGCCCGGCCGGTGCCTGCCGGCCACCTCGAGTCGCACCTGGCCGCCGCGCTCCCCGCGGGAGCCCGGGTGCGCGTGGCTCGCGTCGATCGTAAGCCGATCGTCGTCTGCGCCACGACGGAGCCGCACTGCCTCGGCGAACTGCTGCTGCTCGATGCCGTCGGCGACCTTCCCGGGCGGATCGTCGCGGTCGCCAGCAACCACGACACCCTTCGCGACCTCGTGCAGCGGTTCGGCGTGCCGTTCCATCATGTTCCGCACGAGGGGGTGTCGAGGGATGCCCACGAGAGGGCGCTCGCCGAGGTGATCGACGCGCACTCGCCCCACACAGTCGTGCTGGCCCGCTACATGCGGGTGCTGTCGGAGCGGTTCGTCGATCGCTACCCGCAGCGGATCGTGAACATCCACCATTCCTTCCTGCCGGCGTTCGCCGGGGCCAGTCCCTACCGGCAGGCCTTCGCCAGGGGTGTGAAGATCATCGGAGCCACCGCCCATTTCGTGACGGCGGAACTCGACGACGGCCCGATCATCGCCCAGGATGTGATCCACGTCGATCATTCCTTCACGCCGGAACGAATGGCGCAGGCGGGCCGCGACGTCGAGAAGCTGGTGCTGGCCAGGGCCGTGCGGCTCGTCCTGGAGGATCGGGTCTTCCTCCACGGGCGACGAACGGTGGTCTTCGGCTGATGCCTCCACCTTCAGCGGATGCCTCCTGGGGCGTCAGTCTGGATCGTCGGGTTCGTCGGCCATGAGCTGCCTGACTGCGACGATGGCTCGTGCCCGCATTCGTGAGACGGTGCCTTCGCAGACGTGGAGGCTCGAGGCGATCTCGGTCTGGGGCTTTCCGTCGAGGAGCATCCGCAGGACGGTGGCCAGACGCGGGTCGAGCCTGCCGATCACCCGCTCGATCCGCTCGGGGATGGAGTCCTGGGCGTCGATCGTGCCGTCGGATTGCGGCACCGAGGCCAGCCGTCGGCCGACACCCGACGGGACGGGGCCAAGGCTCGAGAGGGGCTGAAAGCGTCGGGAGTGACGATGCCGGTTTCGGGCGACGTCGCGGGACCGCTCCGTCGTCAGCCATGTGAGATACGCTTCGCCGGGATCACTCGCTTCGCCGGCGTCGTGGCACACGAAGGGAGAGACGCGTCGTTCCGTCGTTCCCGACCCCGGAAGGCGGCGCACATGATCGAGCACGAGGGACACCGCATCGTCAACGGCGTTGGGGTCGCTGATGTGATGCCTGCGAAGCGTGGCTCGGGCGATGCGATCGATCAGGCCCCCTGTGGCGTGGATCAGGGACTCGAGGTCGCTCTCATCTGCCGAAGACTGCCACGCCAGGAGCAGTTCGCAGATTCGGTGCCGATGGTCCCGTGGGGGGTCAAGCATGCGCAACCCCTTTCTGTTGGAATCCCCGACGTGCGTCGATGCTCCGGCAGCATGTTTCGCACGGCCGAGAGCATGACATTCGAGAAGGCACCCTTGGTCTCGGGAAAGCCAAAATTTTTTTGCGTCGCGCAAGACGATGCGTTTCCGGGCGTATTACTCGCAAGGGGGGGGGTGAGGGTCAACGGTCGCCGAGGCGGCCAGGGAAGAAGGAGTGCGTTATGGCTATTGGTCTGACGCGGTGTTCGGAGATGCTTTCAGAAGAGGCCGTGCGGCATCACATCGATGATGAGGAAGGGGTGATCCGCGTTGCCTTCGTGACCCGTTCCTACTGCAATCTCCGAGGTGAAAAACTGGCGATCGTCAGGCTGGAAACGCCCGATGAGGGTCGGCGATGCCGGGCATCGATCGAACGGGCGTTTCCCTGCAAGGGCGACATCGCCACGACCTGCATGGTGATGAGCTGTCTTGCGGCCGACACGCCGCTGGTACACGCGGAGTTCGATGCCGACTTCGAGAATCTCCGAATGGTCGTGGAGACCGTGGTGGAAGACGGCGAGCTCACGACGCTGCAGGTAATGTCGATGATCGACCGGCTCGTCGAAGCCGCCGAGTCGTGGCACCTGAGCGTCGAGGGGGAGCGTCAGTCGGGCCGCCTGGCCGCGTGACCGAGTCTGGGCAATCGCCGTGTAAGGACGGCCCGGTTCAAACGAGAACCAGGGCGTGCTCAATGTTTGCCTGAGCATTTTGGTGACCAAGCGTGCCGAGTCGCGTTGTTTTAATTCTGTGCGACCCTTTTCCAGTCCCTGGCTTTCCTGTAGACACCGTGTCTTGGACGGTGTCTGGGTTGGTTGGGGCACGGCTTTGGACGCACCATGTCAGGCAACTTTGCTCGTCACGAACAGTTCCTTCGTATCTTCGCCCTGCTCGATGTTCTTTCCGAGGCACGCCAGCCGCTCGATGACCAAACGCTGATTGCAACGCTCCGTGAGCGGCTTGGTCTTTCGAGGCTCTCGCCCAGAACCCTTCGCAGGGACTGCGAGTTTCTCGCATCCTGCGGCTATCCGATCGATCACCAGCCGATTGCCGGCAGCCGGAAGTTTGGATGGCAGCTCGCCAAAAACCATGTGGGGAGCCGGCCGCTTCCGGCGGAGCCCGTGACGCTCCTGGAACTGGTGGCGTTTGCGCTCAGCCGTGATCTGCTCCGCGGCTTCGAGGGCACGGTGCTCTGGACGGGGATCGAGGCGCTTCGGCACAAGATCGAACGCCATATTCCCGAAGGGCTGCAGAAACAGCTCGACGAGGCCAAGCGGGGATTCCTGGTCCGTCCGGTCGAGCCAGGCCGCTATGCGACGCGGCCCAGGCTCCTCTCGACCCTCAGTAGCGCGATCAACGACCGGCAAGAAATCGACGTTGAGGAACATGGGCCCGACGGCGCCGCCCCCACGCGGCACCGGCTTCAGCCGCATTGCCTCATCATCCAGCCGCCGCGGGTGCAGTTGCTCGCCTTCCGCTCCGGCGATCACGACGAGGCGCCGCCGGTGCTCATCGATCTGGATCGGATCGAGCACGTCGCGGCGACCGATGTCATGTTTACGCCGCGATCGTTCACGGTCGATGGCGCCGTGGACCGGCCGTCGTGACGCCGGCTGAAGCCTCAATCCACGAGCCCGAGATCCTCGTTGTAGCCTTCCTGAACGACGGCATTCTCGCTCCGTTCGTGGGCCATCAGGTTCGCCGCGAAAGTCTCGAAGGCGTGCGCCGCCTGCTGCCAGGCGAGGGTCGAGTCGGCCGATGACCGCAGGGAGGCGATGAGCGCGTCGAGTTCGGCCAGGAGTGCCGGATGCTGGGCGATCACTGCCGCAACGGAGGGCCCCAGCCGGGGCATCCGTGTCACGGCCTCCTCGAGAAACCCCCCCGTCTCCTCCTGGCGAAAGTGAGCCTCCAGGTGGTCGCGGAGCGATCGCAGGCAGTGCTCCAGAGAAGGGAGGGAAGCGAGGGGAGCGAGCCGATCGTCGCCGGAGGGGGGCTCGGCGGCCAACGCATGTCGCACGGCCATGATCCGACGAAAAAGATCCTGATGCTCGGAGAGAACATGCCCGAGGATGATCGGGTCGGATCGATCGATCGGCGCCATGGCATGCGGCCCTTCTGTCTCTCGCGGCGCGGAACGATAGCGCCCGGTCTGCTCCCGGACGAATGGCGAGAGTCGCGTCCGACGTCGCACGCCGGTCCCGATGCGGACACCTGCGCGGGTTGGCGGTTTGCACGGGGGCTGGGGTATAACGCCGTGGTCGTCTACCTCATGCTTCCGGAGCCGATCGATGCCGCCCATCAGCCGTCTCATCGCCACCATGTCCCTGCTGGTCTGCCTCGGCGCCCATGCCGGACGGGCCGTCGCCCAGCAGGTCGAGGCGGAGGAACTGACGCTTCCCAATGGCATGCAGTTTTTGCTCGTTCCTCGCACCGATCAGCCGAACGTCGTCAGCGCCGGCTGGGTGGCACGTGTCGGGAGCGTGAACGAACGACCCGGGATCACGGGCATCAGCCACTTCTTCGAGCACATGATGTTCAAGGGCACCAACACGATCGGCACCCGCGATCCCGCTCGCGACGCCCGCTACCGGGCCGAGCAGAAGGCGATCCGTGACGAGATCAACCAGATCGTCTGGACCCGCCAATACGACCGGTTCATGCGGGGCGAGATCGACGACCCCTGGAATCCCGCCAACGACACGCAGGATCTGCGAATCCTGCGTGGCAAGCTCGACGCCCTGATCCGGGCCCAGCAGGGCCGTGGTGAGGCGGGTGCCGAGACGGCGACGATCGTCAAGGACGAGTTTGATCAGGTCTACACGAAGGCGGGCGGCAGCGGGATGAACGCCTTCACGAGCTACGACCTGACCTGCTACTTCATCACCGTGCCCTCCAACAAGCTCGAGCTCTGGGCGTGGATGGAGAGCGACCGGCTCCACGACAGCGTGTTCCGCGAGTTCTTCTCGGAACGCGACGTCGTCCACGAAGAGCGGCGGTTGCGGACCGACAGCACGCCCACCGGCCGGTTTCAGGAGCAGTTCGATTCCATGTTCTGGGCGTCGTGCGGCTATGCCTGGCCCGTGATCGGCTGGCCGAGTGACTTGAACAGTTACACGACGGAGCAGGCCGACGAATACTGGAACACCTTCTACCGACCGGGGAATCTCTTCGGGATCATCGTCGGCGACTTCGATCCCAAGCAGGCACGGACACTGATCGAGCGATACTTCTCGCGGCTCGACGCCGGCACGCGGAAGCCCCCGCCGGTAGTGACGCTCGAGGTCGATCAGCTCGCCGAGCAACGCATGAATGCCGAGGGGGATTTCCCGCCGTCGATCGAGGTCCGCTACCACACCGTCCCGGCCGGCCACGCCGACAGTTATCCGCTTGACGTGCTCGCCGAGATCCTCATTGAGCGGACGGGCAGGCTCTACGCCGGGCTCGTCGAGGGCCGCGGGATCGCGGCGACCGCCCGGGCCTCGTCCGACACCCGCAAGTACGCCGGGCTGTTCTCGTTCGAGGCGCAGACCCGCGGTGACGCGACCCCCGAAAAACTGGAGCAGGCCTGGTATGAGGAACTCGCCGCGATCCAAAAGACCGAGATTCCCGAGCGTGAACTCCGGAAGGTCAAGAACCGGATCGCAGCCGGAAACTACCGTCGGCTGGAGAACAACATGTCGCTGCTGATCCAGTTGGCCTTCGCCGAGGCCCTGCTCGATTGGCGGGAGATCAACGAGGGGCCGAGGAAGTACGAGGCCGTCACGGCCGCCGACATCCGTCGGGTTGCAAACGAGTATTTCAAGCCGACCAACCGCAGCGTCGCCATCTACCGCCGGGAGCAGAAAGCCTCACGATGAACACTCGCACGCTCGCCGCCATGCTCGCCCTCGGCGTCATCGGCCTCTTGATGCTGGTGCCGCCGCGGACATCGGCTCCGCCTCGGGCGCAGCCCGGCCGGCCCGCGGCCGTCGCCGAGGCGCTCCCCGCGCGGCCGGAGGAGATATCCTTCGATCCGCTCGTGTTCCAGCCGCCCGATCCGGCGACCTTCCGCCGCGTGCTCGCCGACGGTACGATCGTCTACCTCGCGCCCTCGCACGAGTTTCCTCTCGTCACGATCGCGATGACCTTCAAGGGCGGGGCCTCGCTCGACCCGGCCGACATCCCCGGACTGGCCTCCATGACGGCGAGACTGGTGCTGGAGGGCGGGGCCGAGGGCCTTCCCCCGGCCGAACTCGATGAGCGGCTCGACTTCCTCGCGACCGATGTCTCGGTGTCGGCGGGAGACACGTTTTCGTCGGCCACGATGAACTGCCTGACGCGAAATCTCGACGAGAGCCTGGGCCTCTTCATGGCCATGCTTCGGAAGCCCGCCTTCGATGCGGCACGGCTGGAGACGGCGAAGGCCCGCATGCTCGAATCACTCAAACAGCGAAACGACGACGCTTCGTCGATCCTCGGCCGGGAGTGGAAGCGGCTCCTCTACGGTGAGAAGCATTTCGAGGGGGCGCAGCCGACCGGGGCCAGCGTGGCCGCCACGTCGCGGTCACGGCTCGAGGAGATGCACGCGAGGCTCTTCCATCCCGGCAACGTGATCATCGCCGTATCGGGCGACTTCGAAGAGGGGCAGATGCTGGCCACGCTGGAGAAGGCACTGACGGGTTGGAAGCGGGGAGATGTCGCACCCGATCCCGCGCCGCCGTCGATCACGCTCGAGCCGGGGCTCTACCATGTGCCGAAGGACATTCCCCAGGGCAAGGTGGTGCTGGGCCTTCGGTCGATCGAGCGGGACGATCCAGACCTGATTCCATTCATGATGCTCGACGAGATCCTCGGTGCCGGCGGGTTCACGAGCCGCCTGATGCAGCAGGTGCGGAGCAACGAAGGCCTCGCCTACTCGGTGCGATCGAGCCTCTCGCCGAAGGTCTATTATCCGGGCGATTTCCGAGCCGGGTTCGAGAGCAAGAATGCCACGGTGGCGCTGGCTACGAAGATCGTCCTCGATGAGATCCGCAGGATTCGAGACGAACTCGTCAGTGAGGAAGAATTGGAGACGGCCAGGCAGGGGCTCGTCGAGACCTTTCCGAGGCAGTTCGAGAGCAAGCCACAGATGCTTCGGGTGTTCGTGAACGACGAGTGGACGAACCGACCGAAGGATTTCTGGAAGACCTTTCGCGACACGGTGAAGGGGGTGACCCGCGAGGACATCCGCCGGGTGGCCCGGAAGCATCTCGATCCGGACAAGATGGCAGTCCTCGTGGTGGGGAACTGGGAGGAGATCGCCCGTGGAGATCTCGACAAGCGGGCCAGCATGGACGAGTTTTTCGGAGGCCGTGTGACCCATCTGCCGCTTCGTGATGCGGTGACGCTCGAACCGATCCGATAAACCGCCTCGCCGCAACCTTTGATCCGGACCGCCGTTGAATCGATGAGTCCCCGAGGAGAACGAACGATGAAAACTACGACCTGGTCGATGGCGGTGGGCATGACGATGATCCTGGGAGGAATGGCCGGGGCGCGGCCGCCTGAGGATGGCGGGGAGCGCGGTGGGCCGCCCTCTCCCGAACGGATGGTCGAGCATGCGATGCGATTCGACGCCGATGGCGATGGAAAGCTTGATCGGGCCGAACTCACGAAGTTTGCCGAGGAGATGCAGGCCCTCCGGATGCGAAGCGGCGAGGGCGGACCGGGCATCGGGCAGGGGCGACAGGGCCGCGGTCCGGGCGGCGGGCCGGGCTTCGGACCCGGCGGTCAGGGGCGTGGGCCAGGTGGACAGGGCCGGGGCCCCGGCGGTCAGGGGCGCGGCCCGGGTGCTGATCGTGGAGGCCCGAGTGGACCAGGCGGAGAAAGCGGGGATTTCGAGCGTCCCCGCAGACCAGAGTGATCCGGCCCGTCGAAGCGACTCCGGCCCGGCCCGCTGAGGCCCATGCGATCGATGTCGCCCGCGGTCTGCCAGGCGAGCGGATCGTGTGCACCACGGTCGGCCGTGCGCAGGCGGCCCACTGCCTGGCGACCGAGCGGCCGGCCGCCGGCGTCACGGCATGGTTTCTGGATCGCTACCAGCACGATCTCGCAGTGCGTTCATGGGGTGATTCGCCATCGAACCTTCGGTCGGTCTGTCTGCCCGACCTGCCGCCAGGCCCCCACGATCTCACGGTCATTCCGCTGGCCAAGGAGGGCGAGGCCGAACTCTCGCGTGACATCCTCCAGCAGGCCATGCTGACCCTCGATATCGGTGGACGGCTCGTGGCGGCGGTCGATAACGCTCGAGACACCTGGCTTCGGGAGCAACTCGCCGGAACCGGCGAAACCGTTCGCGTGAGGCCCGCGACCGGCCCGAAGCCCGCTGCGGTGGCCTATGTCGTCGAGAAGACCCGAGAGCCGGCGAAGATACGCGACTTCACCTGCGAGGTCGTTTTTCGAGACCGCGAGCGGCTGCTGAAAGCGATCACCAGGCCGGGCGTCTTCGCGCATCGACGGATCGACCCCGGCGCCCGTCATCTCTTGAATGCCGTCGATGTGGCATCAGGCACCCGCGTGCTCGACATCGGGTGCGGTTCGGGGGCCGTGGCGATCGGCATTGCCGCCCGGGATCCGAGCGTGCAGGTGCATGCGATCGACTCATCGGCGCGGGCCGTCGAATGCACGCGGCTGGGCGCCGAGGTCAACGGGCTTGCGAATGTCACGGTCGCACTCGAGGCGGGGGGCGAGGTGGACGAGCCCGGAACCTACGACCTCGTGCTCGCCAATCCGCCCTACTACGGCGATTTCCGGATCGCCGAACTCTTCGTCGATGCGGCCTGGCGGGCCCTGGCACCCGGCGGGACGCTGCTGGTCGTCACGAAGCAGCCGACTTGGTATGTCGAGCATCTGCCCCAACGGTGGCACGACGTCGCCCGCGAGGAGGTGAAGACGTATCACCTGATCGAGGCGGTTCGGCCCACATAGGTG
>JBJTDB010000026.1:0-420 GCA_046092145.1 Planctomycetia bacterium | reverse complement strand
TCGCTGAGCTGGAGCCCGCGGACCACGTCAGAGAACAGCTCGCCCTCGTCGCCCGTCGAATCGAGGCCCGGATTGAGCCGCTGATCGATGGCGTGACCGATTTCCTCAAGGAGGACGGCCGCGACGTCGTCAGCCGAGGCTTCGGCCGCCCAGTCGGCATTGATATAGATCCGCTCGGAGCCATTCGGCCCGGCCGCCGCATAGGCGCCGCGACTACCCTGCAGTTCGGTGCCGGAGCGCAATTCCACCGAGATCCCCAGGCCAGACCGCAACTGCGTCGCGAGCGCCTCGCGACGACCGACGACCTGATCGACGTCGGTGCCCGCGCGGCCGAACACCTCGTTGATGATGAGCGGATAGTCGCTGCGATCGGGCAGCGCGGCGAGCCGCCCCTCGACCTGCGACACGGCCGACTGCCCG
>JBJTDB010000025.1:0-4125 GCA_046092145.1 Planctomycetia bacterium | reverse complement strand
TTCGACGGCTGGTCGCAGCCGCACCTCCCGGAGATCCTCCGCGATGCCGAGCCTCCGGGCCGCCCGTGGCGGTTCATCGACGGCGCATGGATTCGCGGGGACTCCTGACCGGGAGCAGGCCCTCGCTCAAGCGGCCTCGCGGCACCGGCTCACCCTGGTGGAGTCAAGCGATCGCACGCTCCACGGGCGGAGCCCTCGTGACCGCCACCACGTCGAAACCGTCGTGGCCGCGATGATACCGAGCGCCAGGAGGTTGATGCCCCCGAAACTACTGGCCAGCGCGAAGCCGGCCACCGGCCACCACGAAACATGGTGACCGACGATCGAAAGCAGCCCGGAAACGAGCAGTGCCAGCGGCGCCACCGCCAGAAGCACGAGGCCTCCGCCGACGAGCAGCCGGGTCATCGGCATGGCCAGCCTGGTAAACCAGCACAGCACCACGAGATCGACCGCGACCTTGAACGTGCGAGACAGCCCATACTTGGAACGACCCTCGCGCCGCGGATGATGGCGGACCGGAATCTCGCTCCAACGCGCTCCCCGCGCCTCGGCGAGCACGGCGATGAATCGGTGCATCTCGCCTTCGAGCGGAAGTTCTTCCGCGAGATCGCGGCGGATCACCCGGATCGCGCAGCCGAGATCCTTCACCGCCACACCCGTGACGCGTCGAATCAGCCAGTTGGCCACGAGCGACGGGACGCGGCGCGTCCAGCACCGATCCTGGCGAAGCTTCCGCCATCCATGCACGACGTCATACCCGTCGTCGAGACGCTCGAGGAGAAGGGGAATGTCGGCGGGGTCGTTCTGAAGATCGGCGTCGAGAAAAACGAGGACGTCACCCCGGCTGGCTCGGACGCCGGCGTCGATCGCGGAGGTCTGGCCGAAGCAGCGGCGCATGTGGATGACGACGAGGTCGTTTCGTCGCTCCGCCACCCGGTCGAGCAGTTCACCCGACCCGTCGTCCGACCCGTCGTCAACGAGGACATACTCGTAGCTTCTGTCGGTCGTCGGCATGGCCGCATCGAGTGCCTCGAGCAGCGGACCAATATTGCCCTGCTCGTTGTGCATGGGAATGACGATCGACACCTCGACCGCCGGCCTGGGTCCGTGCAACGATCGTGCGTCATTCATGGCGCAGTTCCTTTTCCGACGTCATCGACCCGATCCGCTCGTGTGGCTGGCTTGCATCGGCCGTCGTCCCGGAGCGGCCGAGCAGAACCACGTCGCCCTTTCCGAGGAACTGGGGCATCGATTCGAGGGGCACGACGTCGTCCGGCAGCAGGGGGCGAAGCGTCGAGAGGGCGTCTCGCGTGGTGACCAGAAAGGCGTCATCAGACTGCTCTCGAAAGTAGTCGACGACCGTTTCGGGATCGCGGCACTGTTCGACCGACTGACCGGAGTAATAGATGAGGCTTTCCTGAAAGAACCGGTAACTCTTGATGTGTGGTGATGGCGTCACGGCATGACGGCGCACCCAGGCCGCGATGTGCGGGCTGTTTTGATGGACCGAAACCTGGGGTGCCGCCCAGGCCAGCAGCGCCAGCGGAAAGGCCAGGGCGGTGGCGACCACCGTCGCGGAGGCCACACTGCGGCGCCCCGTCTCGTGGGCCCACATCCCCACGATGCCGCCGAGCAATGGCACGATGCCGATCGCCAGCAGATGCAACTCGTCCGGAAGGAGAAACCAGAGCACGGTGCCGAGGCCTGCCATCACCGCGATGCCGACCACCACGAGCGTGCCCCAGGAAACCCGGAGCCATGCGTGGCTTGCCTCGACGTCACGCGACACCCAGCCCGACACGAACGACCCGAAGAGGATCGCCATGGCCGGATAGGCCGGCGCGATGTAGTGCGGCAGCTTCGTGCTGGAGACGGAAAACGCGCCGAGCCAGACGATGATGTTCGCCAGCAGAAAAAGGCAGGCACGCCGCTGCTGCCCTCCGCCGACGAGCTTCTGACAGGCTCCGCGCACGCTCTGATAGAGGAACATCGACCACGGAAACATCCCCACGACGGCGGCCACCGGATAGTAGAAGGGGCTCCCGGCGTGATGCTCGAACGCCTGCGAAAACCGTCCGAGGTTATGCACCAACAGGAATCCTTTCGGCCATTCGCCGTTGGTCCGCATCCCCACCCAGACGTACCAGGGCGCGGCGACCGCCGCGATCACGCATACCGCCGTGAGGGGGCGCATCGCCCAGATCGTGCGGGCAATGGTCATCGGCGCCAGGGCGGTGACAACCCAGCCGAGGAAGCGTTTCAGCCAGTGCCCCTGAGCCTGTGACCGGCCCGGATCGGACATGACGGCATCGGCATGCTCGAACAGGAGGAAGAGGCCCAGGGCTGCCGTGGGGAGGACGGCTCCGACGGGTCCCTTGACCAGCACGGCCGCTCCCATCGCGGCATAGCACATCGCCCAGTCACGCCAGGAGAGCGTCGCATCGCCCCGCGCCGGAGAAAGCCCCTCGCGATCGACCGAGCACCGGCCGAGCGCAGCGATGAAAACCACCATCGAAAGCGTGCAGAAGAAAACCAGTTCGGGATCGGACACCGCAGCCCTGGAAATCACCATGAATTGCAGGCAGGTGGCCAGGCACAGGCCGCTCCACAAGCCGACCCGTGGCGTGAAAAGCATCCGACCTGCATGGTAGGTCAGCAGGACGGTGCCGGCACTGAAGACCACCGATCCGATTCGCATGGCAAACTCGCCGTTTCCAAAGAGAAACGTGCCGAGCATCATCACCCAATACATGAAGGCCGGCTTGTGCAGTGACAGCTCGCCGTTGAAGTAGGGAACGACGTGATCCCCGCGACGGAGCATCTCTGTGACCGTGCTGCCGAAATAGGCCTCGTCTTCGTCCCACAGATGTGTGCCGCCGAGGTTCGTCAGAAACGCAAACGCGCAGAGAACGAGGAGCAGAATCTGATGCCATGTGACCTCGGAGACGGGGATCCCGCGTGATCTCGGTGCCGGAGGGTTGGGCATGCACGTTCCTCGAACGGTGGGCGGCGGCATGTCCCGATGACCATTCGCGGGACCGGCCGTTGGCCGAAGCGGGGGGAACGTAGGGAGCCCGCGATGGGTGGTCAAGGGCGACTCCCCTGCCGGAATGCTCTCGACGCCCCCCGATATTCCACCTAGTTTCCGCGAATCCTCGCCTTGTTCCAACGAAACCGCCGCGGCGACGGTTTCACTCCCCAGGATTTCAATCGCGTTCCCGATGTGCGGTATTTGTGGCTTCGTCGGTGATGGTTATCCCGACACCCTGCGATCCATGACCGACGCCCTGGCCCACCGGGGGCCTGACGCGGACGGATTCTTTCGCGCCGAGGGCGTCGAACTCGGGCATCGCCGCCTGTCGATCGTCGATCTCGAGGGGGGCGTGCAGCCCATGTCGGACGACTCGGGCGACGTGGTGATCGTCTTCAACGGCGAGATCTACAACCACCCCGACCTCCTCGAGCGTTTTTCCACCGAGTCCCCCTACCGAACCACGTCTGATACCGAAACCATCCTGCGGGCGTATCGTCGTTACGGCATCGACTGCGTCACTCAACTCGACGGTATGTTTGCGTTCGTGCTCTACGACCGATCGCGACGCATGCTCTTCGGCGCGAGAGACCGATTCGGCGAGAAGCCGCTCTACTACACGACGCGGCCGTTCGGCCGGTTCCGGTTCGCATTCGCCTCCGAATTGAAGTCGCTTCTTGCATGCCGGGAGATCGCCACGGCGGTCGCCGTATCTGATCGGGCGATCGTTTCCTACCTGCTCAACGACTATGTCACGGGCAGCCAGAGCATTTGGGATGGCATCGCACAGATCGGCCCCGGGTCGGCATTCTCGTATGGGCTGCCTGGAAGTGAGCGTGAAGGGTTTCACGAGTGGGCATTCTGGAAACGCGCAGTCGCCTATGACGATGCCCCGCAGGCAACGCAACCGCCCCCCTACTCCGAGGCCTGCGAAACACTCATCGAACTTCTCGTCCGCTCGGTCAAGCGGCGGGTCATGGCGGACGTTCCTGTCGGCGTGCTGCTCTCAGGCGGAATCGACTCCTCCAGCATCGTGGCCTGCGCGCAGCGCGCCGGATGCATGCCGCTCAAGACCTTCTCGATCGGCTTTGACG
>JBJTDB010000024.1:0-371 GCA_046092145.1 Planctomycetia bacterium | reverse complement strand
CATGTGTTGTGACGGTCGTTCCGATAAGAACGATCGCGTTGAAAGAACTTTCTTCTTTCCGCGCCAGGGAGATGCCCAGATGAAATCAGCACTTCGATATGCCGCGACTCTCGTCGCTGTCTGCGTCGGCAGCATGGCGTTGGCGGAACGGACGGCTCACGCTCAAGGCTCAAACGCTCGGAACTTCGTCCTCGACGAAGGTGGCGTGATGAATGGCGAGGTCCGTACCGCCTCGGGGCAGCCCCTCAGCAATGCACGCGTCTCGATCTCGCAGGGCGGCCGGCAGGTGGCCGTGACCCAGACCAATGCCGAGGGCATGTTCAGCATCGGCGGGCTTCGGGAAGGCGAACATGTGCTGCAGGCGGCTAACC
>JBJTDB010000023.1:0-34291 GCA_046092145.1 Planctomycetia bacterium | reverse complement strand
GCGGACATGCAGTGAGCGTAGGCCCGGAAGGCCGTAGCGAACGTCCGGAGACGTGGCAGGGGCAACCACGACCCACGCACAGGGTTGCCATTCAAGCCATTCTGCGAGTGGCGATCACACCGCGACGCGTGAGCCTGAGATCGCCGACTCGAAGATGGCCGCCGTCATCCGCACCGTCGTGCGGCTGGCATACATGCCCGTTGACGGCTCACGATCCTCGATGATGGCGGCGATGAGGTCGAGCGCGGCGCGGCGACCCCACTGAGCCCGTTCGGCGGCACGATCGACGTCACCACTCGAGGGCTGATCCCCAAGCCCAGCCGGACCGATCGGCTGCCACGGGAAATCCTTGTCCACACGCCAGAGGGGAGCCGCACGAAAGTAGCAGTGCGGCACATGGTCGGGCCGGATGTGGATGGCCCCCTTCGTGCCGACGACAGTGAGGCCGAAGTTCGGCTGCTTCGTGCCGGCCTCGCGGACGCTTGCAAAATAGGCGACGGGCCCGTCCGCCATGCCGAACATGGCGGCGATCGAATCACCCGCGATGAGGCCGATCCCCTCGGGGCCATCGACGAGATCCGCCTTCGTGATCGGCCGGCCGGCGAGCGTCACCGCCGCGTCGCACCACTGCGGCTCACCCCCGAGATCGGCCATCATGTCGAGGATGTGGCAGCCGAGCACCCAGAGGTCCTCGCCGCCGCCACGTCGATCCTCCTTGCCGCGGCCACGAAGCTCGAGCACCCGGCCGATCTCGCCAGCCTCGATCAGGTCGCGGGCCGCGAGATAGGCGGCGCTGTGCCGATTGACAAACCATACTGACAGTTTTGTTCCGGCCTTCCGGCAGGCGGCGACCACCGCATCTGCCTCGGCCCGCGTGCGGACGAAGGGTTTTTCCATGAAGATGCCCTTCGCGCCCGCTTCCGCGGCAGCGATCGCCATCTCGGCATGGCAGTCGATGTGCCGCATGCAGATGACGACGATGTCGGGTTTGGCCTCGGCCAGCATCCGTCGCCAGTCACGAAAGCCCGATGCCGGCTCGAGTTCATGACGGGCGACCACCTTTGCGAGCCCCTCCTCCGATTCGTCGGCGGCTGCGACGACCGTCGCTCCGGGAAGGCCCCGCCAGAGTTCATCGGTGGCGTGTCCCCAGTCACCGCGGCCGGTGCGGCCGATGACGGCCACTCGAAGGGCGTCGGACTGCAGCAGATGCATCGGGAATCCTCCATCGACACGAATGTCTCGAACGACGGTATGATCCTACCGGCATGCGGCGGCCGCTGCAGCATGCCGGGGATCGGATCGCAGGCACAACGCCAATGCATCGAATCGCCACAGGCGGAAGAGACATCGAGGCCGACGAGCACGCCGGATGCCACGGGCTGCATGGCCATTCGTGTGGCCATGCGCATGGGATGGGCTCGGGGCGGCTCGATCGGGCCATGATGATCGGCGTCGGGCTGAATCTGGCCTTCGTCGCCGTGGAACTCGTCTTCGGGTTTCTCTCCGGGTCGCTGGCCCTCATCGCCGATGCCGGCCACAACGCCAGCGACGTGCTCGGGCTCGTGCTGGCCTGGGGCGCCGACTTCCTCGCCCGCAGGCCGCCGACGCGAAAATACACCTGGGGCCTGCGTCGCTCGACGATCTACGCGGCGTTCTTCAACGCCGTGCTGCTCGTCGTGGCCTGCGGCGGCATCCTCTGGGAGGCATGGCATCGGCTTGCCTCGCCGCACGTGGTGGCCGGGCCGACCATGATCGGCGTCGCTGCGATCGGCGTGGTGATCAATACGCTCACAGCCCTGCTTTTCTTCCGTGGTCACCACGACGCCAACATCCGTGGGGCGTTCCTGCACATGGCGGCCGACGCCGTGATCTCGCTGGGCGTCGTCGCGGCCGGCATCGCCATTCTGCTGACCGGCCTCGCCTGGATCGACCCGGTCGTGAGCATCGCCATCACGCTCGTGATCGTGGCGGGGACATGGGGATTATTCACCGAGAGCGTCGACCTCGCGCTCGATGCCGTGCCGCGCGGGATCGACATCAATGCCGTCGAGCAGGCCTTGGCCGGCCTGTCCGGCGTGATCGGGGTTCACGAATTGCATGTCTGGGGCACGAGCACGTCGGAAACGTCGCTCACAGCCCACCTCGACCTTCACGGCACCGCCGACCACGACGCCGTGCTCCGCGCGGCGGATACGTTGCTGCGTGAGCGATTCCACATCGCCCACACGACGATCCAGGCGCAGCGAAGTCGGCCTCACGCCGAAGCGAGCCCCGCCATCACCCCTTGACCGCGGCGCGGGCGATGCCGGCGAGCATCCGCGTGAAGACGAGCTCGTGGAGCGGCCAGATCGCATACCAGTAGGCGAGGCCGCCGAGCCCCTTCGGATCGAAGACGGCCGTCTGGTGGATCGTGACGTCTCCGTCGCGAGGCACCACCTCGAATTCGAGCCAGCCTCGACCCGGCAGCCGCATCTCGGCCGCGAGCCGGAGCCGCCGCGGCGGTTCACAGAGTTCGACATGCCAGCAATCGAGCGAGTCGCCGGTGAGGAGCTTCGCCGGATCACGGCGGCCACGGCCCATGCCCGGCCCGCCGACGCAACGGTCGATCCAGCCGCGGATCTGCCAGAGCCAGTCGCAGGCATACCATCCGTTCGCCCCGCCGATGCGTTCGATCGCCGCGAACGCACGCTCGGGCGTCACGGCGACCACCCTGTGGCGATGGTCCACGAGCCGCGACCCCTCCGACTGGCCTCCGTAGCGATGGGGCAGATCCTCGGCATCGGCGAGATCGGCCCACCGCTTGTCGGCCAAGGCCCGATCCTCGTTGAGCCCCGCCTCGCGGACGGCAGCCGGCAGATCACGGGGACGGATCGGGAAGGCCCGCATCGCCGCGTCATCGGTGATGACGGTCGGATTTTTGAGTCCGTCGATCAATTTGCGTCCTACCTTCGAATATTGCGGGGCGACGAGCCTGAGCCAAAGACTCGACAGCCGTGGCGTGAGCACCGGCACCGGGATCATGAGCCGGCGCAGGCCGCGCTGGCCCGCGTACTCCTTCATGATAGCGCCATACGACACCTTGTCCGGCCCGCCGATCTCGAAAATTCGCGATCCCTCGCCGGCCAGATCGACCGCGGCGGCGAGGTAGGCCACGATGTCGGCGATGGCGATCGGCTGGGTGGGGGTGGCGACCCACGCCGGGCAGATCATCACAGGAAGCCGCTCCACCAGCGTGCGCACAAGATCGAACGAAAAACTGCCCGAGCCGATGATGATCGAGGCGCGAAATTCCACCACCTCGACACCGCTGGCCCGGAGGATCGCTCCCACCTCATGGCGGCTGCGAAGGTGGGCGGAGAGCGCGTCGTCGTCGGCGCCGAGGCCTCCGAGATAGACGATCCGCTTCACGCCGGCCGCGCGGGCCGCAGCACCGAACCGCTCGGCCGCCAGCCGGTCGGCCCGCTCGAAATCGACGCCGCTCTCCATGGAATGGACGAGCCAGTAGGCGACATCGATCCCGTCGCAGGCACGGGCGAGGGCTTCGGGGTCGGAGGCATCGCCGACGACCACCGTGGTCGAGGGGCCGGCCACGCCACGGATTTTTTCAGGCCGCCGAACGAGGCAGCGGACGGCGTGCCCCCGACGCTCCAACTCGGGCAGTAGGCATCGTCCCACGTAGCCCGTGGCGCCGGTGAGGAGAATCTTCATGCCGCCCCCGTGCCGGTCTTACGGATCATCGACCTCGAAGGCCCGGTTCATCAGTTCGGGGTTTCCTTCCTTCAGCCCATACAGGAACCATCGCACCCGCTGCTCGCTGGTCCCGTGCGTGAAGGCATCCGGCACGATGAAGCCCTGGGTCTGCTTCTGAATCCGATCGTCTCCGATCGCCGCCGCTGCATTGACCGCCTCGCGGATGTCGTCCTCGTCCACGATCCCGGCGTAGCGGGCGACATGGTGGGCCCATACGCCGGCGAGGAAGTCGGCCTGGAGTTCCATCCGCACCGAGAGCTTGTTGTAGTCGCGCTCGGAGAGCCTCGGCCGCATCGACTGAACATTCTCGCTGATGCCGAGCTGGTTCTGCACATGGTGGCCGATTTCATGGGCGATCACGTAGGCCTGGGCGAAGTCGCCCGGAGCGCCGAATCTCCGCTTGAGCTCTTCATAGAACGCCAGGTCGATGTAGACCTTGCCGTCGAGCGGGCAATAGAAGGGGCCGGCCGCCGCGCTGGCGAAACCACACGCGCTCTTCACCTGACCCGTGAAGAGCACGAGGGTGGGGGGCGAGTAGCGGGCCTGGAAGTGCTTCGGAAAGAGCTTTCCCCAAACATCCTCGTTGTCGGCGAGCACAACCGAGACGAATTGCTTCATCTCATCGTTCGCATCAGGCTGCTGCTGCCGCTGCTGCTGGCGTGGCGCACGCTGCTGCTGCGGCGCCGCGATCTGGGCGATCTGCTCGGGCGCGACCCCGAGAAACATCAGCACGAGCATGAAAAGGATCGTCAGCAGTCCACCCCCGACCATCACCGGCCCGGCACTTATCTGACGACGGTCCTCGACGTTTTTACTTTGGCGGCGGCCTTCCCAACGCATGGAACGAAACTCTCCTGAAACGCTACGGGCGAACGAATCCCACGCAATGTAGCACCTGCCCCGGGGAGGGTGCGAACGCCGGGAACGACGCTCAGTCTTCGGGCAACGGTCGGCCCTTCGTTTCGGGCAAAAACGCCAACGCCACCAGCCCGAGCAGGAAAATTACGCTCATGTAGGAGCAGGCGTTGCGAAATGCCATGAGCTTCGCCTCCGGCGTGGTCGCGCCCGCTTTGAGAGCGGCCTGCAGGCTGCCGAGCGTGAAGGGACCGCTGGCGGCGACGAACCGGCCGACGTTGTAGCAAAAGCTCGTGCCGGTGCTGCGGAGGCTCGTGGGGAAGAGTTCCGGCAGGTAAATGGCGAAGCCGGCGAAGAGCGCCAGTTGGCAGCCACCCATCACGGCGCTCATCCAGATGTCGCTGCGGCCGTTGAACAGCTGAAAGTAGCCGATCGTGGCGGCCATCGCGGCGATGAAGGCGATCGCGAAGGCCGGCTTGCGGCCGATGCGCTGCGCCAGCGACGTGAAGAGGAGCATGCCGATGAAGGCGCCGATATTTTGCACGATCGAATTCACGCCGATCCAGAATGTCTTCCGGCCCGCTATCTGATCGGCCGGCACGCCCTCGGCCTCGAGCGACCGCGCCATCACGTCGCCCACGAGTTCGGGGCTGAAGAAGCCGATCCCCCAGAGGCCGATCACGCCCGCCACGCAGAGCACCATGCCCAAGAGCGCCGGCGTGCGCCACCGCGCATCGCCGAGCAGCGAGGCATAGGAGCCAAACTTCACCCCGACGGCCCGGCCCGCCTCGCGGGCCTTCACCCACTTCTCCGGCTCCTTCAGCCGCATCTGGATGAACACGCAGAGAAACGCCGGGATCGCTCCGACGAGAAACATGTATTTCCAGGCCGTGCCCGGCTCGATCGCCTTGATGCCCTCGAGGTGGCCGAGATACATGCTGACGATGCCGGCCATCACGTTGCCGACCGCCGAGAGCGCCTGGAGCAACCCGAGCGCACCGGCGCGGGCGCGGTCAGGAAGCGTGTCGGCCACCAGGGCGACGGCCAGCCCGAAGACACCGCCGACACCAAGGCCCGTCAGGAATCGAAAGAGCGCAAAATCGATCCAGCCCTTCGAGAAGGCGGAGAGCCCGGTGCAGACCGAGTAGATGAGCACCGTGAGCGTGAGCATCTTCGCGCGGCCGTAGCGATCGCCGAGTGAGCCGAAAATCAGGCCGCCGGTCGCCCAGCCTGCCACGAAGATGCTCGTCGCGTAGCCGCCGTAGGTGATCGGATCCATGCCGGCAGGGAGGAGCGCCTTCATCGCCGAGCCCCGCGCCAGCAGGAAGAGCTGCTGATCAAGACAGTCGAAGAGCCACGCCAACGACGCCACGACGAACACGAACCAGTGGTAGGGCGTCAGCTCGCGATACCAGGGGCCATCGGCGTGCGAGGCGTGGGCGGGATTGGATCGCGAGAGTTCGGCCATGACGGGAGATCCATTGGGGTTGGGGAAGGACAAGCCCGAGGGAGAGGGATGCGCCGGGAGGCATGGTCGATGCCGCGCCGGTGGCTGTCAATCAACCTTCGCAACCCGGCCCGTGCGAGCCGACTTGTAGCAGGCCTCGACGATCGCCACGGCCTTGCGGCCCTCGAGGCCGTCGAGGGCGGGTGCGCGGCCGGCCTTGAGCGCCGCAAGAAAGTCTTCGAAGTTTCGGGTGTGGCAGGAGTAGTTGATGGCCATCGGGTCGGCGGCGCCGCCACTGGTGCCGCTGCTGCCGCCAAACGTGCTGCGGGTGGACTCGTCGCCCGCAGCCTCGCCACGAAATCGCCAGGTGACGAGCTGCTCCTCGAGGATTTCCGCGGTGCCGTCGCGGCCACCAAAGAGAAACCGCCGCAACTGCCCCGGATAGAGGCTCGTCGCGGCAAGCAGCTGGCCCAGGGCTCCGTTCTTGAACCGCAGCACCGCGACGCAGGTGTCCTCCACCTCGAGCCGCTCGACATCGTGCCCCCGCACGGCCGTGATCGCAAGAACGCTCTCGACGGGATTCTGCCCGGCGGCAAGGCCCGGCATCGTGGCCCCGACGATCCACTGCAGGGCATCGACGCCATGGATCGACTGGTTCATGAGCGCGCCGCCGCCGTCGAGCGCCTTCGTTCCCTGCCAGCGACCGGGGCCGTAGTATGCGTCGTCACGCCACCAGGGGACATAGCTTGCGGCCACGGCCAGCGGCCCGAATCGTCCTGCCACCGCCGCATCATGCACCGCACGGATGACCGGGTTGAACCGTTGCGGAAAGATGGCTCCGAGCGTGACACCCGCCTTTTCGACCGCGGCGAGCATCCGATCGATCCGCTTCAGCGTGATCTCGAGCGGCTTCTCGCAAATCACATGCACGCCCCTGCGGGCCGCGGCGACGACCGCTTCGAGGTGGGCGCCCGATGGCGTGGCAACCGTGACAAAATCGGGCTTCGCACGTCGCAGCATGCGACCGACATCGTCGTACCACTCGCAGCCAAAGTCGGCCGCGAAGGCACGGCCCTTTTCTTCCGTCCGGCAGCACGCGGCGACGAGTTCGACGCCCGGGATGTCACGCAGGGCTCGGGCATGCATTCTCGCAATGGCCCCGATGCCGATGATTGCCGCCCGCATGTCCTATCGCTCCTCGGAGAGGGTCGCAGTGTCGCCCCGCCGTGGTGCCTTCACAAGCCTCGACTCGTTTCCCACGCTAAAATGCCGACGATGGCAGACACCCTTCTTTCGCCGCTCCCGGCTGCCACCGACGTGATCGATGCCCTCTCGGCAAAGGGTCTGCGAGCGGTGTTGGTCTCGACCGGCGGCGGCTCGGAAGCGCTGTCGCATCTGGTCTCCACTCCCGGTGCCAGCGCGGTGGTGCTGGAGGGGCTCGTGCCCTACGCCCGCGAATCGGTCGATGCCTTGCTCGGCGGGCCGCAGGAGAGTTACTGCTCTTCACGGGCGGCGCGGCGGCTTGCGGTCGGGGCCTGGCAGCGGGCCTGCCGATACGGGGCGACGGTCGATCAGGCGGTGGGAGCCGCAGTGACCGCAAGCCTCCGCACGACGCAGCCCAAGCGCGGCGACCATCGCATCGTCGTCGCGGTGCACACGCTCGACGCCACGAGCGTGGCAGAAGTGGTGCTCGACAAAGGTGCTCGATCCCGCACGGAGGAGGATCGCCTCGCTGCGGCGCTGTTTCTCGAACGGCTCTCGGCCGCGGCCCACGGCCACCGTCACGGGGCCATGCTGGCTGGCCTGCGGCCCGGAGAGGCGTTGGACATCGACGTGATGACCGCCCCCGAGGCATGGCGCGACCTCTTTGCCGGGCGACGGCAGACCGTGTGCGTCGAGACATCGCACGTCGAGGGCACGCCCGGCACCGCAGCCGCCGAATGCGACCAGCCCGCTGCGGGGCAGCTGCTTTTTCCCGGATCGTTCGATCCGCTCCACGAGGGGCATCTGCTCATGGCTCGGATCGCGGAGGAGATCGCGGAGCGGCCGGTTGACTACGAGCTTTCCGTGGCCAACGTCGACAAGCCATGGCTCGATTCCATCGCGATCCGGTCGAGGATCTCGCAGTTCACCGGCCAGCGGCTCTGGCTGACGCGGGCGGCCACATTCCTCGAAAAGCTCGACATCTTCCCGGCGAGCACATTCGTCATGGGAGCTGATACGTATCTGCGACTCTCCGACCCGCGATACTACGGCGGCTCGGCGGAGGCGGCGGCCGCAGCCGTCGCGCGGATCGCAGCCGAGGCGGCGGGTTTGATCGTGTTCGGCCGGGCGCGAGGGGGCGTGTTCGAGGATCCGTCACACCTCGACGTGCCGGAGCCGCTGAAGAGGGTGACCTATTTCGTGTCGCAACGCGAGTTCCGCTGCGACATCTCCAGCACACAGCTTCGCCGGGCAGCTCGCTAGCAGCGCATCCAGCCTACGTGTATCGCCGCCCTCGCGCTCCGCATCACGCGCGGCGGGCCAGGCCGGCACCGATCCGACCGAGGGTGGTGCTGTGGTCGTCGATCGCGATCTGGGCTCGGATGATGCTCATCCCCTTCTTGTCGGCGAGTGCTTTCGTGATCGCCGCGTCGAATTCGCCCTCCGTGCGGACCTCGTAGCCCGTGCCGCCGCCGAGCACCTGCGGGAGGAGCTGATACTGCCAGGGGTTGATGTCGTTGAAGTTTCCCTCGTGGATCAGCCGCTCGGTGCCATAGCCCTTGTTGTCGAGCACGATCACGGTGACGGCGAGCCCCCGTCTCACGATCGTGGAAAGCTCCATGCCGGTCATCTGAAACGCTCCGTCGCCCACCAGCGCGATCACCGTGAGATCGGGCCGGGCCACCTTCGCCCCCAGGGCCGCCGGTACCGCGAAGCCCATCGACGTGTAGTAGGCGGGCGAGAGGAACTCGGTCTGACCGCGGATTACCAGCTCACTCGAGGCGAAGAGGGAGTCGCCCACGTCGGCGATCACGATCGTCTTGTCGTCGAGCGACTCGTCGAGCCGACGCACGAGCCGCGTCGTCGTGATCGGCGCATCGGGCCGGAGCGTGAACGCCCCCTGGGCTTCGGCCGGGCCGGGGGGCAGCGGCCGCCTGGCCCCGCGCGGCTTCGCCGCCACAAGAGCCTTCAGGAAGTCTTCGAGAAGCACGCCGTGGAAGTGGTGGTGGCTGATCCGAAGTTCGTCGCTCGTGGCGTAGATGCTCTTCGCGGCGTCGAGCTTGGCGGTGAAGATGCCAAGATCGATGTCGGTCAGCAGCGTGCCGAGCAGGATGATGCAGTCGCTCTCCTCGACGAACCGCGTCACCTCCTCGCGGCCGAGGGCCCCCTCGTAGAGTCCGATGTAGAGCGGGTGCACCTCGCTCACGACGCTCTTGGCGAGCATCGAGGCGGCGATCGGAATCCCAGACGCTTCGGCGAGGGCCACCACCTCGTTCTGAAGCCCGTAGCGATGGAGTTCCACACCGGCGATGATGACGGGCCTCTGCGCGGCCTCGATCCTCGCGACGGCCTCCTTGACGACCTCGGCCAACGCCTCTGGGTCGCTGGCCGGCCGCGGCCGGGAGAACGGACGAATCTGTTCCGGCACGACGGCGACCATGTCGCGCGGCAGCTCGAGGTAAACCGGCCGCTTCTGGCGATGGGCCGTGTCGAGCAGAAAATCGATGTCGCGGAAGGCCGTGACCGGATCGACGATCTCCATGCTGGCGGCGCAGATCTTCTCGAAGACCTCAAGCTGCGTCCGCCATTCCCGCACCCGGTGGTGCAGCAGCGGATTGCTGGCCCGCTCTCGAAGTCCAGGTGCTCCCGAGATCAGCACGACGGGGCTCTTTTCGGCATACGCACCCGCGATCGAATTGGCGAGGCTCAGACCGCCCACGCCGTAGGTCACGCACACCGCCCCCATGCCGTTGACCCGCGCATAGGCATCGGCGGCGAAGCCGGCGCAGTCCTCGCGGGTGCAGTTCACGAGGTCGAGGGGGCTCTTCTCCAGCATGCTGTAGAAGGAGAGGACGTAGTCGCCCGGCAGCCCGAAGACATGTCGGATGCCATAGTCGGAGAGTCGGCGGATCAGGTACTGCCCGATCGAAAGGCTCGTGACACTTTCCGCCCGTTGCACGGCGGGCCGGCCGTCGGTCAGAACCGCGAGGCCGTTGTCGAGGCTCGAACCAAGGACGATGGCCATCGTGAAGCTCCCGCGCGAGTGTCGATCACCGCGGGAAATTATTCACGCGCCGCCGGCGGGCGGCCAACATCACGCTCCAGAAGCCCAAAAACGCCGCCACGCAGCCGAGGACGACCAGCGGCCGACGGGCATCATGGTTGAAGGTCCAGGCGCCGATCGCATGGGCGATTCCCCAGACGACGATCCCCACCATGATCCAGCGGATGATCTTTTCGGCGCCGGGGGGAGGAGGCGTGGGCATGGGAGCAGGGGAATGGGCTCGCAGACTGTCGAGCACGGCTGCCGGAGAAGGATACGAAAAAGGCCCCCGGAACGGTTCAGTTCCCAGGGGGGCGGAGAAACTGAACCGTTTCCGGGAGCGATTGGACGGAAACGAATTGTTCGGGCCGCGCCTGCGACGCTTCTCGGAGTGGCGGCGGCATCCGTGCCGCCAACCGCTTCGAGTGGAGTTCCAAACCGACGAACCCCGTGGCCTTCAGGCGGCGGGGACAGTAGGGACAGCTTTTTTCTGGGTCAAGGCCGTCTTCGGGTCCGTGAAACCCGAATTTTTGGCTTGCCGTACGTCCTCAGTCGCGGCACGTTCGGGGCATGGGAAGACAGCGTGTTCTGGGCAACACGCTATGCTGCCGTCATCGAGTGTTTCGCCCGCGGAGTAAGGATCCCACCCATGCAGACAACGACCACGCCTCCAGGCACCACGCCCCCTCGGCCGATCCCCGGCGCCGGCACACCGCCGACGCCCGAGGCATGGCAGGCCGCCTTCGAGGCCGCCCTGCCCTATCGTGCGTATCTCGATCGGTTTGCAAATCCCGATCAACGCGGCCGTTGGGATGCCTTCCATGCGAGGGTCGCGCTCTCCCCCGAGCAGACGACGCTTCTCGGCAGCTTCAAGCGGCGGATGCCGGTGCTCGTGCTCTCCGGTGCGTGGTGCGGTGATTGCGCGACCCAGTGCCCGATCTTCGACCACTTCGCTGCGGCATCCCCGACGATCGATCTGCGGTTCCTCGACCGGGATGCCCGCCCCGACATCGCCGCCCATCTCGCGGTGTGTGGTGGTCAGCGGGTGCCGACCGTCGCATTTCTGAGCGAAGACTGGCACCTGGTCGTGTTCTACGGCGACAAGACGCTCTCGGCCTACCGGGCGGCGGCGGCATCTCAGGCCGGAAACAGTTGCGCGACAGGACTGGCCACGCCCGCCGATGCCATCGCCGCCGCAACAGCCGACTGGCTCGACCAGTTCGAACGCGTGCAATTGATCCTGCGGCTTTCTGGACGGCTCCGCCAGATTCACGGAGACTAGGCCGACGCCGCGACTGGACCGGTCTCCCGTCGGAGACTATCCTGACATTGGTCGGTGTCGGGCCACGATCGGATTCTGGACGATCGAGCCCTGCGGGCAGCCTCGGCTGCTCCGCCGGCACAGGCAGCATCTTCGCTTTCTTCCCCCCGTTTCGACGTCGGATCCAGATTCCCTTGTGCGCGATCGGGCTGCCGTTCCGAACGGCGCGCCTATATCTCTCCAAAAGTTTCCCTCCACCACCCTTTTCGAAACGCAGGCGGCTGCCTGCACGCATGGCATTATGGCAGCATCACGGCCGCGATCCCGAGAGGCATCCTTCCGCTGGCAGCAGTTCGTCGCCGCCTGCGTGAGCTGGATCATGTCGATCATCACCGTCGCCGCGCTTGCCGCGATCGGCTGGTATGGTCACCACACGCACTGGACGTTCGGCCTGGCGGGCCATGCCGGGCACGATGGGGACCATGCAGCCCACGGCGGGACGGGCCAGGCCGCAGCGCCCGGCCACGCGGCGACGCACCACGCCCCCGGCGACATCGTGCGGTTCGAATCGCCCGAGGCGATGGCCCGGTCGGGTATCGAAGTCGTTCCGGTGGAAGAGCGGCCGATGGTGAGCGAACTCTTCGTGAACGGCGTCGTCACCTACGACGAGCGACGTGTGGCGCAGCTTTCGACGAGGGTCTCCGGGAGCGTGTGGAGGGTCGAGAGGCACCTCGGGGACACGGTGAAGAAGGGCGACGTGCTCGTGATCGTGGAAAGCAACGAGGTCGGAACCCGCAAGGCGGAGTTTCTCAATGCCCTCGTTGGCTACGAGGCGAAACGCGAACAGCTGGCGATTCTCGAGGAGGTGAAGGGGGCGGTGATGGGCCGCCAGGTGCGTGAGGCGAAATCAGCCCTCCGCGAGGCGACCAATCATCTCATGAATGCCGAGCAATCGCTCGTGAATCTCGGGTTCGACATCACGATCGCCGACTTCGAACGGCTCGACGACGTGGCCCGCGCCGCCGCGATCCGCACCCTCGGCATTTCGCCCGACGTGCTCCACGGGATCGATCCGGAGCATGTCACGTCCAACCTCATCCCGCTCCGGGCCCCCTTCGACGGCATCGTGATCGGCCGTGAGGCGGTCATCGGCGAGATCGTCGAGGCGGGGCACCAAATCTTCGAGGTTGCCGACATCTCGAAGATGTGGGTGGTGCTCTCGGTCAACAAGGAAGATGCCGCACGGGTCGCCATCGGGCAGCCGGTGCGATTCCGTCCCGATGGCGTCGATGTCGAGTGCGAGAGCACCGTGTCGTGGATCAGCACGGAAGTGAACGATGAAACCCGGTCGCTGGAGGTCCGGGCCGAAGTCGCCGGCGACGTCTCGCTGCCCGTGCGGGCCAACACGTTCGGGAGCGGACGCATCGAGGTGGCCCAGGTCGGCACCGCGGTGGTCGTGCCCAATCAGAGCGTGCAATGGGACGGAGCCCGATGGGTGGTGTTCGTGCCAGTGGGCGAGGCGGCCTTCGCGGCCCAGCCGGTGCGTCCGGGGCTGCGCGAGGGCGACGACATCGAAATCCGGGGCGACTTCCCCGGCGATCCACCGAAGCAGGTGGTCCGGGGCGGCAGCCACCTTCTCAAGAGCAAGGTTCTTCTCGATCGGATGGAAGCGGGAGAGATGTGATCGCGACGGCACCAAGGCCCGACAGCAATGCTTGAATCAATCATCGCGTGGTCGCTCTCTCATCGATGGACGGTGCTCGCCGGCGCGGCGGCCATCTGCCTGGCGGGCTACGCATCCGTCAACGGGCTCGTCATCGACGCGTTCCCCGACACGACGCCCGTCCAAGTTCAGATCAACACCGTCGCTCCCGGCATGGTCGCCGAAGAGATCGAACGGCAGATCACGTTCCCCGTCGAACTCGCGATGGGGGGCATGCCCGGCCTGCAGGAGATTCGCAGCGCCAGCATGTTCGGCCTGTCGGTCGTCATCGTCACCTTCCGCGACGGCACCGACGTCTATTTCGCCAGGCAGCTGATCAACGAGCGGCTTGGCACCGTGGCCGTGCCACCCGGCGTGGAGCGGCCCGAGATGGGGCCAGTCTCCACGGGGCTCGGCGAGGTCTTCCACTATCTGCTCGTGCCGAGGGGCATGAGCCTCACCGACGTGAAGACGCTCCAGGAATGGACGCTCAAGCCGGCCCTCAAGAGCGTGCCGGGCACCGCGGAGGTCAACGCCTGGGGCGGACTGAACAAGCAATACCAGATCCGCGTCGATCCGGCGCTCCTCCGGAAATATGCGCTCTCGTTCGATCAGGTCGTCGATTCGATCCCGAGAAACAATTTCAACGTGGGAGGTGGCTCGATCGGCCGGGCGGGCGACGCCGTGCTCGTGTATGGCGTGGGACGCACGACCGACGTCGATCAGATCGGCAGGATCGTGATCGCCTCCCGTGAGGGCACGCCGATCCGCATCCGCGACGTGGGCGAGGTGGTCATCGGCCACGAGATCCGGAAGGGAGCGGTGACTTACGGCGGCGAGGGGGAGGTGGTGCTCGGCCTCGGCTTCATGCTGATGGGCGAAAACAGCTACGCCGTCACCACGCGGCTTCGCGACCGATTTCAGAAACTGCTCGACGCCCTCCCCGAAGGGGTCGAGCCGAAGATCGTCTACGATCGCACGCAACTGGTCGATCGCGTCATCGCCACCGTGCGGCAAAACCTGCTGGAGGGGGCGTTTTTGGTCGTCGTCATCCTCTACATGCTCCTCGGCAACCTGCGGGCGGGGCTCGTCGCCGCGACGGCGATACCCCTCTCGATGATGTTCGGGTTCATCGGCATGTATCAGGCCGGCATCGCCGCGAGCCTGCTCTCACTTGGCGCGATCGACTTCGGCATCGTCGTCGATTCGTCCGTGGTGGTGATCGAGAGCATCCTCGAGAAGATCGGCCACCATCCCGGCCTCACCGGGGCCGCCCGGCTGAAGCTGGTCCGCGAGGCGACCAATGCCGTGAAGAAGCCGGCCTGCTTCGGCCAGCTGATCATCATGATCGTCTACATCCCGATCCTCACGCTCGAGGGCGTCGAGGGCAAGATGTTTCGCCCCATGGCGCTGACGGTCGTGTTCATCCTCATCGGGTCGCTCGTCCTGTCGCTCACGGTCGTGCCCGTGCTCTCCAGCTTCTTTCTTCCGAAGCGGATGGATTCACACGACGTGCTGCCCGTGCGGATCGCCCGCGCGGTCTATCGTCCGCTGCTTCGCGGCTGCCTCTCGGCCCGCGGGCTGGTGTCGCTCGTGGCCGTGATGCTCCTCGTGATCACGTTCATGCGGGCCCTCTCGCTCGGGACGGAATTCGTGCCGAAGCTCTCGGAGGGCGACATCGTGCTTGGCATCATCCGCGCCCCCGGCACGAGCCTCGAGGAGTCGTGCCGGATGAACACGCGGATCGAGAAGATCCTTCTCGATCAGTTCCCCGACGAGATCGCGCACGTCTGGAGCCGCACCGGCACGCCGGAGGTCGCGACCGACGCCGGTGCCATCGAGGCCACCGACATGTTCATCGCGCTGAAGCCGCGCGACCGGTGGACGAAGGCCCGCACGCAGGCATCGCTCGTGGTCGCCATGAACGACGTCGTCGAGGGAATCCCGGGCCAGATCATCTGGTTCACCCAGCCGATCGAACAGCGGATCAACGAGATGGTGTCGGGGGTGCGGGCCGACATCGCCGTGAAGGTCTTCGGCGACGACCTGGATCCGCTGGTGCGCAAGGCCAACGAGGTCGCGGCCACGATCCGTAGCGTGCAGGGCGCGGCCGACGTGGCCGTGGAGCAGGTGGCCGGCCAACCGATCCTGAAGATCGCCGTGAAGCAGGACGAGATCGCCCGCTACGGCATCTCGGCCCAGGCGGTGCTCGACGTCGTCGAGGCCGTGGGAGGACAAGCGGTGGGCCAGATCGTGGAGGGTCAGATCCGGTTTCCGATCGTGGTCCGGCTGGTCGAGTCGCTGCGCTCTGGGCCGGAGGCGATTCGATCGATCCCGATCCGCGGCCCGGCCGGTGAGAGCGTGCCGCTGGAGCGGATCGCCGACATCCAGACGATCTCGGGGCCGAAATTCGTGACCCGTGAATGGAGCCAGCGGCGGGTCGTGGTGCAGTGCAATGTGCGCGGCCGCGACGTCGGCGGCTTCGTGGCCGATGCCCAGCGGGCGATCGACGAGCAGATCGATCTGCCGGGAGCCGAGTTTCGCGTCGAATGGGGCGGCCAATTCGAGAACATGCAGCGGGCGCAGAAGCGTCTGGCGATCGTCGTGCCCGTCGCGCTGCTCCTGATCGTCGCATTGCTCTATCTGACCTACCGCAACGTGGCCGACACGGTCCTTCTCTTCGTGAGCGTCCCGTTCGCCTGCGTGGGCGGCATCTGGGCGCTGGCTCTGCGGGAGATGCCCCTCTCGATCTCGGCGGCGGTGGGCTTCATCACCCTCTCGGGCGTGTCGGTTCTCAATGGCATGGTGCTTGCCAGCGCCCTGCGGGAACGGCTCGCGAGGGGCACGTCACGCGACGTGGCGATCGAGGATACGGCCGTGTCGGCGCTGCGGACGATCATCATGACGGCGCTCGTGGCGAGCCTCGGCTTCATCCCGATGGCGATCAGCGAGGGAACGGGGGCGGAGGTGCAACGTCCGCTGGCCACGGTGGTGATCGGCGGCGTGATCACGAGCACGCTCTTCACGCTCTTCGTGCTGCCGGCGCTCTACCGCCTCGTGCTCCGCGTGCAGCCGATGCCGGTCGCGGTGAAGGACTGATCGGAAAGCGGTTCCGTGCAGTTGCATGGACCGCGTGCAACGACGCCCGGCAGCCCGAAGAAACGCGGTCCACCACATGCTGGAGGCGAGTAAAGCCGCCGGTGACAATCGCCAGCTTATCCGGCCAAACAAACGGCCGCAGGACGACCACTATAACGGCCGCCCAAGTTCGCAAATGCTAATGTAGAATGGACTTCGGCCGCGATGGCAGAGCCCGAAAAACCGGCCAAGAAAGCGGCCAGGATCGATCCATGAAGACGCCTGCCGACAGGGGAGAAAGCACAACCTCTATGGAGCCACTGCTGGTCGGGGAATCCTCCGGCTGGCGGTCCAAGCTGCACGACAAGGCCCTCGAATTGGTCGCCGCCTCGACGCGGCTCGACCAAAGCCTGCCGAAGGGAAGTGCGGCGGGACTCGCCGACCTCGTCCGCTCGATGAACTGCTACTACAGCAACCTCATCGAGGGGCACGACACGCACCCCGTGGATATCGAACGGGCCCTCCGTGCGGACTACAGCAAGGAGCCCAGGAAACGCGATCTCCAACTTGAAGCCCGGTCACATATTGCCGTGCAATCGTGGATCGATGCAGGAGGACTGAAGGGACGTGCAGCAACCGCTTATGGTATCCGCGAGATTCACAGGCGATTCTGCGAGGGTCTGCCCGAGTCGCTGCTCACGGTCGAGAATCCCGATACGGGCATACGTTACCAAGTCGTTCCGGGCCGATGGCGGGAGTCGGATGTGGCCGTTGGCCGGCACCATGCCGTGAGCCCCGGCGCCGTATCGAGGTTCATGGATCGCTTCGAAACGGTCTACGCCACACTCGGAAAACTCGACACGATCCTCGCTGCGGCGGCTGCTCACCATCGGCTGCTCTGGATTCATCCGTTTGCCGATGGCAATGGCCGCGTCGCAAGGCTGATGTCATGCGCGATGCTCCAGGATTCCATGGGTACAAGCGGAATCTGGTCGATAGCCCGCGGCCTCGCCCGCAATGAGTCTGCCTATAAAGACCGGTTGGAAGATTGTGATCAGCCCCGCCACGGTGACCTCGATGGACGCGGTGCCTTGAGCGAGGAGGCCCTTGCAGGTTTCATCGATTTCTTCCTGGAGATCTGCGTTGATCAAGTGATATTCATGGAGCAGCTCATTCAGCCCACGTCATTTGTAAGTCGGGTGATTCGCTGGGCAGATGCAGAAGTGCAGGCGGGAAGACTCGCTGCGCGGTCCGACCGCCTGCTCGAGGCGGTGATGATTCGCGGGGAAGTTGAACGCGGCGACATCGAAAACTTGTTGGGAACAAGCGAGCGAACCGCGCGGCGGGTGACTTCGGCGTTGCTCGCCCAGGGAGCCCTCGTGTCGGATTCGCCGCGGTCCCGGCTGCGTCTTGGTTTCCCCGTGAAGTTGGCACACAACTGGCTGCCAGGCCTATTTCCCGAGCCTCTGACCGGAAGAGATTGAACGCCACCGCCCTGCCGAGCCCGCCATACGCGCGGGTGGAGCCTCGCCATCGTGGCCTCGGCTTGCTTGGGGCCTTCGCGACCACGGGTCGCTGCGGCCAAGAAAATACGCCCGGCAGGACTCGAACCTGCAACCCTCGGTTCCGAAGACCGATGCTCTATCCAATTGAGCTACGGACGCGAATCCCCCAAGTATAGCAATCACGCGGCGTGGTGTATCCTTGCGGGGTATGGCCCACGTCACCCTTCGCGTTCTCCACGGCGCCGACCGCGGCAAGGTCTTCACCGACCTCGCCACGCCCGTCACGATCGGCCGCGAGGAGGGCAACACGATCCAGCTCAACGACGAGCGGATCAGCCGCTACCACCTCAAGATTCAGGCCGATAACGACAAGATCGTCCTCACCGACCTGGAAAGCACCAACGGCACCAAGGTGAACGGCGAGGACATTCAGGTGCGAATCGTCCGCGATGGCGACATGATCGCCCTGGGCCGCTCGGTGATCCTCGTCGGATCGCATTCCGACATCGAGCGACGAATCGCCGAAATCGCCGCCCGGTTCCCCGATGCCGCCGCCGACCGGGCCCGGCAGATGCGGGACAAGCTCGAACGGATCGCCGACGACGACTCGAGCCATGTCGAGGATCTCCGCGACGCTCGCATGCCGCTGCTCCCGCACGGGCCGCCGCCGCTTCCGGAGCCGCTTGGTCCTTCACAGGCGGCCGAACTGGCCGAACTGCTCGACTACATCCAGGGCGTCCTTCGCGACGCCAGCCAATCGGCCGTGATGCGGCCCGGCGGCGAGTCGGTCGAGATCGACTTCGCCCCGTGGCAGGCGATTCTCGACCTCCAGGCCAGGCTCGCCGATCTGCTCCGCACCGTGAGTGAACCGAAGGACGGCATGCGATAAACTGTCGTCCTCCCTCGCGAGGCCCACGGATGAGCACGCCCCCCTTCGCCCACCTGCATTGCCACAGCCACTACAGCCTGCTCGACGGCGCGAGCACGATCGAGCGGCTCGTGGGCCGCACCGTGGAACTGGGCATGAATGCCCTGGCGATCACGGATCACGGCAACCTGCACGGTGCCCTTGAATTTTATCAGGCCGCGAAGGCCGCCGGCATCAATCCGGTGATCGGCTACGAGGCCTACATCGCTCCCGGGAGCCGCTTTCAGAAGGATGCCGGCAGCCAAAAGGATTCGAGCTTCCACCTCACGCTGCTCGCCAAAGACCGCACCGGCTTCGACAACCTCCTCCAGTTGGCCACGAAGGCCTGCCTCGAAGGCTTTTACTTCAAGCCGCGGATCGACCGCGAACTCCTCGAGCACCATAGCGACGGTCTGATCTGTCTCTCCGGCTGCCTCTCGAGCGAGTTCAGCCGGGCGCTCATCGGCACGTCCCGTGAACAGCAGGAGTCACTCGCCCAGGCCCGCGACATCGTCGGCTGGTTCCGAAATCTCTTCGGCGACCGCTATTTCATCGAGATCCAGGACAACGGGCTCGATCTCCAGCGGCAGATCACCGACGTGGCCTTGGAGCTGTCGCGCGAGATGGGCGTGCCCCCGGTGGCGACCTGCGACTGCCATTACGTCAATCGCGAGGACGCCGAGGCCCAGGACATCCTGCTGTGCGTCAACACCGGCCGTTTCCGGAACGACGCCGGCCGGATGAAGATGGATTCCAGCGAGTTCTACCTGAAGAGCCCGGCGGAGATGCACGCGGCGTTCGACGGGCTCGACCGGGCCACGATCGCGGCCGCGGTCGCGAGGAGCCAGGAAATCGCCGATTCGGTCTCGATCGATCTCGACCTCGGCAAAAGGCATTTTCCAGGCTTCGACGTGCCCGGCGGTAAGACGGCCTCGGAGGAACTTCGACGGCTGTGCCTCGAAGGGCTCCGCGAGCGGTATCAGCCTGTGCCCAAGCGATGGGTCGATGGCGGCATCGGCGGCGAACTGCACTCCGACGTCATGAGCCGGCTCGACCGCGAGCTTGGCGTGATCGATACGCTCGGCTTCTCGAGTTACTTCCTGATCGTCTGGGACTTCGTGCGGTATGCCCGCGAACGATCGATTCCCGCGGCGGCCAGGGGCTCGGGCGTGGGATCGCTCGTCGCCTACTCGCTCTACCTCTCCCACGTCTGCCCGCTCGAGTACGACCTCCTCTTCGAGCGGTTCCTCGATGTCAATCGCCGCGAGGCGCCCGATATCGACATCGACTTCTGCAAGGAGCGGCGCGGAGAGGTCATCGACTACGTCAAAACCAGGTATGGCGAGGCGAACGTCGCCCAGATCGGCACCTTCGGCACGCTCGCCGCACGCGCGGCGATCCGCGACGTCGGCAGGGCGCTGGGCATGTCGGTGCCGCGGGTCGATCAGATCGTGGCCCTCGTGCCCGACCAGCTTGGCATTTCGCTGGAAGAGGCGACGGCTCCCGGCTCGCAATTGGCCGCCGCGTGCGACTCCGATCCCGAGGTCCGCGAACTGGTCGATCTCGCGGGGCGGATCGAGGGGCTGGCACGCAACGTCGGCACCCACGCGGCGGCGGTCGTGATCGCCGACCGTCCGCTCGTCGAATACGTCCCGCTCCAACGGGTGACCGGCAAGGAGGAAGTGATCACGCAGTGGGCGATGGGCGACGTCGAACGGGCCGGGCTCATGAAGATGGATTTTCTCGGCCTCCGCTACCTCACCGTGGTCGCGAAGACGCTCGACATCATCCAGGCCTCCACGGGCGAGCGTCCCGATCCGTTCGCCTTTCCGCTCGACGACGCGCAGGCCTTCGCCACGCTCTGCCGTGGCGAAACAAAGGGCATTTTCCAGCTCGAAAGCGGCGGCATTCGCGACCTGCTCCAGCGGATGAAGCCCGACCACTTCCTCGACATCGTCGCCGTCAACGCCCTCTACCGACCGGGCCCGCTCGAGGGGGGCATGGTCGATGAATACGTCAACGTGAAGCACGGCCGGAAGCGGGCCGAGTTCCTCCACCCGGTGATGGAGGAGGTTCTGGCCGAGACGCACGGCGTGATGGTCTACCAGGAACAGGTGATGCGAATCCTGGAACGTCTCGGCGGCATCGAACTGTCCAACGCCTACACCTGCATCAAGGCGATCAGCAAGAAGAAACTCGAGATCATCGCCGCCTTCCGCGAGCAGTTCGTCGCGGGGGCGCAGGCCAAGGGGCTTTCGAAGTCCGAGGCGGCCGACATGTTCGGACTCATCGAAAAGTTCGCCGGCTACGGCTTCAACAAAAGCCACTCCACGGCCTACGCGCTGCTCGCCTTCCAGACGGCCTACCTCAAGACGCACCATCCGACCGAGTTCATGGCCGCCCTCCTCTCGGGCGACATCACCGGCCGCAACTTCAAGAAGAAGGATGCGCTGGTCGAGCACATCGAGGACTGCCGCCGGATGGGGATCGACGTGACACCGCCCGACGTGAATGCCTCGGGCGTCGATTTCACCGTGGCCGACGATCGCATCCTCTTCGGCCTGTCGGCCATCAAGGGCTGCGGCGGGCAGGCATCGGCCGCGATCTGCGCGGAGCGGCTGGCAAACGGTCCCTATCGCGATCTCTACGATTTCTGCGGCCGTGTCGATCCGTCGATCGTCAACAAGACGGCGATCGAAAGCCTCGCCAAGGCGGGCGCGCTCGATTCGCTCGCGGGTCCGAAGGGGCACCGCGGTGCGATTCTCGCGGGCATCGAGCGTGCGATGACAGCCGGCGCTGCCCGGGTCGCAGACCGAAAGAGCGGTCAGAAGAACCTCTTCGAAGCCTTCGACGAGGAGCCGCAGGCCGACGCATCGGAACAGCCGGCCGTGCTCCCCGACGTGCCGCCGCTGTCCGACGTCGACATGCGATCGAAGGAAAAGGAGGTGCTTGGCTATTACGTCCACAGCCATCCTCTTGCCGAGCATGCCGACCTGCTGGAGACGATCTGCACGCACCGATCCGCCGATCTCACGGCGGTGCCCGCGAAGGGCTCGGTGGTCATCGGCGGGCTCGTGGCGGCCCTCAAGCTCTCGAATACGAAGCAGGCTCGGCCCGGCTCCACGAACACGCGCTACGCGATGTTCGATCTGGAGGACATGGAGGGCCTCGTCCGTACGATCTGCTGGCCGGAGGAATATGCCCGGCTTGGCGAGGGGATTCAGCCCGACGCCGTCGTCGTGGTGAGCGGGTCGATCGACCGCCGCGCCGGCAGCGAGGAGACGAACCTCGTCGTCAACGATCTCGTGCCGATCGCCGAGGTATCGAGCCGGCCGGTCAAAAGCCTGACGGTGAAACTCATCGCCCCGAAGCACGACACCGCGACACTCGACCGGCTCGCCGAAATCGTCCGCCGTCACCCGGGATCGACCCCGGTGCGGTTGGTGCTGGAACTGGCCGACGGGCGCCGCGTGCTGATGGAGGCTGACCGCCAGAAAGTCGCATGGTCGCCGGCTCTCCACACCGAACTTGTCGCCCTGTTGGGCACCGGCTGCCTCCGCGCCGCCATGGTTGTTGCCGGCAAGCGGCGAGACCCGGAACCCACCAGGCGGCCCGCGTTTGCCGGATGACGGCATCGGCTCAAAGGGGCTTTTCCCCGGGAAAAAGACGATCTTGGCCGCCAGGTGGAGCCAGGGAGGGCATCCGGTCGATACTTGGATGCGGGGAATTAGGCTGATTGGATGAACGAACCCATGACTGCATTTCAATGCCGGGCTGATCACATGCGAATCGGTTCTTTGGCGGTTCTGGCCATCCTGCTTTCGGCCGTGTTCTGCCTGCCGGCTGTCGCCCAAATGGGCGGCATGGGCGGCGGCATGGGTGGCATGGGCGGCGGTGGCATGGGCGGCGGTGGAATGGGCGGCATGGGTGGTGGTGGCATGGGTGGTGGCGGTATGGGCGGCGGTGCCGGCGGCGCCGGTGGCCGAGGCGGTGGAGCCGGCGGGGCTGGCGGAAACGCCATCGACGCCCAAGGAGTCCTCCGCACCAGAATGGTGCCCGACTCATCGCTCGCCGCACGGCGTCGGGATGCCGTGGCGGCCCTCGACGACGATCTGCGTGGCCGCGTTCCCCTTCGCCATGTCGCGCTCTCGCGGCTGGAAGCCTCGCTCGCCAAGGCGGCAGCCGCCGGACATGGCATTCCCGACGAGATGGCAAAACTTGCCGGCCTCACCCGCGTGCAATACGTCTTCATCTATCCAGGCGAGGGCTCGGATCGCGGAGAGGTGGTCATCGCCGGACCGGCGGAAGCATGGATGACCGATGCGGCCGGCCGCACGGTCGGCGTCGAAACCGGCGCTCCGACACTGCTGCTCGAGGATCTCGCCGTCGCGCTGCGGGCCTTTCCGCCTGGCCAGCCGACAAGCCGGGCGCTCGGCTGCTCGATCGATCCGACGCAAGAGGGTCTCGCGGCGCTTCAAGACTTCCTGCGACGCACCGGCCGCGTGAATCCCAAGGCCGATGTCGCCGGCCTCATCGGCGGAATGCGGGAGGCGCTCGGTCCGCAGACGGTCCGCGTCGATGGCGTGCCGGCATCCACGCACTTCGCCCATGTCATGATCGAGGCCGACTACCGCATGAAATTGATCGGCATCGGCCTCGAAGCACCGCCGGTCAAGATGAGCACATGGGTGCAGTCGGCGACCTCGCAGTCGGTCGCAAGCAACGCGTTGCAGCGATGGTATTTCGTCCCCGACTACCAGTGCCTGCGGGTGAGCGAAGACGACCTCGCCATCGAACTGGTGGGCCAGGGCGTGAAACTCGTGGGGGCCGACGAGGTCGTCCTGCCGGATGGACGCCGCATGACGGCCGATCGTGCCAACCAGGCGAGCAAGATGTTCACGATGGCCTTCACGAAGAAATATCCGGAGATCGCCGCCCGGAGTCCGGTCTATGCCCAGCTTCGCACGCTCGTCGATCTGGCGGTCGTGGCCGCATGGCTGCAGGAGCACGACGGCTACGGCAAGGCGGGCTGGGGCGCGGAGGGGCTGCGCGACGAATCGGTCTACCCGGTCGAGACGCTGCAGGCCGTGACCCAGGTCGAAACGGCGATCAACGCTCTCTGGCGAGGATCGCGATTGATCACGCCGATCGGCGGCGGCGTCACGATCCAGCCGCGGATGGCGCTCGACTCGCCGAACCTGCTCATGGACGAGCAAGGGACCGTGCAGACGGCCCACGCAGCAGCCAAGTCGCTCCCTGCCGACCGCTGGTGGTGGTGAGCGAGGCGATCCCCGAGGATCGATCTACGTCTTCTCGACGGGCACGACCAGCACGCTCGCATGGGCGTGCGTGAGCACGGCCTCCGACGTGCTTCCCAAGAGCCATCGCGTGAGGGCGTCGGTGGGCGTACGGCCGACGATGATCAGATCGACGTCGTCCTGTCGGGCTCGTTCGAGGATTCGGTCACCGGGATTGCCCTCCGCCACGATCGGATCACAACGCCCAAACACCGCCGGAAGCGTCCGCTGGAATTGGGTCAGGCTGCCACCCAGCGCGGCCACCTCGTCATCGTGCTCCTTCTTCCAGGCGTCCGCGACGGCGGCCGTATCGGGATCGCGAACGCGGGTCTCCAGCCAGGGCGGCAGCGGTGCGGCGAGCATCGATTCCGTCACGCCGATGACGCGGGCGTCGGTGTCGGCGGGCCAGTGCAAGGCGTTGGTCGTTCGCGACACGGCCGCGGCGCTTGCCGGATGATGGCATGCGATCACCCTGAGGCCGCGTCCGCCCGCCGGGGGCGTGCGCACCACGAGCACCGGCAGGTGCGATCCGTGGACGACGGCCCGCGACACGCTGCCCAGAAGCAGCCGTTCGATCGATCCGTGCCCTCGGGCCCCCACGACGACGAGATCGGCATTCCACCCGGATGTCGATTCCAGGATTCCGACCGCCGCCGGCTTCGACGAACAGATCATCTCCGGCGGCTTCGCAAAGCCCCGCGGCAACAGGCTGCATGCCTCTTCGAAGAGCGCGGCGGCCGCGCCGTCCACGATCTTCCTGCTCTGGCCGAGGAGACGCTTCTCGAGTTCCGTCGGCGAAAAGTAGACGGCCACCTGATCGCGTGCCGGATCGACGAGTCGGGCCGCCATGCGAACCGCGTCGAGCGACGCTCGTGAACCATCGACGCCAATCAGAATCTTCATGGTGGCTTCCTCCGAAATGAATGTCGTCAAGTCTACCCGAGCCATGTCTTTGCAGGAGCGCCGGGCACCTCCCGGGCCAGGCGGGGCACGGCGTAGCCGGGCAGCATCCCCCGCAGCCCCTCGTGCAGCCTCGTCGCCTCGTCCTCACCCACCTCGAAATGGGCCGCTCCCCGCACCCGGTCGAGCAGATGCAGGTAGTACGGCACGACCCCGAGATCGACCAGCCGCTCGGAAAGCTCCGCCAACGCGGCGACCGAGTCATTGACGCCCCTCAACAGCACGGCCTGGTTGAGGAGGATCGCCCCGGACCGCCGCAGGGCACCGAGCCCGGCGGCCACGCTCTCGTCGAGTTCTCTGGCATGGTTCGCATGGATCACGACGGTGCAGGCGAGCCGCGTCTCGGCCAGAAGCGACACGAGTTCGTCGGTCACCCGTTCCGGCAGCACGACGGGCAGCCGTGAATGGATCCGCAGGCGGCGAACATGCGGGATGGCACCGACGCGGTTCACGATCGACCGGAGCCGCTGGTCATCGACGAGGAGCGGGTCGCCCCCCGAGAGGATCACCTCGTGAATCGCTCCATCGGCGGCGACTGCCGTCAACGCCTCATCGACGCCCGCCGCATGGGCGCCGCTCTCCGAGTAGGGAAACTCCCGGCGGAAGCAGTAGCGGCAGTTGATGGCACAGCCGCCCGTGACGAGCAGAAGCGCCCGGCCCGCATACTTTTGGACAAGGCCCGGGGCGACCAGTGCCGCACCCTCGCCGAGTGGATCTCCCGTGAAGCCCGGCGCGTCATGCAGCTCCGCCTGCCGGGGAAGCACCTGCAGGAGAAGCGGATCGTTCGGGTCGCCCCTTCGCATGCGGGCGACATAGCCGCGGGGCACGAGCATCGGGAAACCGACCGCGCCGCATCGGGCGGCATCGGCCCCCGCCGGATCGAGATCGAGGGCCCTGCAGAGCGCCTCCGGCGTGCGAATCGCGGCAGCCAGCTCACGCTGCCAAGAGGCGGCCGGGGGGGCGGTGTCGGGCGGGGCGATGGTGACGGGCATCGGCGTGCCGTGGCGGACGTTGACAGGCCGCGGCATCGCGGCCACCCTTGTCTGCCTGAAGAATACGGGCGGAGCCCGCCGAAGGAAACGCGATTCACGAGAGGAGTGACGAGCAGCCGTGCCAGCCTACAACACGAGCGAATTCAAAAAGGGGCTCAAAGTCCAGATCGACGGCGATCCCTACATCATGATCGAGTGCAACTTCGTGAAGCCGGGCAAGGGACAGGCTCTCTACAAGTGCAAGCTTCGGAACCTGCTCCGCGGCACCGTTCTCGACCGCACCTACAAGAGCGGCGATTCGCTCGACGCGGCCGACATCACCACGATCGAGGCCCAGTTTCTCTACAAGCAGGGCGACCTGTTCGTCTTCATGGACAACGCGAGCTTCGAGCAGTACGAGCTTTCCAAGGAGCAGGTCGACGACGCCTGGAAATGGATCAAGGAGGGCACCGTCTGCTCGATGCTGCTCTATAACGGGAATCCGATCTCGATGGAGCCGCCGAACCACATGGTGCTCCGGATCGAATACGCCGAACCATCCGTCCGTGGCAACACGGCCACGAACCTCACGAAGCCCGTGAAGCTGGAGACCGGCGCCGAGGTGATCGTGCCCGCGTTCATCGACCAGGGCGACCTCATCAAGGTCGATACCCGCACGGGCGAATATCTCGAACGGGTCAAGGAATAGGACGAGGCGGAGGCCCGGAAGCGGCCCCGCCCGCGAGCCTTGCGACGAACGCGGCGTAGTCCTTCGCGGTGTCGATGCCGCGGGTGGCGTGGTCGATCGCGCCGGCGACGATCGGAATGCCCGCCTCGACCGCCCGGAGTTGTTCGAGGCTCTCGACCGTCGCCAGCCTCGACTCGGGCAGTTCGTTCCATCGCTCGAGCATGCTGCGACGGTAGGCATAGAGCCCCACATGCTGCCAATAGAGCGGCGGCGAGGCTGTGAGGAGCGAGTCGTTCCACTCGCGTGCGAAGGGCACGGTCGCCCGGCTGAACGTGATCGCCCGCCAGGCGTCAGTGACGGCGTGGCCGGTCCACCCGCCATCCGGCCCGCGGTGTCTCCACGGCGTGAGTTCCGCCTTGACGACCGACGGCTCGTGGAGGACCTCGACCGATCGAAGCGGCGTCACGAGCGTCGCCATGCCGGCATCGGGGCAGCGTTCGAGAAGCCCGATGGCCAGGTCGATGGCCTCGGCAGCCAGCTCCGGTTCGTCCCCCTGCACGTTCACGATCACGTCAGCCGCAGGCAGCCCTGGCAGCGCCTCGACGATTCTCGCCGTGCCGCTCGGGGCGTCGGGCGAGGTCATGACCGCCTCTCCCCCGAAGCCCTTGACGGCGGCTGCGATCTCCGGGCTGTCGGTGGCGACGATCACCCTCGCGGAGCGGGTCGCCTTTCTCGCCGATTCCCAGGTGTGCTGGATGAGGGGCCGGCCGGTTTCGGCAAGGAGCATCTTCCGGGGGAGCCGCTGGCTGGAAAGCCGGGCTGGAATCACGATCAACGCCGGGGCAAACTGACGTAGGTTGTCGAGGGGGGCCATGCGTACAGTCTCGATGGTTCTTGCTCGGAATCGCTTCGGAGGCATTGTTCCTATGTGCGGCATCGTCGGCTACGTCGGATTTCGTCGTGCAAGCGACCTGATCGTGGAGGGTCTGCGGCGGCTGGAGTACCGCGGCTACGACTCGTCTGGCCTGGCGGTGCTCGACCATGAGGCCGAGATCCATGTCCGCAAGGCCGCCGGAAGGCTGTCGCGGCTGGAGGCGATCGTCCGCGACGATCTGCCCGACGCCTCGATCGGCATCGGCCACACACGGTGGGCCACGCACGGCGCCCCCACCGATGGCAACGCCCATCCCCATCTGGGCGGCGGCTGCACGGGCACGTCGTCGGCCACGCTCGCCGTCGTCCACAACGGCGTGGTGGAAAACTACCGTGATCTCAAGGCACGGCTCGAGGCGGAAGGCTATGTCTTCCAATCGGAAACCGATTCGGAGGTGATCGCCCACCTCATCGACAGCTGCCTTCAGCGGGCGTTGCAGACGGGCCCGCGAGTCGCCGACGAGATCGCCGACACGCCCCGAGTCGTCGCGGTGCGCGAGGCGATCGCCCAACTCCGGGGCACCTACGGTCTGCTCGTGCTCTTCCGCGGCGAGGGCGACCTGCTCGTGGCCGCGCGGCTCGGCAGCCCGCTCGTGATCGGCGTCGGCGAAGGGGAGCACTTCGTGGCCAGCGATGCCAGCCCGCTCGCCGGCCATGCCGATCGGATTGTCTACCTCGCCGACCACGAGGTGGCGGTGGTGACCCACGACACGCTCCGCGTGCTGCACCGCGATGCCGGACGGATCGAGCCGTCGATCCAGCCGCTCGACCTCTCGCCCGACGACGTCGGCCTCGGTGGCCATCCGCACTACATGCTCAAGGAGATCCACGAGCAGCCCGAGACGATCCGTGCGGCGATGCGTGGCCGCCTCTCGCGAGACGACGCCACGGCGGTCTTCGGCGGGCTGAACCTCTCGCCTCGACAGCTCCAGCAGGTCAATCGGATCGTGCTGACCGGCTGCGGCACCAGTTGGCATGCCGCCCTCGTCGGCGAATACCTGATCGAGCAGTTCGCCCGGCTGCCGGTGGAGGTCGAATACGCCAGTGAGCTTCGCTACCGCAATCCGCCCATCGACGACGGCACGCTCCTCTTCGCGATCACGCAGTCGGGCGAAACGGCCGACACGCTCGCCGCCCTCCGCGAGATGAAGCGGAAGGGTCATCCGACGCTTGCGATCTGCAACGTCGTCGGCAGCACGATCGCCAACGAGGCCGACGGCGGCATCTACCTCCATGCCGGCCCCGAGATCGGCGTGGCGAGCACGAAGGCCTTCACGAGCCAATGCGTGGTGCTCGCGCTCCTCGCGCTCTATTTCGGCCGGCTGCGGCACATGGGCTACGAGGACGGCCTCGATTTCATCGCGGCCCTCGAGCGGCTCCCCGACCTCGTCACGAAGGCCCTCGAGGCCGACGCGGCGGCCAGGGCCATCGCCGAAAAGTATCGGGCTGCCAGCACGTTCCTCTACCTCGGCCGGCAATACAACTTCCCGGTGGCGCTGGAGGGGGCGCTCAAGCTGAAGGAAATCAGCTACATCCATGCCGAGGGCTACCCGGCGGCCGAGATGAAGCACGGCCCGATCGCCCTGGTCGATCCACTCACGCCGAGCGTGTTCATCATCCCGCAGGGAGCGGTCTACGAGAAAGTGATCCTTAACCTCGAGGAGATCAAGGCCCGCAAGGGTCCGGTCATCGCCATCTGCAGCCCGGGCGACGAACGGGTGCGGCGACTGGCCGACGAGGTGATCGAGATACCGGAGACCCCCGACTTCCTGCAGCCGATCGTCTCGGTGATCCCGCTGCAGTTGCTCGCCTACCATGTCGCGGTCCTGCGAGGCTGCGACGTAGACAAGCCGCGCAACCTCGCCAAGAGCGTGACGGTAGAGTAGCGACAGAAAGTCTCGCAAAGTTCGCAATGCCGGCGGAAGGAAGGGGTTGTCCATGCCCCATGAGCCGGCGTTGCTGACCAGCGTAGCCAGGGATGGCGGAGCGCAGTCAGCATCGAGAGAGCGCAGGCCTGGAAGGCCGGAGCGAACGTCCGGCGACGGGGCATGAACAACCCCGACCACCACGACACCCGAAAGCTGCGTGTAAGCCGTATTCGCGGCTCCTTTTCCCAGCGCCGGCCTGCTGCTAGGATCGCCAATCCTCACTCGCCCGAGTGGCGGAATTGGCAGACGCGCAAGATTCAGGTTCTTGTCCAGGTAACTGGGTGGAGGTTCAAGTCCTCTCTCGGGCATTTTGATCGGACGGTGTGTTCCGATCGCCATATCGACTGGATCACACACGCACGACATCACGGGGGGCGTTTCATGAGTGCTCACGACAAGGCCGCAGGACGGGTCGCCAGCGTCATGCAGGAAGACCGCCTCTTCCCACCGTCGGCCGACTTCTCGTCGCGGGCCCGCATCGGCTCGATGGCCGCCTACCAGAAGCTCTACGACGAGGCGAAAAACGACCTCGAGGGCTTCTGGGATGCGCGGGCCCGGGCCCTGCCCTGGCTCACCCCCTACACGAAGGTGCTCGACTGGAAGCCTCCGTATGCGACCTGGTTCGTCGATGGCCGGATCAACGCCTCGGCTGTCTGCCTCGACCAGCATGTCGCCGCCGGCAGGGGCGACAAGACGGCGCTGGTATGGGTCGGCGAGCCGACGGGCGAGCGACGCGAGTTCACCTACCGTCAGCTCCATGCGGAGGTCTGCCGGGTGGCGGCCGGGCTGCAGAAGCTCGGCATCAAGCCGGGTGATGTCGTCTCCATCTACATGCCGATGACGCCCGAACTCGTGATCGCCATGCTCGCCTGCGCCCGGATCGGCGCCGTCCATTCGGTGATCTTCGGCGGATTCTCAAGCGAGGCGATCGCCGATCGCAACCAGGATGCGAAGGCCGTCGCCGTGATCACGGCCGATGGCGGCTGGCGGCGAGGCTCGCAGCTGCCGCTCAAGAAAAATGTCGATCTCGCGCTCGGGTCGGCCGCCCACGGCGCGACGACGGTGAAGCATGTGATCGTGCTCAAGCGCACCGGCCAGCCGGTCGACATGGTGGCCGGTCGCGACATCTGGTGGCAAGACCTCGTCGCGGGGATGCCGGCCGATCTTCCCCCCGTCGCGATGGATTCGGAGGCCCCGCTCTTCATCCTCTACACCAGCGGCTCGACAGGAAAGCCGAAGGGGATCAAGCACACGACCGGTGGCTACATGCTCTGGGCCAAGACGACGGCCGAGTGGGTGTTCGACCTTCGGGATGACGACCTTTTCTGGTGCACGGCCGACTGCGGCTGGATCACCGGCCACAGCTACGTCACCTACGGTCCGCTCGCCGCCGGCGCGAGCATTCTGATCTACGAGGGCGCCCCCAATGCGCCCCACGAGGGCCGCTTCTGGGAGATCATCGAGCAGGAGAAGCCGACGATCTTCTACACAGCCCCCACCGCGATCCGCTCGTTCATGAAGTGGGGCATGCAGCACATCGAGGGCCGCGATCTTTCGAGCCTGAGGCTGCTCGGCACGGTCGGCGAGGGAATCAATCCGGAGGCATGGATCTGGTACCACGAGGTGATCGGCGGCGGGCGGTGCCCGATCGTCGATACCTGGTGGCAGACCGAAACCGGCGGCATCATGATGAGCCCGCTTCCCGGCTGCACACCGACCAAGCCCGGCAGCTGCACCCTCCCGCTTCCGGGCGTCTGCCCCGAAATCGTCGATGCGTCGGGAGAGCCGGTCGATGCGGGCGAGGGAGGCTGGCTCGTGATGACCAAGCCCTGGCCGGGCATGCTCCGCGGCATCTGGGGCGACGACGCCCGGTTCGTCGAGACCTACTGGTCGCGGGTGCCCGGGAAATACCTCGCCGGCGACAACGCCCGTCAGGATACGGACGGCTACTACTGGATCATGGGGCGGATCGACGACGTGCTCAACGTCGCTGGCCATCGTCTCTCCACGATCGAGATCGAAAGCGCGCTGGTGAGCCATCCGTCGGTGGCGGAGGCGGCGGCCGTGGGCCGCCCTCACGACGTGAAGGGGGAGGCGGTGGCTGTGTTCGTCACGCTGCGAAGCGGCGAGCCCTCCGACGCCCTCAAGGACACGCTCCGCAAGCATGTCCGCCATCAGATCGGCGCGCTCGCGGCGCCCGACGACATCCACTTCACCAATTCCCTTCCGAAGACCCGCAGCGGCAAGATCATGCGACGGCTCCTCCGCGACATCGCGGCCGGAAAGGAAACGGTCGGCGACACGACCACGCTCGAAGACTACTCGGTGCTCGCGAAGCTCCGCGGCGATCAAGACTGACTTTCCGTGGAAAAAGTCGTCCTCGTTCCGGCAGCCTATACTCGGTGAATGCCCGCCTCACCCGAACTGCTCGCCCCCGCCGGTGATTGGCAGTGCGTCCGCGCCGCGATCGAAAACGGGGCCGACGCCGTCTACTTCGGCCTCGACTGCGGCTTCAACGCGAGGGCCAGGGCGACCAACTTTCCGCTCGAGGAACTCCCCGAGCTGATGCAGACGCTCCATCGCCGCGGCCTCAAGGGCTATGCCTCGCTCAATGTCCTCGTCTTCAGTGACGAGCTGGCCGAGTTCGAGCGGGTGGCGAGAGCCTGCGACGAGGCGGGGGTCGATGCCGTGCTCGTGCAGGATGTCGGTGCGGCACGGCTGATTCGCGACGTCTGTCCCGATCTGCCGATGCATGCCTCCACGCAGATGACGCTCACGAGCGCCGAAAGCATCGCCCTGGCCGAGACGCTCGGCATGGAGCGGGTGGTCCTGGCCCGCGAGCTTTCGATCGACGAGATCGTGAGCATCCGGAAGCAGACGACGATGCCGCTCGAGGTGTTCGTCCACGGCGCCCTGTGCGTCGCCTACTCGGGCCAGTGTCTGACGAGCGAGTCGCTCGGCGGACGGAGCGCCAATCGCGGCCAGTGCGCCCAGGCCTGCCGGCTCCCCTACGACCTCGTCTGCGACGGACGGGATGTCGATCTCGGCCCGCAGAAATACCTCCTCTCACCGCAGGATCTGGCCGCCTATGCGTTGGCCCCGGAGCTGATCGAGGCCGGCGTGGCATCGTTCAAGATCGAGGGACGTCTCAAGACGCCCGAATACGTCGCCAACATCACGAGGCACTATCGTTCTGCCATCGACAATGCCGTCGCTTCCCGGCCGCTTGGCATCTCCGCGACGGACGTCGAGGAGATGGAGCTTTCGTTTTCGCGAGGCTTCTCCCCCGGCTGGTTCCGGGGCTGCGACCACAAGATGCTCGTGCCCGCGACGAGCAGCGCGAAGCGGGGCGTGCGGCTCGGCACGGTGGCGGCAGTGCGGCACGACCGCATCTCGGTCGATCTCGCACCCGGCTTGGCCGGCGGCGTGAAGCGTGGCGACGGCATCGCCTTCGCCACGGGTGCGACCAGCGACGACTTCTGCGGGGGCCGGGTCTACGAGGTCTTTCAGAACGGCCGATCCCTCACCGAACCGGCCACCGCGGGCCGCGTCGATCTCACGTTCGGCCGCGACGCATTCGATGTCGCGGCCCTCGCGCCGGGCCAGACGGTCTGGAAGACCGACGATCCCCAGCTCACGGCACGGCTTCGGAAGACGTTCACGAGCGACGCGCCGCTTCGCCGCCAGCCGGTCGATCTCCGTGTCTGTGCGGCTCCCGGAGAACCGCTGCGGGTCACTGCGACGACCGCCTCGGGCGCGACCTGCGAGGTCCGCTCCGTCGAGCCGGCGATGGAGGCGACGAAGCATCCGCTCGATCCCGAAACGCTTCGCGCCCAGCTCGGCCGCCTCGGCGGCACGGCCTTCGAACTCCGCCACCTCACGGCCGAGATCCTGGGCCGCCCGATGCTCCCCTTCAGCGTCCTCGGGGCGGTCCGAAAAGATCTGGTCGCCGCCCTCGAAGCTTCCGTCACGACGAGAACGCCGGCCCGCCCCGCGTCGGCGCACCGTGCTTCGTCGGAGCCGCGGTCGTCCCCGGCTCACGAGTCGGCCGTGAATCGGATCCACGTCCTCGTCCGATCGCTCGCGCAACTCCGCACGGTCCTCGAGGTCGGCGAGCGGAATCTGTATGCCGACTTCGCCGACATCCGCCACTACCGCGACGCCGTCGCGCTCGCCCGCGGTTCGGGCGCCACGATCCACCTCGCAACACCACGAATCCAGAAGCCTGACGAACTGGGCATCTTTCATCTCATGGCCAAGCAGGAGCCCGACGGCATCCTCGTCCGCAACTACGGGGGCCTGCGTTTCTTCCGCGAGCAGGGCATCCCGATGGTGGGCGACTTTTCGCTCAACATCACCAACGAACGATCGGCCGGCTTCTTCATTGGCGAGGGCGTGGCGCGGGTGACGGCCTCCTACGACATGAATCGCGAGCAGCTGCTGGCGCTGGTGGCCGCCGCGCCGCCGGCCTGGCTCGAGGTGGTGATCCACCAGCACATGCCGATGTTCCACATGGAGCACTGCGTCTTCTGCGCCGTGCTCTCGCCCGGCACGAACAAGACCAACTGCGGCCGTCCCTGCGACGACCATGTCGTGACGCTCCGGGATCGAATCGGCGTGGGGCATCCGCTCACGGCCGATGTCGGATGCCGCAACACGCTCTTCAACGCCGTCCCGCAGAGCGCGGCCGAGGCCGTGCCGGCGCTGCTGGCCCGCGGGGTGCGGCATGTCCGGGTCGAACTCCTCGACGAATCGGCCGAGGA
>JBJTDB010000022.1:0-2623 GCA_046092145.1 Planctomycetia bacterium | reverse complement strand
CGATCCGGTCCTCCTCGAGGATCTGCATGCCACGATCTACGCCGCCCTCGGCATCCCCGCCACACAGTCCTTCACGGTGGAGCGGCGGCCGTTCTACGTCACCAAGGACGGCAAGGGCGTGCCGATCCGCAGGCTGTTTTCCTGAGGCCTCGAGATTCGATCCATGAAAGAGGCTCCCTTGCGATCGGCGGCTCAGGGCATCCTGCTCCTGGCGATCTTTGCGGTCATGATCGGCGCTGAGCGTGCCATCGCGGCGTGGCCCGCGCAGGTCGAGACCGCGACGTTCGAGTCCCCGGCCGACGGGTCGGAGCAGAAGACACTCGTCTATCTGCCGCCCGGCGACGAGCCCGTGCCGCTGCTCGTCGCCTTTCATACCTGGTCAGGAGACTACAGGCAGGACGGGTCGGCCTACGCCGAGTGGTGCATCGCCCGCGGCTGGGCGATGCTGCACCCCGATCTCCGCGGCCCCGCGAACCGGCCGGAGGCGGCGGGATCGGATCTCGCATTCAGCGACCTCGAGGCGGCCCTCGCACTCGCGAAAACACGCCGCCGGATCGACCCCGACCGGATCTACGCCGTCGGCGTCTCGGGGGGCGGTATGATGACGCTGCTTGCCGCCGCGCGGATGCCGGACGTGTGGGCGGCGGCGTCGGCCTGGGTTCCCGTCACCGATCTCGCGGCATGGCATGCCGACTCACTCGCCCGAAAGAACAAATACGCCGCAGACATCGAGCGGGTCTGCGGCGGTCCGCCGGGCGAATCGGCCGCGATCGACGCCGCCTATGCCGCGCGATCGGTCGTCGGGAGGCTCCCCGCGGCCCGACCCCACTTCCCGCTCGACATCAACACCGGCATCCACGACGGCCACACCGGCAGCGTTCCCGTGAGCCACGCGATCCGGGCCTTCAACGCCGTGGCGGCCGAAGCCGACCGCGTTCCGGAGGGAGCGATCGAGGCGATGGTGCGGGATCGGGCGGTGCCGCCGGTGCTGGAATTCCGCGGCAGCGACCCGCTCTACGACTCCCACCCGGTCCTCCTGAGGCGGTCGAGCGGCACACGACGCCTCACGGTCTTCCGCGGCGGCCACGAGATCGTGCACGAAGCCGCGCTCACCTGGCTCGAAGCCCAGCGAAAGGGCGCGGCAGCGGCCTGGCAGGTGCCGCCGCACGTGCCTCCGATTCTCGCCAAACCCGCCGCCGCATCGGGCAGATGAGCGTTGGCTGCGTGTTGCGGTTAGTTGCGCAAAAACAGGCCATTTGCCCCCCGCTGATGCTGCTATCGTGCGGTCGGAGGCAGCGACATGAAGCAAAGCCGGAACTGGCCACAGTCAGGCTCGGGCATCTTGGACCGCGTCACCCGCCGTTTTGTGAGCGTGGTGCTCGCGCTCTCGTCGGCCGCGGCGTGGGCCGCCGGCTTCGACGTATCGGGCACCGATCCCGCCGCGCTGCCGGCCGTGCCGACGGGCTTCGTGGCCACCATGCCGGCCCGCGAACCGCTCGTGCGAAACGTGTCGATGCTCGCCTTCGACACCCGCGGCCGGCTGTTCGTGGCGATGGGCCCGCAGTACCGCAACCCGCGGGAGAACACACCCGGCGATGAGATCGTGATGCTCGTCGATGCCGACGGCGACGGATCTTTTGAGGCGACAAAACCGTTCGCCGGCCCTTTCCACTGCGTGCAGGGGATGGCCTGGAAGCAGGGGGCGAAGGGGCCGGAGCTGTGGGTTGCAAACGCCCCCGATCTCACGGTCGCCCGCGATACCGATGGCGATGGCGCGGCCGACGAATACGTGCGGATCGCCACCGGCCTGGGCACGCTCGAGCACGCCCTCGACGCCCCCTGTTTCGCGCCCGACGGCTTCCTCTATTTCGGCAAGGGCGACACGCCCGTCTTCGGCAACGCCCCGCGGGCCTTCCGGGATCTGGCGCAGGTCGAGGCGGGCGTGGCTGCGGTAGACGATCCCGAGCCGGTCACGTTCACCGCCGCCGACTGGCCGGCCGCCTGGCGGGCGAGCTACCGGTTTCCCACCGACGGCCACACCGGCGGCGGGATGCTGCGGTGCGACGCCCGCGGGAGGAACCTCGCGATCGTCTGCCGCGGCTGTCGCAATCCCTGGGGCATGGCCTTCGATGATTGTTTCGACTGGCTCGCCACCGACCAGGACGACATCGGCGGCGACCGGTTCCTGATGCCATTCATGGGCGCCCACTTCGGCATGCGGCATCGCTGGAACAACTCCTGGACGGGCGAGGGGTCGCTCGCGAGTGTGCCGGCGAGCGGGCCGATCATGGAGGGATCTGGAACGGGAATCGTCTTCTACGACTCATCTGAGTTTCCCGAGGCACATCGCCACGTCTTCTACCGGGCCGACTGGCTGCGGGGCACGGTCGAGATCTTCCGCCCTGAGTGGCAAGGCGCGATGCTCATGCCCGCTGGGGGGCGAGTCGAGCCGTTCGTGTCACTCGGCGAGAAAAAGCCGCTCTTCCGGCCGACCGGGATGGCGGTCGGACCCGATGGAGCTCTTTGGATCGGCGGCTGGGGCTCGACCTACGGCTGGAACGGCGAGAAGACCGAGGGCCGCGTGTTTCGGATCACCGCCGAGGGTGGGCCGTCGCTTGCCACC
>JBJTDB010000021.1:0-5834 GCA_046092145.1 Planctomycetia bacterium | reverse complement strand
GATGGCCGACCGCGAAGGGGGCTCGATCGTGACGATCGGCTGGGATCAGGCGGCCATGGGCATGGAGGGTGATAGTGGCGAACTGTTCGCAGCCACCAAAGGGGCCGTGATGGCCTTCACCAAGAGCCTTGCCAAGTCGCTCGCGCCAAAGGTGCGGGTCAACTGCGTGGCGCCAGGCTGGATTCGCACGGCCTGGGGCCAAGGAGCCAGCGATGCATGGCAGCAGCGGGCGATGCGTGAAAGCATGCTCCGCCGCTGGGGCACTCCCGAAGACATCGCGGCAGCCGTGCACTGGCTCGTGTCGCCCAGGGCCGCCTTCGTCACGGGTCAGATCATCAACGTGAACGGGGGCTTTCGGCCCGGCTGATGAAACAGCCCCGGCGGGGACGAGCGAGGCGGACACGCTCGCCCACGCCATTGGGGCCGTCTTCTGGATCGTTCGCCTACTCGGTTCGCATCATCACGAACCCGTGGTAGGCCTCGTTGCCGTGTTCGCCGATGTCGAGCCCCTCGATCTCCTCCTGCGGAGAGACACGGAGACCGACCACCGCCTTGAGGATCAGCCAGCAGATCGCCGAGACGGGCACGACGTAGGCCCCGACGGCCAGCACGCCGACCAACTGGGCGATGAGCTGCTTGGTGCCGCCACCGAAGAAGAGGCCGGCAGCAGGACCGCCGACCGCCGCGAATCCGAAGGGCGTGTTGGCAGTCGTTCCGGTCAGGTCACCGGTCGTAAAGAGACCCACGCACAGCGTGCCGAAGACGCCGCATACGAGGTGCACGCTCGTCGCACCGACCGGATCGTCGATCTTGATGCGATCGAAGAAGAGCACCGAGAAGACCACGAGCACCCCGGCGATCGCCCCGATGATGAGCGAGCAGCCGACGTTCGTGAAGGCTGCACTGGCCGTGATCCCGACGAGGCCGGCGAGGCAGCCGTTGAGCGTCATGCCGATGTCGGGCTTGCCGAGCAGCAACCAGGCCGTGATCGTCGCCGTGATCGTCGCCGCCGCGGCGGCCGAATTGGTGTTCACCGCAACCTGGGCGGCGAGCCGACCGCCGTCTCCCGCCACGCCGAACGTCGAGCCGGGATTGAACCCGAACCATCCGAACCAGAGCACGAGGCAACCGATGAAGGCGGCCGTCATGTTGTGACCGGGAATCGCCTGAACCCTGCCGTCGGCGGAGTACTTGCCGATCCGGGGCCCGAGGATCGCCGCGCCCGTGAGCGCCGCCCAGCCGCCGACGGAATGCACGGCCGTGCATCCGGCGAAGTCCCAGAAATTCCAATCCTTGGCCAGCCAGCCGAAGCCCCAGATCCAGTGTCCCGTGACCGGGTAGATCACCAAGGCCATGAGAAAGCTGAACATGACGAAGGTGTGATACTTGATCCGCTCGGCAACGGCCCCCGACACGATCGTCGCGGCGGTTCCGGCGAACACGAGCTGGAAGAAGAACTTGGCCCACAGCGGCACGCTCGCCCAACTGATGGCGCCATAGACGCCCTGATACTTGTCGCCCACGGCAGGGCTGTTGTCAGCGCCGCCCACCATCCACGAGCCAGAACTCCCTATGAAGGCCCCGTCACCGGCGCCGAACATGATGTCCCAGCCGAACAGGTAAAAGCCGATGCAGGTCGCGGCGAAGACGATGAAATTCTTCGACAGAATATTGACCGCGTTCTTGGCACGGGCGAACCCCGATTCGACGCAGCCGAACCCGAGATTCATGAAGAACACGAGCATGCCGCAGACCAGCACCCAGACGGTGTCTGCCGCGAGCCAAAGATTCGGCAGAATGTCCTCCGCAGTCGGCGGAGGTGGAGGCGTCGGCGCCTGGGCGAGCACGAGACTCGGCCACATGGCTGCTGCCACGGCCGCGAGCACAGTTAGATACACCCCACAACGCTTCATGCGATTCATAACCATCGTCCGCCTCATGTGTGAGTAAGGAATCGAGCACCTCCGCTGTGCCGAAATCCCGAAGACGCGACCTCCAGCCGCGTCGGAACATCCGACGATGGGGAGAAAGCAATCCGTGTGCCAAACCTCGCGGACAGTCGGTTTTCGGTAGGCAGAAATCGCCGGAATCACGCCGTTTTTCGAGATTTCAACGTGGTGAATTTTTTCACGGTGGGAATGCAGGGAGGATCGCCTGCATTGCCGGCGCGCACGGGGTGCCCGTGGTCTGGGCAATCCTGCGAATCGGCCCGCCCGATCAGAATGTCACGATCGGCATGGGAGGCTCGGGGGAGGCTGGAGCCTCACCGGCCTGAAAGGCGACATCGGCATCGAGGGCCTCGGCCGCCCGCGGATCATGCGGGATGCCGGCCAGTTCCAGAAAATTCGCCATCAATCGGAAGCCGTGGCGGGTGAGGATCGATTCGGGATGGAATTGCACGCCGTGCACGACGGAAGCCCGGTCCGCGATTGCCATGACCGTGCCGGCGGCATCGCGGGCCGTCACCGCGATGTCCGGTGGGAGCGTCGCGGGATCGACCACGAGCGAGTGATAGCGGCATGCCGCCATCGGGCTCGGGATGCCGGCAAAAAGCCCGGTGCCGTCATGAAAGACATCGGTTGCCCGTCCGTGGATCGGCTCGGCTCCGCGGACGACGGCCGCGCCGACTGCGGCCGCAATCGCCTGATGCCCAAGACACACGCCGAGGATCGGCACCTCGCCCCGCAGGGCCCGGACCACGTCCACCGAGCAGCCCGCCTCGCGCGGCGCGCAAGGGCCGGGCGAGATGACGATCGCGCCGGCCGCGAGCGATCGCACGCCCGCCACGTCGATCGCATGGGCCGAAACGACGCGTGTCTCGCCACCGAGCAGATGGAGACATCGTGCCAGGTTGAAGACGAAACTGTCGCGGTTGTCGAGGACGAGGATCATCGGACACCTCCGGCAGGCAACTGGCCGCATCGGGTCGCGAGGGCCACGTCGAGGACCCGGAGCAGCCCTTCGGCCTTGTGGAGCGTCTCGTCGTATTCGGCGGCCGGGTCGCTTCGGGCGGTGATCCCGCCGCCGACGGCGAACGTGATCGCATCGGGTGCCACGACGAGCGTGCGGATCAGCAGGTTGAAGTCGGCCGTTCCATCGAACCCGATGTAGCCGAGTGAGCCGCAGTAGGGCCCGCGGGCCATGCCCTCGAGGTCGGAGATGATTTCGCAGGCGCGATGCTTCGGGGCGCCGGTCACGCTGCCGCCGGGGATGGCGGCCTCGACCGCATCGAGGGCATGCAGGCCGCGCCGCAGCCTCCCGGCAACGATCGACACGAGATGCTGGACGTATCGGTACCGCTCGAGGCGGCACAGCGACTCCACCCGCACGCTCGCCGGGTCGCAGACCCGGGAAAGATCGTTGCGAACGAGATCGACGATCATCACGTTCTCGGCACGGTCTTTTTCGCTCGCCCCCAGATCCTCGGCGGCGTAGAGATCGGCCTCGGGGCTGGCGGTCACCCGCCGCGTGCCCTTGATCGGGTGCATCCGAACGGTGCCTCGGGCCGTCTGGAGGAATCGCTCGGGCGACATGCTGGCGATCGCCACATCGCCGGCGTCGAGGTAGCCGGCGAACGGGGCAGGGTTGATCGAGCGCGCCGCCCGATAGAGCCCGACGGGATCGACCGATGCCGACACGGTCATGTGCTGGGCGAGGTTGACCTGAAAGATGTCGCCGGCACGAACAGAGTCGATGCCCTGTTCCACCATCCGCAGATAGGATTCGCGGGAGTGCGTCGCCTTGACATGCGGATGGTTGGGGAGCGAGTAGGAGAACCGTGTGGCCATCGGGCTCGGCGCCGGGGCCGCGTGGTGGCTCGCGGCATGCGTCGTCTCACCGGTCGCCGTGGATGCAGCGAGGATCGATGCGAGTCGCTCGTCCGCACGGGCGCGGCGGGCGGCCGCGGCCCGCGCGGGCACCCCCTGTGAAATCGCCCAGCCCTTTCCGCTGTCGTGATCGAACGCAAAGACGACGTCATACACATGCAGCGAAAGAAGCGGGGCCATCGAGGCCCGGACGGCCGGTGCCGCGAGGCCGAGCCGTGCCAGTCCGCACTCGTAGGAGAGAAGCCCCGCCACGCCTCCCTGGAACGGCGGCAGTCCCGGGATCGTGGGGCAGGAGAGGTCGGCGCAGAGCGACCGCACGGCGGCGAGCGCCTCGGCGACCCGCTCCGCGGGCCGGTCGTCGGTCGGAAGCGTCACCGAGTGGATCGGATCGGCGGCGACGAACGAATGGCGGCCCAGTCGCGGGGCCGATGGCATGCCGTCGTCATCCTGTTCCGGAGGATCGACCAAGGCACTGTCGAGGAAGAGCACGTGCGGCAGGCGGCAGAGCTGATCGAAAACGGTCGCCGGGGCGATGCCCGTCTCGAGTTCGGCCACCAGCGCCCCCGAGGCGGTGAACCAGCGTCGCGCGATCGCGATCGTCATGATGGGTTCTCCGGCTGCTCGGCCCGCGGAGCGATTCCGGTCGCCTCGAGCTTCCTCGCCGCCTCGGCCGCAGCCTTCGACGGACCATGGGCAATCTCGGGCCTGGTGAGGTGTCCCCAGTCGAGTGCCTGGTCCTGCCGGTAGTCCTTGCCAAGAGTCAGCGCCGTCACGGCCTTGGCCACCTCGTAGCCAAGATAGAAGGCATGGCTCGGGTCGATGTCGTCGCGGCCGGCCTCCGCGAGTTTCGCGAAGAGCGCGAACGGGTCGCGGGAGCTGAGGTGCATGCCGGCGCCGACCAGATGCACCTCGTCCCGCTCGGCGAAGACCCGGAGGTTGGGGTCGCGGATCGCCGTTGCGAGGCGGTCGAGTTCGTCATCGCCGAACTCCCTGGGCTTCCCCGACCGCAACGTGACCAGCCGCGGTTCGACATGCTTGGGAAGCGTGCGGTGCGTGACGGCATGGAAGGCGAGCGCCCGGCCGAGGGCGCACTCCTTCACGCTGCTCCGCGCCCAATGGATCACCTCCGTCGTGAGCACCGATCGGATGCCCGTCTCCTGGCAGAAGCCGAGCAGCATCACGTTCACGCCCGCCGAATCGACGTCGGTGAGTTCGGTGAGGTTGCCGATGCCCATCATCATCTCGGCGTCGGGATACCGGCGGCGGGTGTCGAGATAGCGGCCCAGGCTCTCCGCGAAGCCGAAGCCGATCGGCTCGAGCACGGGATCGAGTCGCATCGGGACATTGTCTCGCGACAGCCGCGCGATCGTATCGTCGAACCCCTCGAGGGTCGCCGGCACGTCTGGCACCACCACGACCTCGCAGCCCCAGTCGGCAGCGGCGGCGACGTTCGACGAGTTCACCGACAAGACGAGCGACGCGCCGGCACGCGTCGCGGCGGCGATCTCCCGCGGCTCGAAGCTGTCGATCGAGACGGCGAATCCCTCGGCCACGAGCATCGACACGGCGTCGGCCACGCCCTCCCAGACGCTGCCGGGATCGCAGCCGATATCGATCCGGTCGGCCCCCTCGGCCCGCAGCCGCCGGGCCTCCGCGAGGATCGTCGGCAGCGACATCTGCGGGGCGTGGTTGATCTCGGCGATGATCTCGATGTCGTATCGGCCATAGGTGGCGAGGTCGCGGGAGTGCTGGCCGAAGTGCTCGTCGAGGCAGCGGAGATCCTCGGGGCCCCGCTCCACGGGCACGCTCGTGGCTTCGGCGAAGGCGTCGAGCGGCCCACGGCATCCACCGGGGATGATCACACGCGTCGTGCCCTCGGGCACCTGGAGTCGCCGCGCGGTCCAGGGTGTCGTCATGAGGGCGGCCACGGTGATGTTCATCACCTGGATCGTCCATTCGAAGCCGACTAGCGGGGCGAGCCGCTCGAGCACCTGACGCAGGGAATGC
>JBJTDB010000020.1:0-32928 GCA_046092145.1 Planctomycetia bacterium | reverse complement strand
CGAGGACGGTATCGGCCCGGTGGCTTTCGTGGCCACCAATAGCCTATAAAAATCTCTTCGGGCCCGTAGCTCAGCGGTGAGAGCAGGGGACTCATAATCCCTTGGTCGTGTGTTCGAATCACACCGGGCCTAGTTGTTTTTTGAGGGTCGGAAGAGTCGCTGTTGCGCACGTGTTGCCGATTGGTTGGGCGACGCCACCGCTGTGATAGAATGCTGGAAGAGCGAACGTAGCAGGTTGTATTCCCAAGGAACATGAGATTGACGACCGTTTCCTACCCGCACATCGACTTCAGCACAGATGGCGTGCCGTATCTCGAAGGTACCCGCACCAAAGTCGTCGAGATTGCCCTCGACAGCCTCGCCCATCACTGGGACGCCGAGGATATCCAGCGACAGCATCCGTACCTGACGATGGGGCAGATTCACGCCGCGTTGGCGTATTACCACGACCATCGCGAGACGCTTGATGCCTTCATCGCCCGGCAACTGGCGGATGTCGACCGCATCGCAGGCGCACAGACGCACTCGCTGCTGCGCGAGAAAATGAAGTACGTGGGGCGGCCGTGAGCCTCGGTCTGTATCTCGACCACCATGTGCCACGGGCGATCGAGGAGGGCGTCCGTCAGCGTGGCATCGACGTGCTGACCACGCAAGCGGATGGCACGGCCGACCGTGACGACGAGTTCCTCCTGCAACGAGCGACGGACCTCGGCCGCGTCATTTTCACGCAGGACACGGACTTCTTGTCGTTGGCGGCAACGTGGCAGCAGGCCCGGCGGGAATTCACCGGCATGGTGTACGCCCATCAGTTGCGGATCACCATCGGCGCCGCGATCCACGATCTCGTGCTGATCGCTTCCCTCATGGATTCGGCGGACATGCGCAACCGGGTCGAGTTTCTGCCGCTCTGATCTGCGTCATGCCAGCCCTACGGCCGCTGACACCATTGTGGCATAAGAAGTCCTCGGTCGTGCTGCCATCAGGTTCGGCGGTCCGAACACACAATCCCTTGGTCGTGTGTTCGAATCACACCGGGCCTAGTTTGATTTGGGCGATCCGCGCGACGGCCTCTTCGACCGGCACGTCGAGGTAGGCGTTGGAGCTGAAGGCGAGGGGGAGCGGCATGGGCGGGTCCTGTGACGCGAGGCGCGACGGTGTCGCCGTGCGGCCGCTACGGCCAGAGCACCAAGCGATCCTCGATCCACTCCGGCCGCAGCGGCAGCCGCTCGAGCTCGGTGTAGTACATCGCAGCCGGGTCGACACCGCGATCCTCCATGAGCCGGACGTGCCGGGCGACCGGCCCCACGGCGAGCAGCCGAGGCAGGATCATGCCCCACATCACGGCCATGGCCGCCGTTCCCACGAGCAGACGGCCGACGTCGCGATGGACCGTGGACTGCCTCACGGCTCCACCGCCTTCCGGAAGAGCCAGCCGAACGTGAGGCTCGCCATCCCGAGCGTGAGCGCGAGGTTCAACGCCTGGCCCAAAACATAGAGCACCACGGGGCGGCCGCTCGCGAGGAAGGGGGCAAGCTCGCGGGCGAGCGTCTGCAGGCCCATGCAGACGAAACCGGTGCAGAACAGCCAGCCTCGCAGCTTGGACGTGAAGCCGATCGTGGCGCCGTCGACCCACAGCGCCTGTTCCGGTCCCAGCGAGTGCAGCCACGAGCAGACGAGGGAGGCGGCCAGGAACCCGAGGATGAACCGTGGAAACCGCCGCCAGGCCTCGCCGGCGAGCGTGCCGCGCGGCCCGGCCGGATCGCGGTCCACCCAGCCGGCCCAGTAGACGGCCACAGCGAACGCGATAAGCCCGATCATCGAGTTCTGGATCATCTTCACGGTGGCTGCGACCTCGCCCGCCTCCTTGCCGAGCGACTCGCCCGCCGCCACGACGGCGCCGGTCGCGTCGATCGTGCCGCCGAGCCAGGCTCCTGCCAGGATCGGGTCGAGACCCATCCAGCGGATCACCGGTGGCATCACGACCATCATGATCACCGTAAAAAAGAGCGACAGGCCGATGGCCAGAGACAACTCCTCCTTCTTCGCACGGCAGGCGGCCCCGGTGGCGATCGCCGCCGACACGCCGCACACCGACATGTCGGCCGACAGCGTCATGCACAGGGCCCGCGACGGAATCCGCAGCACATGCACGCCGAAGAGATACGTCGCCACGAGCACGACGGGCGTCACGAGCCAGGCCGTCATGAGCCCGGGCAGCCCCAGCGCGAGCAGCCGGCTCACGAGCACCTCGGCCCCGAAGATCACAAGGCCGGTCTTGATGAGAAATTCGCCCATCACCGCTGGCGCGAGCCAGCGGGGCACGCCGACGGCATTGCCCACGAACAAGCCGGCGGCGAGCGCCCACAGCGGGTATTCGAGGTTGTAGTACTTCACCACCTTCTGGCTCGCGAGCACAAACGCCACGCAGGCGAGTGCGGCCAGCACGACGGCCCCCGGCAGGCACGCCGCGATGCTCCGCCCGCCGAGCGCCGCACCGGCCGCGACGATCACCACGATCCATGCCGCGCCGAGGAGGATCGGCCGTGCCGCCAGGTCGCCCTGCTTGTCGCGAAACGCCTCGAGCGGCGACTCCGCCCAGGCGGCAGGCATGCCCGCCGTGGCCGCCAGTGGCGTGGGCCATCCCTTGGGATGCGCGTCGCGATCGCCCGGCCGGTCCGCGGGCCGTGCCTGCCACGTCACGCCGAGCGCGAGCAGCACGATCCCCAGGCCGATGACGATGGCCGCGAGATCCTCGTGAAGGCGGAGTCTCGACTTCATTTGGCTGCCTTGGGTGTGAGACCCGCATAGTGTGCCACATCGGCGCGTTTGAGGTTTGCCTGAGCAGCCGGATCGAGTTGTTGGGGTGAATCCATCTCTTCAGGATAGCGCTCGGCTGATGGACCCGAGGTACACTGAAATCAGGCCCTCGACCGCCCAACCAGGCATCACAATCGAGTAGGGAAATGCGGCGGCACGCCGTGCAACCGGCGACATCCTCGCCACCGACCCCAGAGAACCAGCGACCACACCATGAAAGATCCGACCGTCCGCGGCGTCGTCCATCTGATCGAGGAGACCAAGACCTTCGGGCAGAAGGGATTCCGCAAGCGACTGGTAGTGCTCGAACAGTCCAAGGGCACATTCACCAACTTCATTCCCGTCGAGTTCGTGAAAGATGGCTGCGACGCGGTGGACGATCTGTCCATGGGAGACGAGATCGAGGTGACGTACCGGCTGAGCGGGCGACGCTGGCAGCGGGATGAGGCCAGCGAGGTCAAGTATTTCCTGAGCGCCGAGGGCCTCTCGTTCAAGCGGCTCTCCGGGAGCGGGCAGGCTCACGGCGGACCGGGCGACACCATCGATCCCAACGACGCCTTGGCCGAAGCGGGTGACGACGACGTACCCTTTTGAGCCTGCATCTTCACGCACGAGAATCCGGCACAGGCGCGACCGTCACCCGTCCGCGTCGCCCTGCCCCGCTTTTCCGCGTCGCTGCGGCCGGCCACCCTCGTGCCGACGAAACACCGCGACCACGTCCTCGATCGGCACCACATAGAGCAGATTGTTCTGCTCGAAATCGACCGGGATCGAGTTGCGTGGGTGGAAGAGCACCTTGTCGTACTTCTCGATCGGGAAGTCGGCGTCGCGCTCCACCTGCAGACTCACCTCGACGACCCTGCCTGTGATCGTCGGAATCTCGGCCTGATCGGGCAGCACGATCCCGCCCCGCGTGGTGTGCCGGCTCTCGTCCTTGCGAATCAGCACCCGCATGCCCAGCGGCTCGACGAATTCGTCCACATGCGCTCCTTGGTTTGAAATGCGTTGTACCACACGGCGACCGGCCGGCGGGCGATGCCGTGCCACCTCGCGACTCACCCCCAGGCGAAGAGCCGGAGGCGGTTGCCATCAGGATCGGCGACGACGATCTCCCGAAAGCCCTCGGGATTCACCCGGGGCGGCACGACATCGACGCCCGCTTCGGCCAGACGGACATGAATCTCTTCCAGATCGGCCACCTCGAAGCCGAGGCTCCAGCGGCGGCTCGCCTCGCCCGGCTCAGGACGCGCGATGATGGCCAGCCGCGTGTCACCGGCGGCCAGAAGCGCGTAGCCGTCGTCAACCACCCGAATCAGCACCCGCAGGCCGATCACGTTGCGATACCACTCGACCATCTCCACCCACCGGGAGGTGCGGATCTCGACGCTGAAAAGCTGCGGACTGCAGTGAAATGACATGGCCGCCGGGTTGTACCCGGGGGCGAACTTCCCGAAAACATCGCCGCAGCCGACAATGCTCGTTTCCCGTTTCCACGCCCCCACGGAGCCCGTCGCGGCCGACATGCCCACTCCCCCAGACGCCACCCACCCGACCGCTCCCCAGGCCGCCCAGGCCGATGCACCGAAAAGCTCGGGGGCGGCACTCGAAAAGGCCCGCCGCGACAAGCTTGACCGGCTTCGGGAACTGGGGGTCGATCCATGGGGGCATCGATTCGACGGCGCGTCGCCGATCGCGGAGGTGCGGGCCACGGGCGATTCGCTCGATCGATCGCCCGACGACACCAGCGGCCCGACCGTCCGCGTTGCCGGCCGAATCATGCTCCTGCGGAGCGCCGGCAGCCTGGTGTTCATCGATCTGGCCGACCGCACCGGCCGCATCCAGATCATGCTCGGCAAGAAGCAGGTCGGCCCCGACGCCTGGCAGGTGATCGGCTGCCTCGACCTGGGCGACCTGATCGGCATCGACGGCCGACTGGGCTATTCGAAAACCGGTGAACTCACCGTCTTCGCCTCGGGCATCGAGTTCCTGACCAAGTCGCTCGAGACTCCCCCCGACAAGTTTCATGGACTCGTCGATCCCGAACTCAAGCAGCGGATGCGCTATCTCGATCTGATCCATGGCGAAGGGGTGCGGGAGCGGTTCGTGGCCCGCAGCCGGATCATCGAGGCGATCCGCCGCGTGCTCGTCACCCGCGGCTATGTGGAGGTGGAGGGGCCCACGCTCCAGGAGAGTGCCGGCGGTGCCGCGGCCAGGCCGTTCACGACCCACCACAACGCGCTCGACATGCCGCTGGTGCTCCGCATCGCCCTGGAGCTTCACCTCAAGCGGCTTCTCGTCGGCGGACTCGAGCGGGTCTTCGAACTCGGCCGCGTCTATCGCAACGAAGGCGTGAGCCCGAGGCACAATCCCGAGTTCACGATGCTCGAGGCCTACGAGGCCTACGGCGACTACCGCACGATGATGGATCTCACCGAGGCGATTCTGGTGGAGACGGCCAACGCCGCCGGCACGCCGACGCGGTTCGAATGGATGGGGCACACCGTCGATCTCACGCCCCCGTTTCGCCGCGCGACCTACGACGACCTGCTCCGCGAGGTGACCGGATGCGATCCGACCGATCCGGCGAGCATCGCGGCGGCAGCGGCCAAGGCCGGAATCGAGACGGCAGGCCGCCATCCCGACGTCGTGAAGAGCGACCTCTTCGAGGCGACCGTGGAGGAGACGCTCTCCGGGCCGGTATTCGTCATCGACTATCCGGCCGCGGTCTGCCCCCTCACGAAGCGCAAGGCCGACCATCCCTCGATCGCGGAGCGGTTCGAGCTGTATGTCGCAGGGATGGAGCTGGCCAACGCCTATACCGAGCTCAACGACCCGGACCTGCAGGAGGAGCTTTTTCGAACGCAGCTGGCAGGGCTCCCGGCGGACGAATCGATGGCCCGCATGGACACCGACTTCATCCGCGCCCTGCGGCACGGCATGCCACCGGCCGGGGGCCTCGGCATCGGCATCGATCGGCTGGTGATGTTCCTCACCGCCGCCCCGAGCATCCGCGACGTGATCCTCTTTCCCATCCACCGCCCCGAAAAGTAACACGGGCCCGACCGGGGAACGATGTACAAACTTCTTCTCTGCTGGCGCTATCTCCGCACCCGGTGGATCGCGCTGGCCAGCGTGATCAGCGTGACGCTCGGCGTGGCGACGATGATCGTCGTCAACGCCGTCATGGCCGGCTTCTCCCACGAGATGCAGACCCGGATCCATGGCATCCTCTCCGACATCGTCTTCGAGAGCCATTCGCTCTCCGGCTTCCAGGATCCGCAGTGGCACATGGACGAGATCCGCCGTGCGGCCGGCGACTCGATCACCGGGATGACGCCGACCGTGGCCGTTCCGGCGATGCTCTCCTTCCAGGTCCGCGGCCAGTGGCTGACGCGGCAGATCATGTTCATCGGCATCGACGAGACAACCCACGCGGCGGTCAGCGATTTTGGCCGGTATCTTCAGCACCCCGACAACCGACGGCAGCTTTCCTTCGACCTTCGCGACGGCGGCTACGACACGTTCGACAGCCAGTCGGACGGCCCGGGCCCCACGCGGCCGGCCCTCGAAGGGGCCGGCTGGCCCCACCGACGGGTGCGGGTGGAACGGGAGCGAATCTGGCAGGAACGCCAGAAGCAGCAGGGCGCCGCCGACCCCCAGGGGGGGCAGCCGACGCGGCCGATCGACGCGCAGGTCGATGCCGTGCTCGCCGCGACCACCGACGGGCCGGCGCCGGTCGTGGCCGAGCCACCGCAGAATCCCTTCGCGGCCGCCAGGCCCGAGGAGGGCCGCACGATGGATCCGGCCACGGAGCAGTTCACCGGGGTGGTGCCCGGCATCGGCCTGGCGAGCTTCCGCGACACCAAGGGGGTCGATCGGTTTCTCGTCCTTCCGGGCGACGACGTGAAGATCACCTTCCCCACGGCCGGCACGCCCCCCAAGGCCGTCAGCGACACGTTCACGATCGTCGATTTCTACGAGAGCAAGATGAGCGAGTACGACTCGAACTTCGTCTTCGTGCCGATCGCGGCCCTGCAGCGGATGCGCGGCATGATCGAGCCGGAGACGGGCCTCGCGAGCGTCAACTCGATTCAGATCAAACTGAATGATGGCGCCGACCTCGACGCCGTCCGCGACCGGCTGCGGCAGGCCTTCCCCGCGGAGCTCTACGCCGTCTCGACATGGCGCGACAAGCAGGGCCCCCTGCTCTCGGCCGTCGACATGGAAATGGCGGTGCTCAACATCCTGCTTTTCATGATCATCGCCGTGGCGGGATTCGGCATCCTGGCCATCTTCTACATGATCGTCGTCGAAAAGACCCGCGACATCGGCATCCTCAAGTCGCTCGGGGCGAGCGCCTCCGGCATCGCCGGCGTGTTCCTCGGCTACGGCCTCTTCCTCGGGTTCGTCGGCGCCGGTGCCGGCCTGGCGCTCGGCCTGGCGATCACCTGGAATCTCAACCGGATCCGCGCCGCCGTGGAATGGTGGACCGGCCAGCGGGTGTTCGACCCGTCGATCTACTACTTTTTTAAGATCCCGACCATCGTCGATCCCGCGACGGTCGCCTGGATCATCACGGGCGCGATCGCGATCGCGGTGACGGCGAGCGTGTTGCCGGCACTGCGGGCCGCGCGGCTCCATCCCGTGGAGGCCCTGCGGCATGAGTGAGTCGTCCCACCGCGGCCCCCTGCTCGCCGTGCATGGCATCCGCAAGAGCTACCGCTCCGGCGGCGGCCTGCTCGAGGTGCTTCGCGGGGTCGATTTCGAACTGGAGGCCGGCGGCTTCGTGGCGATCGTCGGCCAGAGCGGCTCGGGCAAAAGCACGCTCCTCCACCTCATGGGGCTGCTCGACGCTCCCGATGCCGGCGAGGTGCTGCTCGAGGGGCAACGCATCGACGATCTTCCCTCCGCCCGGCGCGACCGTCTCCGCAACAGGGCGATCGGGATGATCTTCCAGGCCTATCACCTCCTGCCCGAACTCACGGCGCTCGAAAATGTCCTCGCGCCGCTGATGGTCCGCCATGGCGTGGCCGAATGGATCCGGGCGGGGGCCGCGGCCCGCGACCATGCCAGGCTGCTGCTCGACCGCTTCGGGCTCGGCGGCCGGCTGCGGCACCGGCCGCGTCAGCTCTCGGGGGGCGAGATGCAGCGCGTGGCGATCGCCCGGGCGCTCGTGGGCCGGCCCCATGTGCTCCTGGCCGACGAGCCGACCGGCAATCTCGACGAGATCACGGGGGCCGGCATCCTCGACGCGATCTGCGAGTTGAACCGCCGGGATGGCCTTTCTATAGTGCTCGTCACCCACGACACGGCGATCGCACGCCGGGCCGACCGGATCGTACGTCTGGCGGCAGGCCGCGTCGAAGAGGCCTGACGTCACCTCCCCAAGCCCAGGCGAAAACGCCCGGAACCCATCATGCCGCGGATCATCTTCATGAACGACCGGCTCGTGCCCGAGGACGAGGCACGGGTGAGCGTGTTCGACCACGGCCTGCTCTATGGCGACGGCGTGTTCGAGGGGCTGCGGAGTTATTCCGGGCGGGTCTTCCGGCTCGACGCCCACATCGACCGGCTCTGGGACAGTGCCCGGGCGATCTGCCTCGAGATTCCACTCTCGAAGCAGGCGGTCGCGAAGGCGGTCAACGACACGCTCGCCGCCAACACCCTGACCGACGGCTATATCCGCCTGGTCGTCACCCGCGGCGCGGGCAGCCTCGGCCTCGACCCCAACCGCACGAAGAACCCGCAGGTGATCGTGATCGCCGACACGATCGCCCTCTATCCTGCGGAGTATTACGAGAAGGGGCTGCGGATCGTGACGGCCGCCACGCAGCGGGTGCAATCGGCCGCCCTCTCGCCCCGGATCAAGTCGCTCAACTATCTCAACAACATCATGGCCAAGCTGGAGGGTCTGCGAGCCGGCTGCATCGAGGCCCTCATGCTCAACCACAAGGGCGAAGTGGCGGAGTGCACGGGCGACAACGTGTTCGTTGTCCGTTCGGGCACGCTCCTCACGCCCCCACCCGACGCCGGCATCCTCGAGGGCATCACGCGAAACGCCGTCATGGAACTGGCCCGGAAGGCGGGCATCGATTGCCGTGAGGCCACGCTCACCCGTCACGATCTCTACACGGCCGACGAGTGCTTCCTCACCGGCACGGCGGCGGAGGTGATCCCGGTCGTCGACATCGATGGCCGCACGATCGGCTCGGGAACCCCGGGCCCGATCACGGCCCGCCTCACGAAAGACTTCCACGCTTTGGTTCGAGCGTGAGCTTTGCATCGCTCCGGCGATGCGATCATTTGCGCGGCCGTTCCTCGTCGCCCATCGGTTCGTACCGCGAGACGTAGCCGGGTTGTTTGGCGCGTTCGACTTCGGCCTCGTATTCACGCACCACCCGCTTCTGGATCAGTTCGCGGCAGGCTGCGTTGATCGGGTGGGCGATGTCGGCGTAGAGTCTCACCCTCACCTCGTCGCCCCGTGGGGACGGGTTCTCGGGAATCTTCGCGCCGCACTGATTGCAGAAGGCGGCGCGGAGCGGATTCTTGCATCCGCAACTCCGGCAGTGCGTGCAGAGCTTGCGGCTCGGCATGGCCACGAACGGCCCGCTCGGACCACCGATCAGCTTCAGGTCACGGATGACGAAGGCACCGTCGATCGTGATCGAGCAGAAGGCCATCAGCCGCTCGGCCACGTTTTCCACCAGCTTGATGCGAACCTCGGTGATTTCCATGATGTCCCCGACGGGCCCCCGACTACGCGCAGAGCCGAACCGCAAAGACCGCCTGCCACCCCATCGACTCCATCCGCGCGGCGATGTGACGTGCCTCGCTGATCGTGCGGCTGATCGCGAAACAGGCGCTGCCACTGCCGGTGAGCATCGGATGAACCGCGCCCGCCCGGTGGAGGTCGCCAAGCAGCCGCTCGACCTCCGGGCAGAGTGCCCGGGCCGGGGCCTCGAGGGCGTTGTGCATGAACGGGATGGCCGCATGCAGTCCTCCCCGAATCGCGATGGCCAATCGCATCGCCTCCCCGCGCCGCGTGATGTCGGGCTGGCATCCTCGGTAGACGGCCGCCGTAGACAGCCCGACCGACGGCTTCACGATCACCACCGGCAGCGACGGAATGCCCTCGACCGGCTCGACCCGCTCACCGCGGCCGGTGACCACGGCCGGGCCGCCCGTGAAAAACCATGGCACGTCGCTGCCGATCGTCGCGCCAAGCGCCGCCAGACGTTCGCTCGACCAGCCGATATGCCAGGCGTCCGCGGCGGCCTGCATGGCAGCGGCCGCGTCGCTCGAACCTCCCCCCAGTCCGGCGCCCGAGGGAATCTGCTTCAGCAGGTCGATCTCGAGGCCAGAGTCGATGCCCACCTCGCGGGCCAGCGCCTCGGCGGCCCTGACGACGAGGTTCGTGGAGTCGGTCGGAACATCGCCCGAGAAACCGGGGCCCAGACCCGCCAGCCGTCCGCCCTGTCGCACCCGCAGCCTGATGCCCGGTGCCGTGGTCGGTGTGACATGCAGCGTGTCGTGCAGCGTCACGGGAACCATCAACGACTCGATGTCGTGGTAGCCGTCGGCACGCCGGTCGAGAACGGCAAGAGAGAGATTGAGCTTGGCCGGGGCGTGGACCGTCACCGTCGCCCCGGATGCTTCGCCCCTCGTGATCATTTCCTGCGGAACAACCTGCTGCTGCATCGGAATCCCCGCCGGAGCCAAACCCCGTGTGATCCCGAGAGACTACCGGCAGGTGGGGGGAACGGTCAACGGACCGGGCTTGCCCAGGCCCAGGCAGCAGGCGGGGCGCTACCGCCAGGAGGCGACGAAGGCGAGCGTGCCGAGGGCGAGGATGAGGCCGATCGCCACCAGCACGGCCAGGAGGACGGAAATACTGCGGCCGGCCCACAGGTCGTCGGAGATCATCTCGGCCCGGTCCGTCCTGTCGAAGGATCGATTCCAGACGGGAAACGCGTGTTCGTCATAGACCCACGCGGTGCGTTCTTCGAAGCGTTTCTGGTTCATGGCCTGCGATCCGTGGATTCCGGACATCCGGGGGTATGATTGGTCGAGCGACTCTCGAAATGTAGCCCGCAGAACAGGGCGATGCCAGAGGCGGCCCCTCCCATCCCATGCACCACATTCTCGAACCCGACGCCGCCCTGGATGCCTGGCTGGCCGCCCATGGCCAGTCGGCGTGGCGAGCCACATCGATCCGCCGATGGCTCTTTGCCAGTCGCGCCGCTTCGTTCGCCGACATGACCGACCTGCCCAAGGGGCTGCGGGCCGATCTGGAGCGTGATTTCGACCTCTGGACCACGACGATCGTCCGGCACCACCGGGCCGAGGATGGCACCGAAAAACTACTGCTGGGGCTCCACGACGGTCACCGGATCGAGTGCGTCATGCTCCGCGATGGCGACCGTCGCACCGTCTGCATCAGTTCGCAGGTCGGCTGCGCGATGGGGTGCGTGTTCTGTGCCAGCGGTCTGGATGGCGTGATCCGCAACCTCACCACCGGCGAGATCGTCGAACAACTGCTTCGGCTGGCCCGGCTCCTTCCCGCGGAGGAGCGGATCAGCCATGTCGTGGTCATGGGGATGGGTGAGCCGCTGGCGAACCTCGACCGCCTCCTGCCGGCGCTCGCGGTGGCCCAGCATCCGGATGGCCTCGGGATCTCCCAGCGGCGGATCACGATCTCCACCGTCGGGCTGCCAGCCGCGATCGACCGACTCGCTGAGGAAAACCCTGGCTACCATCTGGCCGTATCGCTGCATGCGGCCGACGACGCCCTGCGAACGAAGCTCGTGCCGGTCAACAAGTCGATCGGTCTGGCCGACGTCATGGCCGCAGCCGATCGATACTGGGAGTCGTCGGGCCGTCGGCTGACATTCGAATACGTGCTCCTCGGGGGCGTCAATGATTCGCCCGAGCATGCGGCCGCCCTGGTGCGGCTGCTTGGCGGCAGGGCCGCGCTGGTCAACGTGATCCCCTACAACAGCGTGGAAGGCCTGCCGTATCGTGAGCCATCGGCTGGTTCCCGCGAACGGTTCCTCGCGACGCTGCGCGAGTCGGGCGTCAACGTGCAGGTCCGACGCCGGAAGGGATCGCGGATCAACGCCGCCTGCGGCCAGCTCCGCCGCCTCGAAACCACCGCGATTGGCCACGGATAGCTAAAGCCACCCGAGCAGCAGCACGAAGCCCAGCACCACGCCGAGGGTCGTCCCCATCCAGACCGTCCAGTGGATCGTGGCCAGACGGATCTCTTCGGCATCCTCGTGATGGGTGGCCGCGAAGACGAAACTGGCAAGCGCCATCAGCGGCAGGCCGAAGAAAACGCCGGGCACGGCCTCGACGAGCGAGGCGGCCACGGGCAGGAATGGAATGGCCGAAACGAGAAGGCCTGTCATGAGAAGAATTCCTTTTCTGCAGATGTGCGCGAAGCCTGATCGGGCGAATCAGGAGGGAACGGGAGAGGTGGCGTCGCTGCCCTGCGACACCTTTCGATCGCGTGCGACGGCACTCATGGGGCCGGCCCACGCGTCGAAGACCACGAGAATGTTGAGCATGCCGGCGAGCATCGTGTAGAGCGTGCCGATGTCGAAGAGGCGGCCGAGCCGGAACTGCCAGATGGCCAGTTGATCGCCCCGAAATTGTTTGTGGGGCGGTCGGTCGAAGAAGTCGTCGGCCACGATCGCCGGCTCCGTGGCGACCAGCCGCTCGGCATAGCGCTGGGAAACATATTGCCGAGTCCGCACCGGCGGCGCGAACCACTGGATGGCCGCGAACGGCTCCCGGCCACTCCCTTCGAGCAGACGGGCCTGAATGACGGCGGGGATCGCCGCCGCGCCGATGCCAGCCTGCCCGATGAACGCGAGCCGCTTGTCCCCGGGCTGCCACGACCAAAAGACGACGCGGCCATCGCCGATCCACCAGCCGACGAGAAACGTACCGACGAGTGTCGCCATGAAGAGCCATCCCTTGAGCAGGCGACCCTGATAGAGATGCCCGAGCCCGGGCACGAGCCAACCGAGCAACGCCGCCATCGCGGGGTTTCGCAGATCGATCGCCGAGCCATCGTCGGGCGAGATGGCCACGATCCTGGGTGCGGACGTGGCGGCAGTGCGGGAGGTCGGCGGCATGATCACGGAAGCAGACTGCTCGATGCGACGGCACACGATCGGAGGCCGCATTCTATCAGGGTCACCGCCCCGGTCACCATGAGGGGCGCCCGACGGCCGCATTCGTGTCGCTCCGACCGAACGGAGCCCGCAGTCTTTGCGCGACACGCACGGTCGCACCCTGAAGGGCTCAGCCCCAGAGCTTCCGCACGGCGCGCACCCGTGGGTGCGGTGGCGCCGGCTCCTCGGCTGCATGTCGCTCGACGGCCTCGGCGCCGCCCGAGCTCGAGTCATCCGCGTGGCGATCGAGCGACATCGGGGCGAGTTCCCGCCAGACGCTCTCGATCACCGACGCATCGATCCGATCGAGCCCCTCGCCTTCGGCGGCGACCGTCGCGAGATGGGCCAACTGGCAGACGCCGCGCGGCACGCCTCGCGCAAACCTCGTGATCGTGCCGATCGCATCGGGCGAGAAGAGATCGGGCGCGCCACCGACGCGGCGAAGCGCCGCCGCGATGAATGCCGCCACGTCGTCGTCGCCCCACGGGCCGAGTTCCACGCGCACCGCGGCGCGGCCTCGCATCGATCCGGTGATCCGGTGCATGCCCGCCGGCGGCGTCGTGGCCACGACGACGGTCTTCGCGTAGAGCGGCTCGCCCGCTCCGACGATCCTCGCGACGCCGTCGATCGCGTCCGCAGCCGCGTGGTCGAGGTCGTCGACGATGAGCGCGGTGGGCCGCTCCATCAGCGTGTTCTCACGCAGCCGGTCCTCGAGCTTCTGCCATGGGCGCAGGGGCTCGGCCCTGGAGAGAGGATCGAGCGGCAGCCGGGCCAGCAGGAGATCGATCCATTCCCCGGCCGCGAGGCCACGCAGCGAAAGGAGCGCCGTCTCGGCGCCGAGGCCGGCAAGCCGACGCACGGCCATCGCGGCCAGATGGCTCTTGCCCATCCCCTCCGCTCCGGTCACCAGAGCAAACCGCTGCCGCTGCCCGACGAGCCATTCCAGCCGCGCCAACGCCTCCTCCTGAGGACCGCCACAGTGGAATGTGGCCGGCTCCAACGTGCCGGCGAACGGGGGCGCGGTGAACTGCCAGCGGTCGCGTACCATGACCGGGAGTGTAGGAGGAGACACGCTTCAGGTCACGACGAATCGACCCGGCATTTTCCTCGTGATCGACACCCAGCCACGCCCGACCCCCGTGCCCCGCCCCATGCCATGAGCGAACGCTTCTTTCTTACCACTCCGCCACGGGATGGACGGGCCATCCTCGAGGGCGACGAAGCACGCCACTGCAGCCGTGTGCTCCGCGCAAAACTGGGAGACATGATCTCGGTCTTCGATGGCCACGGCACCGAGTGGCCGGCCCGGGTGGCGGGGATCAGCCGGGATGCCGTCACCCTCGATCTCGGCGAGCCACGGCCTGCGGAGCCGGCGCCCCCGATCCGGCTCACACTCGCCGTCGCGCTGCCCAAGGGTGAGCGTCAGAAGTGGCTCGTCGAAAAAGTGACCGAACTCGGCGTGACCAGGCTCGTGCCGCTCATCACCGAGCGGGGCGTGGCCGAGGCGACAGGCGGGGCGAGGGCACGGCTCGAGCGGGGCGTGATCGAGGCCTGCAAGCAATGCGGCCGCAACACGCTCATGGAGATTGCAGCACCGGCCACACTCGGTGAACTCGCCGCCCGTCATCCCACGTCGCTGCGGCTCATCGCCCACCCGGGCGGCGGTCCCCTCGGCGATCAGCCGATCGCGGCACCCGGTCTGGAGATTCTGGAGATCGTCGCCGCCATCGGCCCCGAAGGCGGCTTTTCGCCGGAGGAGTTCCAGCTCGCCACCGCGGCCGGGTTCCTACCGGTCTCCCTCGGCACCCACATCCTGCGGATCGAAACGGCCGCGATCGCGGTGGCCGCGTGGAAACGGCTATCGATCGCGTGAGCCGCCAAATACGGTGAGCCGCCCGCCCCGCCCGATGCCCGCCGCGGCGGCGCGGGCGGAGAGGTCGGCCAGGGCCTGCCGACCGACATCGCCCAGGTCGAGCGTCCACTGGTTCACATAGAGATCGACGTGCTGCATGAGGACGGCGTCGTCGAATTCCTGGGCATGCCGCCGCATCGTGGGGAGAGCGGCGGCGCGATCGGCCAGGGCACACTGCAGCGAGTCATGGATCACCTGCTGCACCGCCAGCATCGTTTCCGGAGCCAGGCGGCGGCTGGCGACGATGCCCCCCAAGGGCAGCGGACCGCCCGTCGCCTCCTCCCAGCGCGTGCCCATGTCCTCGACCAGGAAGAGCCCCTGCTGCCGCCACGTGAACCGACCTTCGTGGATGCACGCGCCGAAGTCGGCCTCGCCGCGTTGCAGCCGTGGCATGATCTCCGAGAAGACGACATGCTCCACCCGTGTGCTGTCGGGATGAAAGAGATGGAAGAGGAGCGCGGCCGTCGTATCGCGGCCCGGAAGCAGCGTCTGCTGTTCGGGGCGGCCGGGCCGCGTGTCGGGCCGGGCCGCCAGCAGCAACGGGCCGACCCCGAATCCGAGGGCCGAGCCGCTTGGCAGCACGAGATACTCGTCGGCCAGGTGCAGGGCCGCATGAAAACTCGCCTTGGCGACGTCGAACTGGCCCGTCCGGAGCCGGTCGTTGAGCTGCTGGATGTCGAGCAACTCCACGGCGAAGTCGAGCCCCCGCCAATCGACGGCTCGGGTGAGCAGACCGTGAAACGCGAATGTGTCGTTGGGGCAGGTCGAGATGCCGAGGCGGATCGTCTGCGTCACGGGGCCTCCGCCAGCGATTGCAACGCGATCGATGCCGCGGCCGCCAAGGCGGGCTCGACGCACCAGCGAGCATGGTCGCGATCCCCGGCCCGGTTCGAGATGCCTCGGATGATGCTCCAGGGAATCCGTGCCAGTTCGCAGGCGAGCGCGACACCAAACCCCTCCATGTCTTCGGCCACGGCGTCGGGAACGAGCCGGCGACGCACCGCCACGTCGGCCGGTCCGGCCGAGGCCGCACAAGCCGTCAGCAGCAGATGGCCCGCTGTCGCACCGCGACGGCCGATCCGATCGCCCACCGCGGTCTGACCGACGGACGGGTCGCCCGGCCATTGCAACCAGCCGAGCGAGGAAGCCTGCTGGAAGTCGTTGCCGGAGCCGACGCCGACGCCGTAACTGACGACCTGGTCGAAGCGATAGGCATGGCCGACAGCGAGATGGTCGTCGATCGCGCCGGCGATGCCGACGAGCGTCACGCTCGCCGGCTCGAGGTCCACAAGCAAACGGGCCGTCCGGGCCGCGGCGGCGATCGGGCCAAAGCCGCACAGCTCGATCCGCAGCCGTCCGGAACCGCCCGATCCGATCACCCGCTCGATGACCTGCCGCTCACCGTCGGTCGGAACGAGCAGCAGGTGTGTCGTACTGTCCATGCAATGCAACTCGCAGCGTGATGATTCATGACTCTCCCGTCATTGTAGATCGCCGGGCGATTCGCACACCGAGACATCGTCACTCACAACACGGGCACCGCTGGGGCACGTCGATGACGAGCGTGGCCGCATAGGCAGTCTTCTCGTAGCCCTCGCCCTTTTCCTCGGGCTTCACGAGGTGGGTGACGACGAGCACGAAGTTGCCCTCCTTCGGCGTGTAGCTGCACCGCCCCTCGGCATCGGTCGTGCGTTCGTGCTCGGGATCGAATCCTTCCGCGAGGGTCGCTCCCCGCGGGATGAACGACACGACCTGATCGGCGAGCGGTCTTCCTTTGAAGAGCAGCCTCACGGCGATCGGCTTGCCCGGCCCGCAGCCGAGCACGGGATGGCTTTCCATCACCAGTTCCAGCGGATGGCCAAGCGGGCCCGGGAGCCCGCCACCCGGCACCTCTGGCCTCCCTGGCTTGTCGAGCAACTCCGATGCCAGGAAGAACGTCTTGCCTCCCTTGAACCCCATCGCCCCGTGGCGGATGCCCTGCCGGAAGTGGCCGACGCAGTGCAGCCCCTCCGCCGCCGGCACAAACCTCCCCGACCAGAAGCCTTCCTTGGGCGCGTAGCCCAGGTCGGCCATGTCGGGCCGAAGGTCGGTCTTCCGACCGTCGGGACCGACGACCTCGACCTGCACCTCGTCGAGCGAGCCGACCTTGCTCGCGATCTTGAAGTCGCGGTGGTCGTTGCCGTGGTTGCCAAGGAAGAGGCCGACATGCACGACGTCGTCGGGCTGCACGAGCCGCGGCGACGCCTGCAGCCACGTGTCGTGGGCCAACGCCAGCGGCGGCAAGGCCGCCGACACCAGGGCGACCGCCGTCAGAACACGGCAGACGCTCGTGCTGATGAACTTAGTCATAGGATGCCACCTCTCCTCCATTGATGCTGTGCAGGCCACGATGCGCCGTCGGATCGATCCGCTCGCCGAGCAGGACCACCCGCCCATCGCCAAAGAGCACGTTCGCGCCCCCCTTGTGATAGCTCTTCGGACCAAAAAAACCGGTCGAATGCACGACGTAGTCCGGGATCTTGCTGTTGGGCGTCAGAAACCCGTTGGTGAGGCTGTTGCCCGCCGTGGTGGCGGCCCAGGCAAGCCCGCGGCCCCGCATCGAGGGCGTATTCACGGGACGCCATGACTGGATGGTGCCCCAGTCGGCCAGCGTCGCGTTGATATCGGCAGTGGTCGGGTTGCTGTTGGAGCTGGGCAGCAGGGTGGTCGGACTCCAGCCGCTTGATCCGTTGAGCGTGTACTGATACGGAAACGGCGGCACGCCGCCCAGGGTGATCGCCCCGGCAGAATCCATCGACGCCGTCGATGCGATGCTCCGCACCGCTTCACTCGCGATCACCGTTTTCGAACTGCCGTCGGTGATCTGGTTCATCCTGACCTTGGAATTTTGGTAGGCGATGCCGTCGGTCACCGTGGTGAAGTTCCAATAATATTTTCCGGCACCAGGGGCCGTCGCGCTGCCGACGCTCACCATGTAATTGTTTCCGCCGTAGTCGTAGCCGTTGGCGGTGTTCACGGCCGGCGCCGGATCGCTTGGGCACAAGAGCATCGGTATCGGGGTCGCAAAGAGCGAGGCGAACGACGGGGTCGGTGTCTGGCTCTGCCAGGAACCGCTGAACGCCTTCTGCGTGAAGTCGAATCGATCCGACAGCGACACCTGCTCGGCGTAGGGCAACAGCCGCGCATGCAGTGACCATCCACCGACCGTATCGCTCGTGCTGCCGACCCGCGGATCCGTCGGCGGAAAGCCCCCCCTGCTGCTCTCGTAGGTGAGCATCGCCAGCCCAAATTGCCGGAGATTGCTGCTGCAGCTCATCCGGCGGGCCGCCTCACGGGCGCTCTGCACGGCCGGCAGCAATAGCCCGACGAGCGTGCCGATGATGGCGATCACGACCAGCAGCTCGACGAGGCTGAACCCACGAACAGATCGCGGGAATCGCGTGAAGGACATGATGATCCCTGATGAATGGGTGCTTCGACGGCCCTCGGCATGCGCCGGCGCGCAGGATGCGGCACCACGACGGCCCCGGGGCGAAAACAACGGCACTCGAGCGGCGCACGAAACGCCGGCTCAGGTCACGCGCGGCGGGGGCGCGTCGGGCGCGGCCCGAACGCACGAGACAACGTCGTCGCCGGGCAGGATCGCCTCGACAAGCGGCGTGATGGAAGCCACCGCCACGACGGCCATCGGCGGGGGCGCCCCGCCGATGGAAAGCCACTGCGACACGATGCCGCCGCAGGCGAGCATCGCTTTCAAGACGACGGTGTGACGCGACGATGACTCATCGGCCGGCTGCTCGGCCGGCAGGGGCTCGTCCCCAGTGGCCACGCTCGTAGCGTCGTCGGCACAGCATGAGCGTGCCGTCGCAGCCGAGCAGCAGCTGGCCTGCGTCTTTGCGAAGCAGCACGATGGCGCTTCGGCCGTCGTGTCATCCGTCGTAGCGGCCCGTCGCTGCAGGGCGGCGATCACGGCGGGATCGACCGTGTGGGCCTTTGCCCAGGCAAGCGTCTCGGCCGGTGTGTTGCAGCAGCACTGTGTGAAGCACTGCTCGGCCGTCGCGCACCCGCAGGGCTTGTCCATGCAGGGAAAGGGCGTCGAACGATCCTTCGCCGTAAGCCGCTTTTGGGCCGCCGGACTCGCACCACCAGGGGCAACCGCGCCGAGTGGCAACGGCAATCCCGACGCCACGAGCCCGTAGCCCATGAGCAAGAGCCACGCCACACAACGGTGGATTCCTGAATCCCGATGCATGAAGAAAAGACTATCACGACGAAAGCGAATTACCACCGACACAGACTCCCCGCGTGGGCTCCTCACACGCTGATCGATCCGTGGGGGCTGCCCGTGTCTCGGAGCCGGCGTATGCCGGCAAGCGAAGCCAGGATGGCGAAGCGCAGGCGGCATCCGAGAGAGCGGAGGCCTGGAGGGCCGACCCGAACGTCCGGCGATGGGACACGGGCAGCCCCGAACCGCCACTCCCGAGCGAACTACGCGCCGCCCCCACCCAGGAAACTGATCGCCGCAGCAAGCTCGCCCATGCTGGCCGACTCGTCGGCGGCCTCGAGGCCGACCCAGCCGCGGTAGCCACGCTCCTCCAGGGCACCGAGCACGGCAGGCAGATCGACCTCACCCGTGCCCAGGGGAGCCGGTCGGCCACGTCCCGCATACGATCCCGCGACGGCATCGGTCACATGCACGAAGCCGATGTGGCCCCCGAGCGTCTCCACCGCGTCACGAGGATCGTGGCCATGCACGACCAGAGACCCCGTCACGAGGTCGCACTGGAGGCTCCCCTCGGGAAGCGCCCCGATGATCCGCATCAGATCGGCCGGCGACGCCCGCCCCGCCTCGGCACAGAGCATGGCGCCGATCCGCTGTCCCGATGCGCCAAGATCGGCCAGCACCTCCAGAAGCAGCCGCCACGCCGGATCTTCGCCGTCGTCGGCCGTCGATGGCGGTGGAATATCCCCGATGTGATTGGTGACGACCCGGGCGCCAAGGGCGTGCGCCAGGTGCATCGCCGACTTCGTGGCGGCGACCCGGGCCTCGAGCCGATCGGCGTCGGCATAGCCACCCCGCGTGGGAAACGCCACCGCCGACACGACGAGCCCCTCGTCGTCGAGCCATTTTCGAATCTGCCTTAGGCCGGTCTGCGTGATCTGCTCGGCGGCGATGCCGCGCCGGCCGTCGATCTCGATCCCCCGCACGCCAAGTTCCCGCGCGCGGGCAAGCGCCCTCCGCAGATCACGGGAAAGCGACAGGGCCGGCACAGAGAGACGGGTTGGCTCCATGATCGCACCGAGTATATCCTCGCTCCATGGCCGCGCTTGCCGACGTCATCGCCGCGCTGGAGCGAAACGCCCCGCTGCGTCTGGCGGCGGAATGGGATGCTGTCGGCCTGCTCGTCGGCACGCGCCGCACGACGATCGGTCGCGTGATGACCTGCCTCACGCTCACCGAGCCAGTGGCCCGCGAGGCGGTGCGGGAAGGCGTCGACATGGTCGTCAGCCATCATCCGCTTCCCTTCAGGCCCGTGGCCCGCATCACCGACGACTCGGCGACCGGCCGCGTGCTCCTCGAACTCATCGGGGCCGGCATCGCCATCTGGAGTTCACACACGGCGTGGGACTCTGCCGCGGGCGGCATCAACGATCAGCTCGCCGCATCGATGCAGCTCACCCGTGTCGTGCCGATCCAGCCCGATCTGGTCGAGCCGGCGGTCGGCGTCGGCCGCGCGGGTGATGCACCGGCGGGCATCACCGTCGCCGAACTCGCGCGGAGCCTCACGGCGTCGCTGGCCGCGGCAGACGCGAGCATCGCCATCACAGGCTGCCAGATCGCGGGCGACCCGACTCGGCCGGCGGGCCGTGTCGGCATCATCTGCGGCAGCGGCGGCGACCTCGTGGACATGGTCCGCTCGGCCGGCTGCACGACACTCGTGACGGGCGAAATCAGGCTCCACGACGCGCTCGCCGCGACGGCCGCGGGCATGTCCGTCATCGCGGTCGGCCACCATGCCAGCGAGCGGTTCTCAATGGGCGTGCTCGCCCGGCGGCTCGCCGAAAGCGTGCCCGGCCTCGCCTGTTTCGCCAGCCGCGAGGATGCCGATCCCCTTGCATGGGTCGGCGTCTGACGCAGTCTCTTCTTTCTCGCTGAATCAGGGCAGGGAAGGGGTTACCCATGCCCCGAGAGCCGGCGTTGATGACAAGCGCAGGCATGGATGCCGCAGCGCAGTCAGCATCGAGAGAGCGAAGGCCAGGATGGCTTCGCCCGCGTGAAGTCAGCCCCTGACACACCTCGGCGAACCGCTCGAACCACCGACCGTCTCTCCCGCCCGTGGCCCGCCGATCGACTGGGGAGAGATCGTGCAGGTCCATGATGACCGGGCAATCTTTCAGGGACGGATAGACGAACTACCCGTGATCGACATCCACAGCCTCTGACCGGCGTCGGACGCGAGGCGTCGAAGCCCCAGGAACGGCCGACTGGGACGCGGTCTGCGCCGACGCGAGAAAAACGCCACCGCAGCGGGGGCGGGGTGTTTCGACAAACCCGCTCCGGACGCCCGGGCCGCTCCTCCCGAGGCTCACGAGTCGCTCATCAGCCGGCAAGACCGGTGCGGAGGTGCCATTGACCGGGCTATCCTTTCTCGGTCGTGGGCACCACCGACGACGTCACGGTTTGATCTCGTCCGGCGAACGCCCATCCTCGGTCCAGAAAACGACGTCCTGGACACGGATCCGCGTGCTCGTCATTCGCGGTTTCCCACCGCAGGTACCTGGGGTCGCTTCGATGTGGGATTTTTCAGAAGCAGTGGATATGCACAAAGTTTAGAACGAAGCCGGTCCGCTCACCCGCTCGAGCCACGCGGCGAAATCCTTTGCCGCGATCGCCCCGGCGGCAAGCGCCAGCGTCTGCACGACAGCGTCTTCCTCGGTCGCGGAAAACAGGATGCCGTTGGCTTCGAGGAACAGCGTTGCCGCGAGCAAACCGCTCCGCTTGTTGCCGTCGACGAACGGATGGTTCTTAACGATGCCGTGTGCGTACGCGGCGGCCATGTCGAACATCGTCGGTTTCTCGTACGCGAAGAGGTGCTGGGGACGCGCGAGGGCAGACGCGAGGAGCGCTGGGTCCCGCACGCCGCTCGCTCCGCCGAACCGTGCGAGCAGTTTGTCATGAAAAGACAAACAATCTTCTTCGGTGACCCAGACCGGTTCGTCCATCGATCCGGCCCGTTACTTGGCGAGTTCGTTGAAGGCGTTGCGGTATCGCTGGATGAGGTCGTCGGCGATCGCCGCCTTTTCCGCAAAGCCCGGACGCTGGGCCGACAGCCGTACGGATCCTTCAGCGGCCTCGGTCAGAAAGAGGACGTCGCCCTCACGGACGTTCAAAAGAGCCAGCGCCTCGGTCGGGATGATCACGCCGAGGGAGTTGCCGACACGGCGAATCTTCAATTCCAGTGTCATGTTATAACTATCGGCATAACTTGTGGCGTTGTCAAGGAATTCCGGCAGCTCATGGCGCGCTGGCAGTCTGCTGCTCCGCCAGTGCCACGTCCACGGCGTTGCCGAGCGTCGGGCCTGCCGGGGGCTCGGGTTCGCTCGATCGAGCTTCCGCTACAAGAGCAGGCGTAACCAGCGGGCCGAGCTTCGTGTTCGACTCCGTGACCTGGCGGCAAGCCGGGTCCACTATGGGTATCAGCGTCTTTGGGTGCTCCTGCGACGTGAAGGGTGGATCGTGAACAAGAAGCTCGTCTACCGGCTCTACCGTGAAGAAGGCCTGGGAATCAGGCGGCGAAAGCCACGTCGGCGGAAGAGCGTTCAGGTTCGCGAGGCACGGCCGCCGACCGGGCAGACCAGTGAGAGTTGGAGCATGGACTTCATGGCCGACCAGCTAGGCATGCCCAGCTACCGGCCCTGCATGGCTAACAACTCGGCTGGTACCAAGTTGGGGGCAGCGTCAGGGCAACCCCGCCCCACGAGAACTGTGATTATTCCGTGGATCGGCATCTGACCGGCGCGTTGCTCGGCGTTTTTTGCGCGCTACACTTGAGGGTATGCCCCCACGCCCCACGGCCGGCCGTTTTCTCACCGCCCTGCCCGTCTACAACGAAGCGGCCCACGTCGATGGCGTGCTCGACGAGGTGCTTCGCTTCACGCATGACGTGCTCGTCGTGGACGACGGCTCGACCGATGGAACGGCCGATCGCCTTGCCCGCCGCCACGATATCCGCGTCGTCCGGCACGAGGCCAATCGAGGCTACGGTGCGGCGCTCGCCACCGCCTACGCCACCACGCTGGCAGGCCCGTGGGATGGCCTCGTCACGATCGATTGCGATGGCCAGCATCAGCCTCGTCTGATTCCCGATTTCATCGCGGCGGCATCTTCCGGTGATGCCGACATCGTCAGCGGGAGCCGCTACCTGGCGCGGTTCCCGGGCGACTCGGCACCGCCGGCCGCGCGCCGTCGGATCAACGCCGAGATCACGAAAGAGATCAACTCGCGGCTCGGGCTTTCACTCACCGACGCCTTCTGTGGCTTCAAGGCCTACACGCGGCGGGCGCTGGAGCGGCTGCATATCACGGAAGCGGGCTACGCGATGCCGCTGGAGGCGTGGGTGCAGGCCGCCGCGGCCGGGCTTCGGATCGTCGAACTGCCGGTGCCGCTTGTCTATCTCGATCTGGCGCGGAGTTTCGGGGGCGCACTGGACGATGCCTCGACCCGTCTGGCCTACTATCGGGACGTTCTCGATCGCGCGGAAGCGGCGGCGGCATCGCACGTCGCCGTGACCGCGACGTAGCCGAGCGGCGGACCGCGGCGGATGAAGGCCGCGGCGAGCAGCCCGCCGCCGATGAGCCACAACCGCCCCCATGCCCGTCTTTCGCCGCACTCCAAAGCCGCCTGCCACGTCGGGTGGCCGCCTGATCGATCCGCCGATCACGCCCTCCGCCGACGCGCCCGGTCCATCGATCGAGACGCTCGTCGACAACAACCGGCTGCTCCGCGCCGCCTTCGGCACCCGGATCGGCGACATGAAGCTCTGGGAGCTGATCGCCGCCACCCGCCGCGAAATCCTCACCGTCGCCGCCGAGTATTCGGGCAGCTACCGCGACGTTCACCGCCCCTCGAACATGGCCGAGTGGATCGCGCAGCCGATCGTGATGGGAGGCCATCAGCCAGAATTGTTCCATGCCGGCGTCTGGCTCAAGAACTTCGCCCTCGATGCCTACGCACGCCAGCTCGGCGGCACCGCGATCAATCTCGTCATCGACACCGACCGCTGCGCGCGGACGAGCATCGACGTGCCGGTCGGGTCTCCGGACGAGGCCCGCTTCGAGAAGGTGCCCTTCGATCTGCCGGCGCCGGAGATGGCCTGGGAGGAGCGGGGCATCCTCGATGCCGACTGCTTCGCGAGCTTCGGCCGCCGGGCGAGCGACCTGTTGCGGCCGCTCGAGCCCGACCCGGTACTCCGACGCTGGTGGCCGCTGGCGGTCGAACGGGCTGAGGAGAACCACCGCCTCGGGCTGGCGATCGCGCAGGCCCGCCACATGCTCGAGGAGCGGTATGGCCTGGAGACGCTTGAGCTGCCGATGAGCGAGCTGGTGCGGCTGCCGACGGTGATGGTCTTCATCGGCTGGCTGCTGGCGAATGTCCGCCTGCTGCACGAGGCCTACAACGGCGGCCTGACCGCCTATCGTGCGGCCCACCGGGAGCGGAGCCTGTCGCGGCCGATGCCCGATCTCGCCGTGCGGCACGACGATCCCTCCGAGGGCGACTGGCTCGAGATCCCGTGGTGGATTTGGTCTCGGGAAGACCCTCGCCGCCGCCGCGCCTTCGCCAATCTGGCGACGCCAGGCACCCTCACGATCTCCGACATGGAAACGCTCCGCGTGGAGCTTCCCATCTCGCCCGAAACGTCCCCCTCGAAATGGGTCGATGCCCTCTCACGGATGGAGGAGCATGCCATCCGCCTGCGGCCCCGCGCCATCATCACCACGCTCGTGGCGCGGATGCTCATCGCCGACGTATTCGTGCATGGCATCGGCGGCGCGGCCTACGATCAGCTCACCGACGAGATCGTCCGCCGGCTCACCGGATGCGAGCCGCCGCGGTTCGCCGTCGTGTCGGGCACGCTGCGGCTGCCGGTCGCCGGGCGGTACGAGGGCATCGACCGATTCGATCCGGAGGCCGATCTGGCGGAGGTGCACAGGATGCTCCGCGATCTCGAGTTTCATCCGGAGCGGCATCTTTTGCCCCCGGAGGCCCAGCCGCAGGAGGTGCGCGACCTGGTCTCGGAGAAGCGTCGCTGGATCGACACGCACCCCACCGTCACGCTCGCCAAGCGGCGATGCCGGGAGATTCGCGCCGCCAACGCCCGTCTGGCGACGCACACGCGGCCGCTCCGCGACGACCTGCTCGCCCGCGTCGGGCCGCTGGCGCAGGCGATGCGGGCCCGAACCGTGCTCGCATCGCGGACGCATCCATGGTGTTTTTTCCCGGAAAAGACACTGAAAAAGTTCCTCCTACTGGAAACGGGCTGACCCTCCGCATATCTTTTCCGCCAACGGAATGGTGTTTGGCGCTCCAGGGAGAGGAGACTTTATGCGTTCGTCCCGGGCTGTTCGTTCCCGCACCCCCAGCTCAGGCCACGTTGCCACGCGGACGGCGACCGCCGTTCGCCCGAAATCGGCGACGAAGGCCAAGAAGGTTGCCCGAAGGAAGCCGTCGGCCACGGCGGTCCACACCGTCGAAATCCGCCCCGCCGGCACGGTTCTCAGCCGCCGGCCGCTGCTGAAAAAGCCGAAGCGGGAGGCGGTCGTCCACCTGCCGCATCAGCCCGCTCCCCCGTGGAAGCCCCCGGCGTGGATCCTGGAGCAGAGCCATGTGGCCCCGGCCCGGGCCGGCGACCAGAGCGAGGTCTTGCAGCTGCTTTCCGGCCTGCCGCAGCCCCCCTCCCGGGCCGAATTCCATGCCGCCGTCGATCACCCCGACCACGACTCCGCCAACCGCCTCGTGGCCCGGCTCGCCGGACGGATCGTCGGCCATGTCGAGGTCTCGCCGCGACCGGTGTTTCTGGCCGGCGCGTCCATCCAGGCCGCCGTGATCGATCGGCTTGCCGTGCTTCCGGAGTGCCGCGGGGCCGGCCACGGGCAGCAGTTGGTCCGCACGGCCGAGGATCGGATGCGGGAGATCGGGGCGTGCGTCGCCTTCTCGCGAACACGGGTCGCGCCGTCGTTTCATGAACTCGGCTGGAGCGTGCTTGGCCGTGATTGCGCCACACCGGGCCGTCCCACCGAGATCCTGGCCCGTCTTTTGGATGAGCCGCAGCGCGACGGCGAGGCGGTGACGATGCGGCAGTGGCGGCATGTCGAGCTGCCGGCGATCCTCCGCATCTACCGGCAGAACGCCGCTCGGTTCATCGGGCCGCAGGATCGGAGCGAAAACTACTCCCGCTGGCTCGTGAGCCGCGCCGCCTTCGACTCGATCCTCGTCGCGCTTGTCGGCCAAGACCGCTACGATCTTCACGAGACGACGGCCCGTATCGTTGGCTACGCGATCCAGTCGGGCAATCGGGTGCTCGAAGTCTTGGCCGATCCTGAGTTTCCGGGTCTCGATCGCGAAATTCTCGCCCGCATCTGCGCCGAGGCCATCGAGAACGACCGGCAGTCGATCGTGTATGAATCGAGTGCGTCCGACCCGCTGCATGCGGCGGTGGCGGGCGGCTCGTCCGACGTGAATCCCGGCGATCGGATGATCGTCGCCAAGGTGTTCAAGCCATTGGAGCTGCTCACGGCCGTGGCCCCGTCGGTCGCGGCTCGCGTGGCCGAGGCTGGCATCCGCGAAACGGTGGAGCTTGGCCTCGACGCCCCCGGGTTCCGCGGCTCGATCATCGTGGCCGACGGCACGGCGACGGTGCATGCCGGCCGTGTGGGGCGCAGTTACCTGCGGCTCTCCGACGAAGAGCTTGCCCGGCTCGTGCTCAACCAATGCGATCCGCTGGAAGCGGCTGCCGCCGGTCGGCTCACCCCATCGACGCAGATGGCGCAGAAGCTGGCCTCGCAGCTCTTTCCACGCCTTCCGCTCTGGCTCCCCATGTGGGACGACGTGCCGGCCTGAGCCACCCGATCACCCGTGTCCGCGGGCGCCTGCGAGCCATTCGTCGGCCCAGGTGCGAACGCCATCGACACCCTTGCGGTGGCAGAAGTCGCCGAGCGTCTCGCCGGTGTGCCGCTCCGCCCTGTAGCAGGCGAGCACGGCCGTGATCTCCTTTGCCAACTCCTCGAAGGGCACGACATCCTTGTATTGCACGTTGAGCCGGTCGCCGAGGAGGCGGCCGCCGAGGAAGATCGTGTATTTCCCGAGCGTGCGGCCCACGATGCCGATGTCGGAGTTGTAGGGGCGGGCGCACGCGTTCGGGCAGCCCGTCATGCGGAGCGTGAAGGCGTCGTTCGACAGGCCGAGCCTCGCCACTTCCGGTTCGAGTGAGTCGATGAGCCCTGGGAGCACCCGTTCGCTTTCCGCGACGGCCAGGCCGCAGGTCGGCAGGGCCACGCAGGCCATGCTCCAGCGGCGCACGGTCGAGATCTCCTCCGAGGTCTTCACGCCATGCGCGTGCAGGATCTCGGCGATCCGCTCACGGTCGGTGATGGCAAGGTCGGTGAAGAGCAGGCTCTGGTGGGCCGTGATCCGCACGCCCGGCTTGATCTCGCGGAGGATCCGCCGCAGGGCCGTCTTGAGCCGGAAGTCGCCCGTGTCGTGGACACGTCCGTTTTCCACGTTGAAGCCGTAGAAGTATCGGCCGTCGCCCTGCTCGAACCAGCCGATGTGATCGTCGAACCCGTGGACGTCGGCGGGATGGCAGGGGGCGAGCGGCTTGCCGAAGTATTCCTCCACCTTCGCCCGGAAGGCCTCCAGGCCCATGGTGTGGATCGTGTACTTGAGCCGGGCCACCTTCCGGTCGGAGCGGTTGCCGAAGTCCCTCTGCACCTTGATGATCGCCTCGGCGATGCCGAGCACATCTTCGGGCGGAACGAATCCCAATCGCTTCGCCAGCGCGGGAAACGTCTTGGCGGCGCTCGGCGTGACTCCCATGCCGCCGCCGGCGAGCACGTTGTAGCCGAGAATTTTTCCGTTTTCGTGCACCACCAGGAATCCGAGGTCGTTGGCGTAGATGTCGGTGCAGTTGTCTTCGGGGAGGGCAAACGCCGTCTTGAATTTCCGCGGCAGGTAGGTCGGGCCGTAGATCGGCTCGATCACCGCCTCCTTCGCCGTGCCGCCCGCGAGCGTCTTCTCGCCGGTGTCGGGATCGGTGAGCCAGATCTCGTAGTAGGCCCGCGTCCGCGGGGCGAGGTGCTTCGCGAGCTCGTCGAGCTTGGCCTGCATCTCGTCACGGACGGTATTGCCATGGATCGGCGCCGGGCAGCACATGATGTTGCGCTCGACGTCGCCGCAGGCGGCGAGCGTCGTCATCTGGTTGGTATGCACCTGCTGCATGAACTGCTTGAGTTCGCCCTTGACGACACCATGATGCTGGATCGACTGTCGCGTCGTGAGCCGGATGGTGCCGTTGCCAAGCTCGTCTCCCATGTCGATCGCGGCGAGGAGCTGCTCGGCGGTGAGCTTTCCGCCCGGCACGCAGGTGCGGATCATGAACGAGATCTGCCGCTCGCTCTTTTTCCCGTCCACGGACTTGCGGGTCTCGCGGTCGTCCTGCTGGTAGGTGCCGTGGTTTTTGAGCAGCTGCACCGATCCCTTGCCGAAGCCCGGGGCGCCGTCGGCGAGTTCCTTGGCGATGTCGCCTCGGAGATAGTTGCTGGCGGTCTTGGCGACCTCCACGGCGCTGGGCTTGGGGGAGGCGGGCGATCCGGCGGTGGCTTCGTCTGACATGGTGCAGGTCTTCCTGATTCTCGTGGAGTCACATCACTAAGCGTCGAAATAGAGGCAGAATTCATACGGATGCGGCCGCAGCCGCATGGGCTCGACTTCCCTCTCCCGCTTGAACGAGAGCCAGGTGGCGATGACATCGTCGGTGAAGACATCGCCCCGCAGCAGGAAGTCGTGATCCCGCTCGAGCGCGTCGAGCGACTGCTCGAGCGAGCCGGGCGTCCGCGGAACGTTCGCCAGCTCCTCCGGCGGCATGTCGTAGATGTCGCGGTCGAGCGGTTCGCCCGGGCTGAGCTTGTTCTGGATGCCGTCGATCGCCGCGAGCAGGATCGCGGCGAATCCGAGGTAGGGGTTGCAGGTCGGGTCGGGGCATCGGAACTCGATCCGCTTGGTCTTCGGGTTGGCCGAGTACATCGGAATCCGGCAGCTCGCCGAACGATTCCTCTGCGAGTAGGCGAGGTTGACCGGAGCCTCGTAGCCGGGCACGAGCCGCTTGTAGCTGTTGGTGGTGGGATTGGTGATCGCCAGGAGTGCCGGGGCGTGCCGGAGAATACCCCCGAGGGCGTGCATCGCCATCTCCGAGAGGCCGGCGTAGCCGGAGCCGCCGAAGAGCGGGGTGCCCTCCTTCCAGAGCGACAGGTGCGTGTGCATGCCGGAGCCGGCATCGCCGAAGACGGGCTTGGGCATGAACGTGGCCGTCCGGCCGTGCCGCCGGGCGACGTTCCGCACGATGTGCTTGTAGAGACACATCTGGTCGGCCATGCGGACGAGTTCCTGGAACCGCATGTCGATCTCGCACTGCCCGGCCGTCGCCACCTCATGATGCTGGGCTTCGACGTCGATCCCGCAGTGGATCATCGTGAGCATCATCTCGTTGCGGAGATCCATCATCTGGTCCGCAGGCGGGCATGGGGCGTAGCCCTCCTTGTGGCGGAGCGTGTAGCCGAGGTTCGGCGAGCCCCCACGTCCGCGGTTCCACTCCGCCTCGGAGGAGTCGATGTGGTAGTAGCCCTCGTGGGCGTTCTGGTCGAAGCGGATATCGTCGAAGACGAAGAACTCGGCCTCGGGTCCGATGAAGCAGGTGTCGGCGATGCCGGTCGACTTGAGATAATTCACCGCCTTGCGGGCGATGTTCCTGGGATCGCGGGTGTAGTCCTCGCGGGTGATCGGATCCTGGATCATGCAGATCATCGCGAGCGTCGGGATCTGCGTGAAGGGATCGACGAATGCCGTGTCGGGCACGGGCACGAGCAGCATGTCGCTCTCGTTGACCGCCTGCCAGCCCCGAATGCTGGAGCCGTCGAACCCGATGCCCGCCTCGAAGGTCTCCTCCTCGAGCTTGCCCACGGGGATGGTGAGATGCTGCCACGCTCCCAGAAAGTCGGTGAACCGCAGGTCGACGGCCTTCACTTCCTTCTCGCGGCACATCGCGAGCACTTCACGCGGCTTCATGCGGATCCTCCGAGGGGGCCCATCATCATACGACGGCTCAGGACAAACTCACCGCCCAGCCCTCGCCCACGGCCTCGAGCCGGAGACGCCCGGCGATCCGGAGGCCCGCGACCCGCAGCACCAGGCTCGTCGCCGTTCCAGGCGAGCCGGCATCGAGGGAGAGCGGCTCGAACGTGCCGGCATCGATCCGACGGGCATGGCCCCGGCCTCCCGAAACCTCTCCATCAAGGATGTCGAGCCATGCCAGGCGGTGCCGAGGGAGCTCGAGGCCGGCCACGGGGGCGGCCCCGGGCTCGGGCAATGCGAGGAGCCGCCAGGTCCGGCATGCTTCCCCGTCTTCGAGCAGCAGGTCGATATGCCGGCCCGCGGGGTCGTCGGGGGCGCCGGTATGTTCGAGCATCACGAAGCGGGGCATGGCTCCGTCAATACTCGTCACCGGTCGCCTGCTCACCGGGAAGCACGAGCGGCTTGGGCTTGTGGCGAACGGCGCGGCGGGCGTTCTCATCGCGGAGCCGTTCGACCGCGGCATCGAGGCTCATCGCGCCCAGGTCGCCATCGAGCCGGTCGCGGAGGCTGACCGTGCCGGCCGCCTCGTCCCGAGGGCCGCAGACGATCATCATCGGAATCAGTTCGAGCTGGGCCGTGCGGATCTTCGCACCGAGTTTTTCGGCGGCCAGATCGATCCCCGTGCGGAGCCCGGCGGCCTCCAGCCTCGCCTGCACCTGCCGCGCGTAGGATTCGCTCTTCTCGCTCACCGGGATCACCCGCACCTGCTCCGGGGCCAGCCATAGCGGGAACGCGCCGGCGAAGTGCTCGATCAGCACCCCGACGAACCGCTCCATGCTGCCCAGGGGCGCCCGGTGGATCATCACGGGCTGATGCTTGGCGTTGTCGGCGCCGATGTAGTCGAGGTCGAAGCGTTCCTTGCTCGGCAGGTTGTAGTCGAGCTGCACCGTGCCGAGCTGCCACTCGCGGCCGAGCGAGTCGTTGACCACGAAGTCGATCTTCGGACCGTAGAAGGCCGCCTCGCCCGGCTCCGGCTCGCAGCCCGGCCGGTTCATGCGACGGGCCACCCGCTCGATAGCCGCCTCGGCCTCGTCCCACCGCTCGGGCGGGCCGACATATTTATCGCTCGCGGGATCGCGGAAGCCCAGCCGCACCCGGAAGTTGTCGAAGGCGAGGCTCTCGAGCACCTTCAGCGTGAAGTCGATGCAGCCCTCGACCTCCTGCTCCACCTGCTCGGGCATGCAGAAGATGTGGGCGTCGTCCTGCGTGAAGCCGCGGACGCGGGTCATCCCGCCGAGTTCACCCGACTGCTCATAGCGGTAGACGGTGCCGAACTCCGCCAGCCGCAGCGGCAGATCCTTGTAGCTGTGGGGCCGCGCCTTGTAGATCATCGTGTGGTGCGGGCAGTTCATCGGCTTGAGCAGATACTGCTCGTCCTCGCTCATCACGATCGGCTTGAACTGGCTGTCGGCGTAATACGGATAGTGGCCGGAGATCTTGTAGAGGTCGACCTTGCCGATGTGGGGCGTGTAGACGGGCTGGTAGCCGCGGGCTGCCAGCTCCTCGCGGACGAAGCTTTCAAGCGTGCTCCGCAGCACCGCCCCCTTGGGCATCCAGAGCACGAGGCCGGAGCCGACCAGCGGGCTGGTCGTGAAGAGGTCGAGCTGCTTGCCGAGCACGCGGTGGTCGCGGCGGCGGGCCTCCTCGAGGGCCGCCAGGTGGGCGTCGAGATCCTCCTGCGAGAACCAGGCGGTGCCGTAGAGCCGCTGGAGCTGGGCGTTGTTGGCGTCGCCTTTCCAGTAGGCCCCGGCGATGTTGGTGAGCTTGAAGGCGCCGATACAGCCCGGGCTCGGCACGTGTGGCCCGCGGCAGAGATCGACGAACTCGCCTTGCCGGTAGAAGGAGAGCGTGGGGTGCTCGGCCAGCCCCGTCTCGATGTGCTCGGCCTTCAGGGGCTGGTTGAGCCCACGGATGATCTCGACCGCCTTCTCCCGCGGCACTTCGACCCGCTCGAAGGACTCGTCGGCCTCGATGATCCTCTTCATCTCGGCCTCGATCTTCGGCAGATCCTCGTCGGTGATCGGCGTGGAGGCCCGCATGTCGTAATAAAAGCCGGCGCCGACCGTCGGCCCGAAGGCCAGTTCGACGCCGTCGAAGAGCCGCATGACGGCCCGCGCCATCACGTGCGCCGCGGAGTGACGCATCACGGGCAGCGCCCGCGGGTCACCCTTGAACAGCACTTCGAGGTCGGCCGCGCCGTCGGGGGGTAGCGGCGCGTCGAGGCCCACGGCCTTGCCGCCAAGGATGGCCGCGATCGGCCGTCCTTTCTTGCCTTTGCCGGCGGCGGCCCCGGGCATGATTTCGGCGACGACATCGGCCACACGGGCTCCCTGTGGAAACTCTCGAACAACGCCATCAGGAAGACGAACGCTGGGCATGGACGTGATCCGTGGGAGGGAGCCGAGGCGGCCCGCAGGGTGATGCCGACCTGGAAAATCGAAAGTATCCGCTCCCACACGGGGCGTACAAGGGCATTCCGCCTCGCCGCATCGGCATCGCTTGACTGCGGTGCCATGCGACGTGAGACTCTTTCACGAGCAATCAGGGCGATTAGCTCAGTTGGTTAGAGCACCAGCTCGACAAGCTGGGGGTCATAGGTTCGAGTCCTATATCGCCCA
>JBJTDB010000019.1:0-17633 GCA_046092145.1 Planctomycetia bacterium | reverse complement strand
CGGGAGGATCGCCGATGCTCCGCCGGCGATCTGGCCGAACGTCACGGGCGCCCTGCCCGCGTGCTTCCGCCAGACCTCCATGCCGGCATCGAGCGAGGCCTCGATCTCCCCAGCCGTGCACAGATCGAGCGGACTGGCATCGATCCGTCCGCCGACAGGCGCCACCGACTCGTCGGCGATCTTCTGACGCACTCGCTCGAGCGCCGCGGGGTTCACGACGGCCAGTCGCTCGATCACGTCGCCTGGTGCCAGGATGCCCATCGGCACGGGTGAGCGGAGCTCGTCATCGAGCGCGGACCCGAGCGTCGAGGGCGCAAGCAGCACGAGATCGAGCAGCCAGACATCGACGGGATAATAGTGCGACCTCGAGGCTTCGAGCGCCGCAAAGCATTCCCGGAGCCGCTCACGGGCATCCTCGCTGCGGCCGGCGACGGCCGCCCGCGACGCCTCCACCACCGACTCCGGAAACCCGGACGACTCGAGGCTCGTCTGCGACCTCATGCGGCGGGCGAGCAGCTCGGCCAATAGCCACGCCAGACCGAGCGCATGAAAATCGGCAGCCCAGGCTTCCGCCTCCGGCCCCCACGCAACGCCCTCGGCACCCCGGGCGGCCGCGACGATGGCCTCGCGGCCACTCACGCCACGCACCCAATGCGAGCCAAAGAGCATCGTGGAATCGGCCTGTGTGGCGAATCGCTCGTCGAACGAGGCCGGCACGATGCCGATCGACGGCAGATCGCCGACGGGCGGCATGTCGATGCTCGCCCACTCGGGCATCCGACCCACCGCGGCGATGAGGCCGGGGTGCCAGGCGGCGGTCCATGCCGTGAGCAGATCGTCGGCCTCGTGCTCCTCCAGCCACGTGGGAAAGTCGCCCAGCGAGTGGCAGGGAAGGAAAACCGTGATGTGCCGGGCGACCTCCATACGAGAGCCAGAGTGTACCCGCCGGCGCGGCGGCGTCGCGGCTCAGGCGCGAGGTGGTTTGACACCCTGGAAAACACGTTCGTAAAGTGTTGGTGGCGAACGGTTTTCGCAATTTCGGAATCATTGCATGGCCCGCTCTCCCTACGTATGGGGAATCGACATCGGCAAGGCGGCGCTCAAGGCCCTGCGGTGCCGCCGGAGCGAGACCGCGCGGAAGCTCGTGGTCGATACGTTCGACTACATCGAGTATCCGACCTTCCTCTCGCAGCCCGACGCCGATCCGGTCGAACTAGTCCGCAACGCGCTGTCCGAGTTCACCGGCCGCCACAACCTCGCTCGCGACACGGTGGCCATCTCCGTGCCTGGTCAGCTCGGACTGTCGAAGTTCATCAAGCTGCCGCCGATCGAGGCCAAGAAGATCCCCGACATCGTCAAGTACGAGGCGCGGCAGCAGATTCCCTTTCCGCTTGAACAGGTCGTCTGGGATTGGCAGCGGCTCGCCGGGGGAATCGAGGAGAGCGGATTCGTCATCGATGCCGAGGTGGCGATCTTCGCCATGAAGAGCGAGCAGGTGGACAAGTCGCTCGCGCCGCTGATCGAGGCCGGGATCGACGTGGACATCCTGCAGCTCTCCCCCGTCGCCCTCTCGAATCTCGTCATGTTCGATCTGCTGCCCGATCCGGCCGAGATCGATCCTGAAAATCCGCCCCCCTCCATCGCCCTGGTCTCGATGGGCGTCGATTCGACCGATCTCGTGGTGACCAACGGACTGAAAATCTGGCAGCGAAGCATCTCGATCGGCGGCAACAGCTTCACCAAGGCGGTCGTGAAGGATCAGAAACTGACGTTCGCACGGGCCGAGGAGGTGAAGCGCAACGCCGTCCGCAGCGAGGACCCCAAGGCGATCTACACCGCCATGCGGCCGGTGTTCGACGAATTCGCGGTGGAGATGCAGCGGTCGCTGAGCTACTTCACGAGTACCGACCGCACCGCCGAGATCGGCACCGTCTACATGCTGGGCAACGCCGCAGGAATGCGCGGCTTGAGCGACTTCATCGGAAAGCAGCTCGGGCTTCCCGTGAAACGGCTCGAGGTGTTCCGAAACCTCGAGGCCGACGAGGCGATGGAGAAGCCCGCCTACCGCGAGAACCGACTCGCCTTCGGCACCGCCTACGGGCTGGCCGTGCAGGCCGTCGGAGCGGGCGGAATCAAGACCAGCCTGCTTCCCCGACGGATCGTGACCGAGCGGATCATCGATTCCAAGAAGCCCTGGGCGGCCGCGGCATTGATCGGCCTCTTGCTCTCGGCCGTCGTGGCGTTCATCGGGGCGTTCATCGCCCTTTCGACGTTTGATGCGAAGCTCTATGCGGACGCCTTCCGGCAGGCCGATCAGGCCGTCAGCCGATCGAAGGCGGCCGCCGATTCGCTCGGAACGGTCGAGCAGCAGCAAAAGGAGGCGATCGCGAGGCAGGACTACCTCTTGGCCGTGGAAAGCCGCCGATTCCAGTCGCTCGACCTGCTGCGGGCCCTAGAGTCGCTGCTCCCCCACGACACCCAGGCCGGCAAGGATGGCCCAAAGCCGATCTCGGAACGCCGCGAACTCTATATCGAGCGACTGGATTGCCAGTATGTGCCCGACCTGGCGACATGGTTCACGAGTGTGAAGAAGCAATGGGAGCAGACGAACCCTGCCGAAGCCGCAGCGATCGAAGCGGAGGGGGATGCCGAGTCGGAGAAGACTGACGGGAGCGAAGACGGGGAGAAACAGAGCGAGTCCGGCGAGGCAGCGGCCGAACCGGCCGGCGAGGCCGGCGGCGAAGCGAGTGGCGAGCCAGCACCTGTCGAAAAGGGGCCTCAAGGCGGCGGCTGGGTCGTTGAATTGGCAGGCCATCACTTCCACAACGAACCCCACCATAGTCCCGATGAGTCGGCGCAGTTTCTGAGGTCTACGCTGATCAAGAACCTGCTTGGCAAGGGAGATCAGGTGTTGGTGTCGGGCGGCCCGCGGGCGGGAGAGATGGTGCCGGTCGCCGAACTGGGCATCGCTTACCCGGTGATCGTGGCATCGTCGCCGGTGCGGACCATGCAAATCGTCGATGAAAGTCGAGTCGAGGTGGGAGGGGCCGCCACGGCCCCGGGCATCGGGCCTGGACCGCTTCCCCGGGGCGGCGGCCGTGGAGCGGCGACACCCGACGAGGACACTCAGAGGGACACCATGATCACGCTGCGTCGGTACGACTTCGTCGTGCAGTTCGTCTGGCAGCCCAAAACTCCCGGCGCCCCCGAACCGCAGGCCGCTGAAGAATCGGCCGCAGCCGCACCGGCAGGAGGAGGCGACTGATCCTCGCACGCGTATGGTTCAAATCCCCGACTCCCTTCGCCCCTACGCCAACACCCTCGCAAAAATCCATTTCTGGATCCTTGCGGTGGCCGTTCCCTTGATCCTCGTGCCACTCCTTTTTGCGGCGCGATCGGGAATGTCCGGCCGGATCGTGGATCAACGAAAAAAGATCGAGCGCAAACTCCAGAGCCTCACGGCGATCACGACGGGCAAAAACAAATCGCACCCGAACGAAAAATGGCGAAAAAAAATCCAGGAAAATGTCCAGGGGATCAATGAAGAAACACTGACGGTGTGGACCGCGCTCTGGAGCGACCAGCAGAAGATCCGCCAGTGGCCTGCCTCCCTCGGGCCCGACTTCGTGAAGAGGGCTTCGGATCTCAAGCCCGATGGTTCGCTCCCACGCGCCTTGCTCGAGCGCTACCAAAACGGCATCCGGCAGGTGGTGCGGCAGATCCCGGCCCGGATGGGAGTGGCTGATTTGATGACGGAGGCGGCGGCGGCCGGCGGATTGGCTCGTCCCGGCGGCCCCGGCACCGGCGGGGCCAAGGACGACCAGCCCAAGCCACTGGTCACGTGGAGCGCCGAGGACCAGCGGCGGCTCTACGCCTCCTTCGACTGGGAAGAGACGCCATCCACCATGCAGGTGGTGATGGCCCAAGAAGAACTCTGGATGTACGGCGTGCTCTGCGACGCCATCGCGAAAATCAATGCGGCGGGCTCCAATCCCTCCACTATTCCGATCCCGCTCGTTTCCGAAGTGATGGTCGGATATCCGGCGGCCGAGGACGACCCGGGGGCGAGCAACGGCACTCGAATTTTGAGAATCCAGCCATCCGCTGGCGCGGGGGGCATGGCGCCGTTCGACATGATGGGACCCGATCCAGACCGTTCGCGGGGTGCTGTGCCTCGACCGCCCCATCCGCGGTTCTCCGGCGGAGGGGCGAGGGCTCCCGGCATGCCTGGGGGCTTGGGCCCTGGCATGCAACCCGGAATGCCGGCGGGCGAACCCGGCATGGATGGTCCGGAGGTTTCTCCCGACGACGCACTCAAGCAATGGGTCTACGTGGATCTCGAGGGAAAGCCACTGACGGCCTCCGAACTGTCGCAGGCCCCGCAGTCGAAGATGGTGCGGCTCATGCCGTTCGTGCTCCGGCTCACGATCGACCAGCGATCTCTCGACGCCCTGATGCTCGAACTCGCTTCAGCGCCCATACCGATCGACACGCGGCAGGTTCGTATCAATCCCAATGCGTCTTCCGGCCGGAACATCGGTTTGGCTCCCCAAGGTTTTCAACCGGGCGCAACGGTTCCTGAGGGCGAACGTCCTCGGCGGCATGATGTGCAGGTCGAACTGCGGGGCACGCTCGCCATCGCCATGCCACCTGACCGCACCCTTCTGGGAGCCGGGGATCCCGCAGCCGCCCCCGAAGCCACGGACTAGCCATGAAAATCGCCGCACCGAGCATGTCAAAGGATTCCATCGTCGCGGGGCTTCTCGCGCACGGTGAGAAGATCGTCGTCGGCATCGTGGCCCTCCTGGCCCTCTGGCTTGCCTGGATCGGCATCTCGTCGATCCGCAGCGATGTCGCAGCCGACGCCATAAAACCGGACAAGATCGTGTCGCAGTCGCAGGAGGCGCTGACCCACATCGACAAGGAGCCAAACCCGCCGAAAGACAAACTCGTCCAATCCTCCGACCTGCCCGGAACCTTCGCCGCATGGAAGTCGCCGGGCGACCAGAATCCTCGCAAGCCGATCCTGAGCCGGCCACTCTTCGAGGATCGCGCCCGACGGTCGCGGCCCGACATATTCGCGGTCGAAGACCTCCAGGCGGTGGGCGGCATCGCCGTCCTCGCCAGGCCGGTCGATCCTGCGAACCCCGGAGGCCGAGACCAGAAGCCGCGGTTTCGACCGGCGCAACCGGCCGATCCACTTAGCGGGATCGGCCCGAACCCGGCGGACAAACTGGATCCGGCGGAGAGCGTGCCGCCGGCAACGATCGTGCCGTATGTCGTCGTCACCGGTTTGATTCCCTATGCCAAGCAGACCGACGAATACATCGAGCGTTTTCAGTCGGCGAGCTTTCGCGATCCCAATCGTGATTCGCCGCTCTGGTCCGATTTTCTCGTGGAGCGGGCCGACGTGACGAACAGCCCAGCCGAGAAGAAATGGGAGCGGATCAATCTCAAGACGGCGGCCAAGAGCATGCAGACCGAGTGGGCCGGCACGCAGCCAGACGCGCTCCCTGCGGAATTCTTCCTCGCCCCGGCCGAGCAGCCAGGCCTAGCCGACGCGACCTATGCATGGCCCCTGCCTCAACTGGCCATGGAGCCGTGGGGCGCGGAGGCCATCCACCCCTGGGCTGCCGCCGAGTGGAAGCGCAGGCTCGAGGAGGCGCAGGCATCGCAACTCGCCCGCCCGGGAATGCCCGGCATGCCCGGAGGAAGCCCGCTGGGGATCGGCCCAGGCAGGCCGACGGAAGGGGGAGCAGTGCCCCCTGGATTCGATGATCCCACACGGCCCGGAGCGGGAATCGATCCTCTCGCACAGGCTCAAGCGGAAAAGGCTCGACGGCTGGAGTATCGCATCTTCCGATTCGTGGACACGGGAGTCGCATCGGGGCGCCGATATCAGTACCGCGTTCGGCTTTCTGTGTGGAACCCAAACCTCCGCGTTCCCGCCCAGCACCTCGCCGAACCGGATCTCGCCACGGCGATGAAACTCCCCTCGCCGTCGAGCAACGAGACAAAACCAGTGGCCATTCCATCGCCGATGAGCTTCCTCGCACGGCTCACGCCGAAGGAACAGAAGCGAGACACCGTGGAAGTGCTCGTCTTGTGGCCCAACGACAAGACGGGCAACTACTCGCTGCACAGCATGGTCCTGGGAACAGGCGGCATGATCTCCGTGCGCCGACCGGTGGACGATGCAGAGGACGATCGGAAGCCCACGAAGCCGGGCAAGAAAAAGGAACCCCAGGCCGAGTCGATCCCCGTCGGTGTGCTGATCGATTTTGTCGGAAAGCAAAATCAGCCGCCGCAGGCCGCCGGAGACCAGCCGGCAGCTCGCCGAGGCGGCAAGCGAGCCCCACCGCAGGAGCCTTTCGAAGTTCTCGTCGTCGGCGAGGATGGCGAGATGGCCCGGGCGACCGTCGTCGGTTCCGAAGAACAGTTCATGCGATACGCCACCACCCTCTCCGCCGAACTGCTCGGCGAGCCGGCAGGCGGGGCTGGGCCAAACCGCCCGCAGCCAGGGTTCCCAGGATTCTAGGAATGGCCTCGCACCCCTTTCATCATCGTGCCGCTTTTGCCCGACGCATGGCCTGCGGACATGCGATCGTGATGCTCGCGTTCCTGGCTTGCTGGTCGGCCGCGTGGCCGACAGGGGCCCGAGGGCAGGACCAGGCCGAGGAGTCGCCCAGTTGGAAAACACTCGAAGCCTCGCAGCAGTTCAAGGATGTGGTGACCGCCCTCAAGGGGACCGGCCCCCTCACCGACGAGGCACGGGCCTTCCTCGAACAATCGACCCTCTCCCAGCTCGAGAGCGATGCCAATCGCGCGACGCTCGACGACACGCGGAAAAAAATCCGCGACCGAATCCTGCTTGTCATCGGCAACGACGCGGCCTTCACGGAGGCCTGCCAGCTGGTCTGCGACAAAATGGGAGAGCTGGCCCGCAACGCGAAGGTCGATCCGATCGTCCGGGTGCAGGCGATGATGCTCGTCGCCGACCTCGTCGATAAAGGACGCCTCCCCTGGACTCCGGCACTGGAAACGCTCGCCGAGGCGGCCCTGGATGCCTCGCTCGCGCCGGGCCCACGGGCGGCCGCGATGATGGGCATCGCGAATCACGCAACCGCCCTCAATCGTTTGACCGGCGACCCAGCCAAGACGGTCAAGGAAACCGTCGTGCGGGTGCTCAGCGGACTGCTCACCTCCCCGGTCGCGCCCGGTGAAAAGAAGCCGGGGGCGACCCGGCCTGTCGATGTGGCATGGATGGCATCCCGCGGCCTCTCGATGCTCCCGCAGGTGATGAACCCGACGACGCCCGAGATGGCCACGATCCTCACCACGACGATCGATGACGCCTCATGGCCGATCGACGTGCGGGTGCGGGCGGCGATGGCCCTGGGCCGAACCGCCGGCCCAGATGCCGGCGTCGATGGTCCGAAAACCGTGGCTGCGATCAAGAAGCTTGCGATCGCGGCGCTCGAAATTGATCGGGCCGATGCCAAACAGCTTCTTGAAAGCCGTGTCTACAAGGGAGGTGGAGGCGGACCGGCGATGCAGCCGCGGCCGGCCATGCCGGGGATGCCTGGCATGCCAGCCCGGGCTCCGGCGGAGGATGGTCTGCGCGAGTCGGTGTGCCGCCGGGCTGCGTGGCGGCTCTACTCGCTTGGCGACGCCATCGATCCGAAGACGAGCAAGGGGGGCCTGGCATCGCTGCTCGGCAAGAGCGACGGAGATGCGAAAAAGCTCGCGACAATGCTCAAGGAAGCCGGCGAGGCGATCGATGCCGCCCCCTACGGCGACAATCTCCTGGCAGCGCTCGACACGCTCGACCCGGCCGGGGCGAAGCGGCGGGCCGCCGAGGCCGTTCGGACAGCCGCGGCCGAACCAGAGCCCGACACGACGGGCGACACTCCGGAGCCTCAGCCAGACGGCAAGCCTCCGGCGGACGACAAGCCGGCACCAAAGCCCGAAGACAGCCCCTCCTCCGATCCAGTCGGCTGATACTGTCAGCGGATGGCGGGCCCTTGGGCGCAGGCCGCGAGGGTGGCGGCGATCGACTCCAGCGGCACGACGGCATCGGCAAGACCGGCCTCGGCGACCGCCTTGGGCATCCCATAGACCGCGCAGCCCGCGGCTGACTGGGTGATGACGTACCCGCCCGCTGCCTTCACCATGCGGCAGCCGGCAAGGCCGTCTTGCCCCATGCCGGTCATCACCACGGCCATCAGTTTGGAACCGTAGATCGGAACCATCGACTCCAGCAGCGAGTCGAACGATGGTCGGCAGCCGAGCCGCAGCGAACCGGCGTCGAGAACACACTGAACAGCATCGCGCCGCCGCTCGAGCGTCAGATGCCAGCCCCCGGCCGCGACATGCACGCATCCCGCCGCCGCCTGCATGCCGTGAGCGGCCTCAACGACCTGCACCGGTGACAGGTCGTTGAGACGGACCGCCAGCGATGCCGTGAAACCGGCGGGCATGTGCTGAACCACGAACACTGGCACCGGCAAGTCGGCGGGCAGGGCCGGAATCACGCCCCGCAGCGCTTGTGGCCCGCCGGTGGACGTGCCGATCGCGATGGCGTCGATGGCCCGGCTTCCCGTACCGCTCAGCGGCGCTGCCGTTGCGGATCGACTGGCCGCGGATGGAACGAAGAGCATGTCGGCGACGGTTGCCAGCTTCTCCACGAGCGCCTCGTGGATGCCGATGCGGGCGACATGCGGATCGACGCCGACGGGCTTGGGCACGACATCGAAGGCGCCTTCCATGAGCGCCTCGACCGTGGTCGGGGCGCCGTCGGCCGTGAGGCTGCTGACCATGATCGCCTTCGTCCGGCTCGCGCGGGCGCGGAGTTCCCGCAGCACGCCAAGGCCGTCGAGCCGCGGCATCTGCACGTCGAGCGTGATCACGTCGGGCCGCAGTTCGACGACCTTGGCCACCGCCTCGACACCATCCGAGGCCATGCCCACAACCTCGACGCCGGGGATCCGCTGCAACACGTTGTGCAGCATCTGGCGGTAGAGGGCGGAATCGTCGGCGACGAGCACGGTAAGGCGTCGGAGACTCATGGGCATCATCTTAACGCGGCCTGTCGTCCGGAAAGCCCCCGGTGGAAACCGGGGGATCAATACGACGCATCACCACAACGAATGGAAACCACGTCATCCCCGGGGCTCCACCCGGGGCTCCACGGACGGGGCCTGTCGCGCCGGATATGCCGATCGTGCCGAGACTGGCAGGATTTTTGACTGGCGAAATTTGAACGGCGGCCGTTTCGGGGCTATATCCACGGAGAGACTTTCGGGCGGGCATCCACGGCGCTGGAAGAACCCGAAACCGACACGACCGTCCATAGGAATTCGCCACGCATGGAATCTTCGCTTGCCGGCCCTCCCGCCGGCTCGACGACCACCGCCGGGGCCCCTCAGTTCGTCGGTTTCGAACTCGCGGAGCAGCCGTATGCGTTTCGCATCGATCGCATCCGGGAGATCATCATCCCTTCGAGCGTGGCCCGGCTTCCGGACGTGCCCGCCTACGTCGATGGCGTGAGCAACCTCCGCGGGACGATCATCCCGATCATCAACCTCCGGGCCCTCTTCGGCCTTCCCCGGCGACCGACCGATGCCGAGACCCGCACCATCGTGGTGTCGGTCGGGCCGCGGACGATGGGCTGCCTCGTCGATTCGGTGTCGCGCGTGATGCGGATTGCCGCGGACCAGATCCAAGCCGCTCCCGACACGGTCGCCACCGCCGGGCACAGCTATATCGAAGGATTCGCCCGCGTGGGTGAGCAGCTCTGCATTCTGCTCGATGTCGATTCCCTGCTCGATCCGGCCCACCTCGACGAGGTGCACCGGGCCGGTGCCACACACCTTTCCGCCATCACCGCACATCCCGCCCCCTCCGGAGCCGCCTGACATGGCCGTTCAGACCAAGCCGTTTCCCGCCCGCAGCCTGACGACCGCACTCGATCGCTCGATGGCCCGCATCGAGTTCACTCCCGACGGCACGATCATCGACGCCAACGACAACTTTCTCGCCGTGATGGGCTACACGCTCGCCGAGGTCCGTGGCCGTCACCATTCGATGTTCGTGGACGAGGCGACCCGAAGCAGTCAGGAGTACCGCGAGTTTTGGACCCGCCTGCGAGCCGGCGAGTTCGTCAACGGCGAATTCGGCCGGATCACGAAGAACGGTGATCGAGTCTGGATCTGGGGCACATACAGCCCGATTCTCGGCGAACGGGGCGAGGTGAAGGGACTGGTCAAGTACGCCCTCGACGTCACCGAATCGGTCGAGCGCCGGGAGGCCGACCGCGCCATGCAGCAGCGGTATTGGCAGATGGTCGAGAACACGTCCGTCCGGCTCATCCTCGCCGACCGCACAGGCACGATCGTCTACATGAATCCGGCATCCCTTTCGGCCCTGCGCAAGCTGGAGAGGCTTTTGCCGTGCCGCGCCGACGAGATCGTCGGCCGATCATTCGACATCTTCCACAAGCGGCCCGAGCACCAACGGGCTATCGTCTCTAGTCCCGACAACATGCCCCACCACACGAAGTTTCCGCTTGGGGACGAATGGCTCGACCTGACGGCATCGGCGGTCAAGGACAGAAATGGCGAATTCATGGGGCCGATGGTCACCTGGGAGGTGATCACCGAGCAGGTCCGCGCCCGCGAGCGTGAGGAGGCACAGCAACGCGAGATCCTGCACAACAAGGAGGATCTCGAGAAGAAGGTGAAGGGACTCGTCGAGGTTTTCGAGGCGGTCGCGCAGGGTGATCTCACGCGATCGGTCGAGTTTGCCGGTGATGACGACATGAGCCGTCTGGCAGCCCGCGCCACCGCGATGTTCCAGGACCTCCGGGACCTCGTGCGGCAGATTTCCGAGGCCGCCGACCAGCAGAACGAAGGAGCCCGGATGATCGCCGAAAGCTCCAGCGGCTTGAGCGAAGGGGCTCAGTCACAGGCGGCGAGCGTCGAGGAAATGACCGCTGCCGTCGAGCAGCTCGTCGGATCGATCGACTCCATCTCGAAGGGGGCGTCGGATTCCCGTGCCCAAGCCGAAGAGACCAAGGGCATGGCGCAGGTCGGCGGCGCCGCGGTGGCCGACGCCATCCAGGCGATGGGGCTGATCCGAAAGTCGTCCGAACAGATCACCGACATCATCCAGGTGATCGGCGACATCGCCAGCCAGACCAATCTCCTCGCCCTCAACGCCGCCATCGAGGCGGCACGGGCCGGTGAGCACGGCCTCGGCTTCGCCGTCGTCGCCGACGAGGTCCGCAAGCTCGCGGAGCGGGCCAGCGAGGCCGCGAAGGAGATCACGGCCCTGATCAAGGAATCGACCAAGCGGGTGCAGGAGGGAGCCGGCCTCTCCGAGAAGGTGGGCCATTCGCTCGAGGCGATCGTGGCCGCCGTCGCCAAGACGGCCAACGGCATCGGCTCGATCGCGGCCGCCACCGAATCGCAGGCAGCGAGCGCCGGCGAGGTGAAGATGGCGATCCGCTCCGTCTCGCAGACGACCGAATCGAATGCCGCCTCCGCGGAGCAGATGGCGGCCAGCGCCGAGGAACTCGGTGCCCAGGCACAGGGCCTCCGCAACCTCGTGAAGCGATTCAACGTCTGACGCCCGCCACGGAGGGAGCCGGCAGTGTGGGAAATGACGAAGCTGACACCGGAGCAGTTCGCCCGGTTTCAGCAGTTCATCTATCGCGAGACGGGCATCCACATGCAGGAGGGCAAGATCACCCTCCTGAGCAACAGGATCCGACGGCGGCTCAAGGAGCACGGCCTCGATTCGTTCGAGGACTATTACGACATGCTCACGAAGCGGCGGCTCCCGGGGGAGCTGGAGCACTTCATCGATGCCGTCACGACCAACGAGACACACTTCTTCCGGACGGAAAATCACTTCGAATGGTTCGGCGGCCCCTTTCTCGACGACCTGCTCGCCCGGGCCACGGCCGGCCACCACGACCGCTCGCTGCGGGTCTGGTCGGCGGCCTGCAGCTCCGGCGAGGAGCTCTACACGGCGGCGATCTGCCTGGCCGAGGCGTCGGGGCGGCTGGGGGGCTGGAAGATCTCGCTGCTCGGCACCGACATCAGCGAGACGATGCTCGCGGCGGCGCGGCGGGCGACCTACCCCAAGCGTTCACTGGAACACGTCTCCCCCGAGCGGCTGAAGCGTCACTTCACGACGGCCCCGGGGAGCGAGGAATGGACGGTCAGGGAGCCGCTCCGGGCCTGGTGCGAATTCCGACGGCACAACCTGCTCGAACCGTTTCGCGGCCCCAAGCAGGACTGCATCTTCATCCGCAATGTGATGATCTACTTCGACCGCGACTCGAAGGAGAAGGCCGTCCGCATCCTGATCGACGCCCTGGCGCCGGGCGGTTTTCTCGTGGTCGGACCGGCCGACGGGATCTACGACATGCTCGGCCCGCTCCAGAAACGATCGATCTTCCTCTACCAGAAACCGTGAGCCCCGGCCGCTTCGGCGACGATCCGATCCGATGACCGACCCATCCTCCTTCCCGAGCGATCTCTCCTCCGACGAGATGGCGGAATACCTCCGCCTCTATCTCGACGAGACGACCGAACACCTCGACGCCCTGGTCGAAACGCTTCTCGGGCTCGAGGCGGAGCCGACGAGCACGGCCGGCCTCAACGAGGCGTTTCGGCTGATCCACTCGATCAAGGGCTCCTCGGCGCTTCTTGGCCTCGACCGGATCACCACCCTCACGCACCATCTCGAAAGCCACTTCGAGCGGCTTCGCTCGGGCCGCCGATTGCTCGACACCGCCACGATGAACGTGGTGCTCCGCTGCATCGACTTTCTGCGGGAATCGAACCAGAGCCTGCGGCACGGGCAGGCCATCGCGAGCGCCGGGGAACTGCTCGAGCAGGTGAAGGGGCTCGAAGCGACGGCCGGTTCGGCGGCGACTGCACAAGCTCCATCGCAGGCGATTGCACCAGCACCAGCACCGGTACCGGCGCCAGCGCCAGCACCGGTACCGGTACCGGCGCCAGCGCCGGCGCCGCTCGCGGCACAGCCCATCGCCTGGAGGCTCGGGGTGCGGTTCTGCGAAGGCCTTCCGATGGCCGAGATGAAGGCCGAACTGATCCTCACGCGGCTCTCGTCGCTCGGCACGATCGCCGATTGCCAGCCGCCCCGCGACGAGATCGCAGGCCAGGCCGGCCTCCGCGGCCTCGAAATCATCGTTTCAAGCGGTGCAGACAGGACGTCGATCGAGGAGACGGCCCGTGTCGCGGGCGTCGATACGATCACGCTCGAGGCCGTTGATGCCGACGCCAAGGCACGCCCGCTCGAGCCGGCGATGGCGGGCGGGGCGACATCCGGGAATGAGCCCGCCGCGGCGGCAGTCGGAGGATCGGATCCGGGCGTGTCTATGGTTTCGACACCGGAGGCCCGCGACCAGGCGGCCTCCCAGCCGGCGGGAACCGCGGCATCACTCGGCGAGACCGTGCGGGTCGATGTCGATCGCCTCGACGTGCTTTTGAACCTGACAGGGGAGCTGGTCATCAACCGGGCCCGGCTCACCCAACTGGCCGGCGAGATGGCGCCCACCTTCAAGAAATCGGGCGTCTCGGGGCGGACGCCGGCGGCGGCCGGAGCGATCCGCGAGCTGCTCCGTGACCTCTCCGATCGCAGCACCGGCGCCGGCGGCGAGCGACTGGTGATCGAGGAACAGCTCGACGCGCTTGAAAGCCAGGCCCGTCTCTGGGACGAAAGCCGCCAGGCCTTCGGCGAACTTTCGGCCGCCATCGACCAGCTCACGCGGGTCTCCGACAGCCTCCAGCGCGGCGTGCTCAACACGAGGATGGTGCCCGTCGGCCCGCTCTTCAACCGGTTCAAGCGGTCGGTCCGCGACATCGCGCAGGAACTCGGCAAGCGGGTGAAGCTCGAGATCGTCGGTGAGAAGACGGAACTCGACAAGCGGATGATCGACGAGATCGGTGACCCGCTCAATCACCTGATCCGCAACTGCATCGATCACGGGATCGAATCGGCCGACACCCGGCTCGCCCGCGGCAAGCCCGACACCGCCACGCTGCGGCTCTCGGCGGCCCATCGGGGCAACAACGTCTTCATCACCGTCGAAGACGATGGCGGCGGCATCGACACCCAGCGGGTGAGACAGATCGCAAGAGAGCGAGGGCTGATCTCGGCCGACATCGCCGAGTCGCTGTCGGAAAGCGAGGCGATCGACCTCATCTTCGAGCCCGGGTTCAGCACGGCCGCGCGGGTTTCCGGCATCTCGGGCCGCGGGTTCGGCATGGACATCGTGCGCACCCGGATCGCCGCGCTCAACGGCACGATCGACGTCGATTCCGAGCGAGGCCGCGGCACCCGCTTCACGATCCGCCTTCCCCTCACGCTCACGATCACACGGTGCATGCTCTTCCGGCTGCCGCAGGGAGTGCTGGCCGTCCCCATCGAGCACGTCCGCGAAATCACCCGAACGGCCGCCCACCGAAGCGTGGTCGTCGATGGCCGCCGGCTGTGCGATATCCGGGGCGAACTGCTGCCGCTGGTGGGGATCGACGAACTGTTCACCTGGCAGGACGGCCGCTCGGAAGCCTCGCCGGCGCCGCATGTCGCCGTACTCCACGCCGGGAGCCGTTCGCTCGGCCTCCGGGTCGATGAACTGCTCGGCGGCCAGGATCTCGTCGTCAAGCCGCTCGACGAGAACTTCATCCATATCCGCGGACTCGGCGGGGCGAGTATTCTCGGGGACGGCATGGTCTGCCTCCTGCTGGACGTGGCAGCGTGCCTCGACCTCGTCCGACGGGGGACGGAAGTGTCCTCCAAGGCGGCGCTTCCGACCGCCCCCTGATTCCGGACAATCTTCTTTTCCACGAGCCACCCCATGCAGCCCCGCTCGATCACAAGCCAAAGCGATCTTTTCAACCGCGCCGCCGAGGAGGCTTCGGCCGCCTTGTCGAAATGGCTCGGCCGCCCGACACGCATCGCGATCCGTGACGTGCGGGCCGTGCCGCTGGATCAGGCCGTCGAACTGCTTGGAGCGGCCGACACGCCGATGGTCGCCTGCGCGATGCGGATCACGGGCGCCGTCGATGGCGTGCTGATGCTGGCATGCGACGACACGAGCGGCCTGGCCCTCGCCGATCTTCTCCTCGGCCGCGATGCGGGGGGCTCGCAGGAGTGGGGCGACATCGAGACCTCGGCCGTGGTCGAGACCGCGAACATCATCGGCTGCGCCTATCTCAACGCCATGGCCGATTCCGACGGCACCGGTTCCGCGAAGACGCTGCTTCCGTCGCCGCCGTGGTTCGCCCGCGATTTTGCCGGAGCGGTCATGGAAACGGCTGTCATGCCCCAGGCCATGGTCGCCAACGAGGTATTTCTGACGCACACCGATTTCACGATCGAGGGCTGCCCGATCACCTGTTCGCTCTTGTTCATTCCCGAGGCGCAGGCGCCGGCATGACCAAGCCCCCCCTGGCACAGCAGCCGCAGTCGGCACGGTTCCATGCCAATTCGCTCGGGATCGGCGAAATCGGCGCGGGCCGTGAGAGCGGCCAGCTTCGCACGTTCGTCGGATCGTGCGTGGGCCTGGCTCTTTATGATCGTCGGAAGCGGATCGCCAGCCTGGCCCACATCATGCTCCCCGACTCGAAGGGCGCGGGCGAGCCGGTCGGCAAGTATGCCGACACGGCGATCCCCGAAATGCTCAAGCGGCTCGAGTCACTCGCCAACGGCGAGCCTCTGCGGCTCTCGGCGAAGATGGCAGGAGGGGCGAAGATGTTCGCCTTTCAATCGGGCCTCACGATCGGCGACCAGAACGTGGCCGCCATCGAAGCCATTTTGGGCCGACTCGGAATTCCCCTGCTGGCCCGCGAGTGCGGCGGCGAGCGGGGGCGGCGACTCTCGTTCGACATCGCGACCACCGACCTGACGATCGAAACGCTCGGCATGCCCCACACGACACTCTGAACCCTGGCTTTGAAGCGAGGACCGACATGAACGCCACCCAGAAACCCCGCCTGCTCGTCGTCGATGACGCGCTCATCATGCGGACGATGATCAAGGACATCGCCCGGAACGCCGGCTGGGAAATCGCCGGCGAGGCCACCACGGGTGCCGAGGCCGTGGCACGCTACCGCGAACTGAAGCCCGATCTGGTGACGCTCGACATCGTGATGCCGGAAATGGACGGGGTGGAGGCCCTGCGGACGATCCGGGGCGAGGATCCGACCGCCCGGATCGTGATGGTGAGCGCCATCGACCAGCGGGCAAAACTCACCGAGTGCATCCATCTCGGGGCCCATGATTTCGTGGTCAAGCCGTTCGACCGGCAGGCGCTCCGGTCGCTTTTTACGGGGCTTTTGCCCTGAACCGTCGGCTTTCGACCCTTTTTTGCAAATTTGTTGCAAAAGGCTTTGGGCTGTGGTAGCGTGCCTGAAGTCGGTTGTTTTCGTCCCATCGCTCATTGCTGGCACAAGGAGATTTCGCCATGCAGGCTCGTCTGACAGGTGGTGCCACCGCCCCGCGGTCCGCCCGCCGCACCGCGTTTACGCTCGTCGAACTTTTGGTCGTGATCGCGATCATCGGCGTCTTGATCGGCCTGCTGCTACCAGCCGTCCAATCGGCCCGCGAGGCGGCCCGCCGCAGTTCGTGCACCAACAACATGCGGCAGATCGGTCTGGCGCTCCACAATTTCGCCCACGCCAACAGGGAGCGATTCCCGGAAGGGTGGCTTTCCACTCCGACCGACGGCATGACTGGGACAGGCTGGGGCTGGGCCTCTCGAATTCTGCCGTACATGGAGGAGAGCACCGTCGGAACCACGATCACAGGACACATTCAAAACAATCGAAAACTTATCGATCCAGATCCCACGGTGGCAGACTCGACCCGGAAAGCCATTGTCCGCAATTTTCTTTGCCCCTCCGATCCGAAAAATAGCAACCCGATCTTCGAGGAGCACGACACGCACATCGACTTTTCTCGATCCAACTATCCGGGTGTGTTCGGCCCCGTCCATGTGGAACACGTGATCGAGGATCACCCCGAGGATCTCTTCAAGGGTGATGGCATCTTCTTCGCCAACAGTCGCGTGGAGTTTCGGAATGTCACGGACGGCATGAGCAAGACCGTCATGGTCGCCGAACGAGACGCCCGGGAAGTTCTGCACCACGGTGAGAATGAACAATTCGACAGCGTCTGGATCGGGATGATCGAGGGAGGCCATGAGGCGGTGGTCCGCGTCGTGGGAGGCGCGGAGGAGATGTTCAACGGTGCCAGCCCGCACCCCGAGGATTTCCGCAGCAGGCATTCCAATGGCATCAACGTCGTCTTTGCCGACGGGCACGTCGAGTTCCTTCAGAATTCACTTGATCCGGCCGTGTTCCAGAGGATGTCGTCCCGGGCAGGCGGCGAGGTGATCCCGCGATATTGAGCCCCCGCCCTCGGCGGCTCACACAGAATGCCCCTCTCGGCGGCGGTGGTCGGCGGCAGTAGCCCTGGCCATCGCCGCCTTGCTTTGTGCGATCGGTGGATACATCAATCATGAGAAGGGGTTGGCCCTGCCATGGAGCCGGCCTTGCTGGCAAGCGAAGCCATGGATGGCGAAGCGCAGCCAGCAC
>JBJTDB010000018.1:0-26303 GCA_046092145.1 Planctomycetia bacterium | reverse complement strand
TTCGTCAACGACGCCGGCGCCCAGCACGGGCACTTCCAGATCTACAGCCCGCTGACGCCCAATGCGGCGGCCGCCGGCACCGGCACGTCGGGATACCAGGTGTTTGGCTGCGTGGGCGTGTTCAAAAATCCGGTCATCATCTCCGATCCCTCGGGTGACGCGTTGGGCGTCGGCCGCGACATCGCGGCGGCGCTCAATCGCGGCGTGGCCTTGCTCGGCTCCGCGACGCCGACCGTGGCCGGTTCCACGTCGAACTACTGGGACACCCGCAACAACTGGTATCCCGCCACCCAGGTCTACAACAACTACTCCCGGTTCATGCACGTGGGGCAGGCGGACGGCGCGAACATCTTTCAACTGCCGCCCAGCTACGTGTCTGACGCGCAGGGTGCCTCCATGGGTTCCGCCTACGGGTTTCCGCAGGACGAGAATCCGCCTCACGGCACGTCCCTGTATCCCACGGTGCCCTTCAAGTGGGACCCGGTGCCGACAGGCACCAAGAAGGTCACTGTCACGCTCGGCCCCTGGGGCAGCCAGCCTGTCGCGGTGAACTCCCAGGTCTTCAGCGTTCCTGAGAACTCGACGAATAACGTGCTGACGTGGTCATCGAACCCATTCGTCGGTTTCACGTCGCTGATCACCGCGACGGTCAACATGGGCACGTCGAACGCCGGCACGCTCACCTGTGACTTCGGCACGAACGTGACCGTGAGCCCGTCCGGCAACCAGTGGACGCTCACCGAAACGGCGGCCGGTGCGCTCAACACGTATTTCACGAGCGGCAAGATCAAGTACTCGACCCTGCCGAACAACACCGACCCGCAGCAGCTCATCGTCTCGGCGACTGCCGGCAGCGGCCCATCGCTCCAGGAGTCTTCCGGCACCAACCAGATCACGATCATTTCCTCGACCGCCGGGCCGAAGGTGAATGCTCCGGCGTCGTTCACGACGAATCCTGCCACCCCCGTCACGCTCGCCTTCCCGACCGTGCCCACGCCGTTCACCGACAACGCCTCCGGGGTCGTGGCCAGCACGCAGTTCACCGTGACGATGACGGCCTCCGCCGGCCGGCTCACGGGGGCGAACGCCCCGGTGAACCCTGCAATTCCCGACTCGACCGGCGTCACCGTCACGGGCTCCGGCACGACGACGATGACGTTCGTGGGAACGCTCGGCGATCTGAACTCCTACTTCAACACGGGCAAGCTCACCTACACGCCGCCGGCCGGCAGGGCGACACAGACGCTCACGACCACGCTCGCGGGGGCGGGAAAGACGTCATCGCCGGCGACCACGTCGATCTTCATCGGCCAGTCGGGCACGCCCGTCGTCTTCTCCCCGATGGCCTTCTGGCTCCAGCCCGGCCAGGCCTCGAACCTCCGCTGGCTCCCCGCCGGTCCGCCGTTCGCCGACGCCGATTCCAGTTCCTTGGCGGTGACGCTCCAGGTGGTCGGCGGGGCGGCGACGCTCCGCGCGGCGAGCCGCAGCGGCGTGACGGTGACAGGTTCGGGCACACAGACGATGACCTTCACAGGGCCGGTGCGGAACCTCAACGCCCTCTTCCAGACCGCCGGCTTCATCACCTGCACGGCGCCGGTCGGCAGCCTCCTGCCGCGGACCCTCCTGGTCACGGCGTCCGACGGTTCGCGATCCGGCTCCGCGCAGACCGCGCTCCTCGTGCAGAGCCCGGTTGCTTCGGCGCTATCCGTGAATGCCGCCACGCTCCTTGGGCCAACGACCCGAAACCGGGCGATCGAGATCGATTACCAGACGCTGGTCAATGCATCAGGCGCCACGATGACGGGCTCCCGGAGCGTGCAGTTCATGCTCAATTCGCTTCAGGCCGGCACGATCGAGGTCTTCAATAATGGGCAGTGGTCGAGGGTCGTGCCGCTACGGTTCGGGCTGATGCCGCTTGTGGTTCCCGGCGGCAAGATCCGCTGGACTCCGCCTTCAGGCGTGGTAGGCCGCATTGCGGCCTTTACGATGAGCACCTGGGATGGTCGGCAGAAGTCGGGGCCATCGAGGGTGTCGTTCGACATCACTCCTTGATGCCGGGCGCGTCACTTCGCCCCACGCTGGAGCACGAGCACGGCGAGCACGATCACGGCCACGACGGCCCCCGCGATCACCAGCCACAGCCCAAGCGGCAGCCCGGCGACGGTCCGGTTTGCCGGCAGACGGAGCCAGGAGGGCCAGGCGATCCTGCGTCGCTTGGAAGATGCGGAGGTTGTCTGGGAAGGGGCCGATCGGGCTTCAGTGGCGGCCACCACGATGGATGGGCCGGGGGCCAATCCACCCGTCGTGAGGTTCGGTGCCGATCCGGAAGGCCCTGGTGTCGGCGGCAGACGCGGCGGGCTGCCGGGCCGCCATGCACCCGACTGCCCAGGCATCACGCCGGGAGCGAGGCCACCCTGTGGCCCGATGCCCATCCCGATGCCGGACGGTGGGCCGCGACGCACCACCGAAGAAACACTGCTGGAACGACGAACGATCGATTGGCCCTGTGGCTGGGATGACGGCCGTTGCGGACCGCCATGCTTCGTGAGCCACGCCTGAAGCGTGTCGGCGACCTCCTGCGCGGTCTGAGGGCGGGCGTCGGGGCTTTTTTCCATCAGCCGGAAATACAGCTCGGTGAGCTCGGCGGGCACCTCGGGTCGCTGATCCATGGGCGAGGGAGGTTTCGTGTGCGCCTGGGCTTTGAGCCGGTCCTTGATCGAGCCGGCTGCGAAGGGAGCCTTGCCCACGAGCAGGTAGTACAGCGTGCAGCCGAGCGAATAGATGTCGGCCCGTCGGTCGGCGGAATGGCTGTCGGCAGCCTGCTCGGGGGCGACGAAGTCGGCCGTACCGAGCGTCTTTTCCCGGAACTCCATCGTCAGCGATGCCGCCTCGTCGTCATCCGACACGGCCTTTGCGAGGCCGAGATCGAGCACCTTGATCGTGCCGTGAATATCGAGCATCAGGTTGGCAGGCTTGATGTCGCGGTGCACGAATCCATGCTCATGGGCGTGGTGCAGGCCGAGGGCCGACTGCCGGATGGCATCGACCGCATCGGCGATCGGCATCACGCCCTCCTGCTTCACCTTCGTATGCAGATTCACGCCATCGACGTATTCCATGACCATGAAATGGATGGAGCCCACCGAATCGAGATCGATGACGTGGGCGAGGTTGGGGTGGTGGAGCCGCGCCGCCGCCTGTGCCTCCCTCTTGAACCGTTCCAGGTAGGAGCCGTCGTTCACCCGCTTCGTGGGGAGGATCTTGATCGCCACCTCGCCGCCGAGCGTGGTGTGTCGGGCGAGGTAGACGCTCCCCATGCCCCCTGCCCCGATGAGCCGACGGAGCGTGTACTTGCCGAGCGTGAAGCCACGCGACTTTCCCTTGCGAAGCTGGGCGAGTTGCCACTCGGTGACGAGATCCTTCTCGAGGAGCGACTGGATCAGCGACTCGGGCACCGGCCCCTGTTCGTCGAAATAGGCCGCCACGATCGGGGCGAGCGCGTCTGGAGGCACCAGGCCGCTGGCCTTCAGAACCTTGAGAAAGTCGGGGGTTGTCTGGGGGGACTCGCTTTCACTCACGGATCAAACAGCCCATGGTGCCGGGAACGCTCACTCCGTATCGTACATTCTTCATGACGATCGTGCTTTTTACCCGCCGGGGATGCCATCTCTGCGAGCAGGCAGAGGATCTCCTCGCGTGCCATGGTGTGGAGGCGATCTGCGTCGATGTCGATGCGTCGCCCGAGCACGCGGCCCGCTATGGGCTGCGTGTTCCCGTGCTGCAGATCGACGGGCACGACGTGCTCGAGGGACGATTTGACGAGTCGTCTCTGCGTTCCGTGCTCATGCCACGGGGTGGCTGAAGCGATCCGGCTTTCATGTCCGCCTGGGTTCGGGGGAAACCCAGATGGTCTTACAGACCGCAGGGAAGACCACGGCGGTAGAGCTGCTCTGCCAAGGAGGCGGCGGTCGTGAAGACCTCGGCATCCCAGCCCGCTGCACGGGCGGCATCGACGTGCTCGGGGATGTCGTCGGTGAAGAAAATGCTCGCCGGCGGCACGCCGGCCATCCGTGCCGCCACGTCGTAGATCTCGGGCTCCGGCTTGCGGCAGCCCACCTCGTGGCTGAGCACGATCGTGTCGAGGCCCTTCGCGAGGATGCCGTAGCCACACGCCGTCACCAGATGATTCCAGTGTGGTCCGCATGTGTTGGAAAGGATGCCCAAGCCGCAGCCGCTTCGTGCCAACCGGGCCATGACGGGCAGCATGTCGATCTTGAGCGAGAACATGTCGCTGATCGCATCGGCCAGCATCGCCGGGTCGGGAGAGGTTCCGGTCTGCCGGCAAAATGCGTCGTGAAATTCCCCCCATGTGAGACGGCCCCGCTCGATGCCGTCGATGAGGCCCGGATCGAGCAGCACCTCGGCCACCGCGGCGGCATCACCGCCGCTGACGGCCACCGCCCGGGCGATCGCACGCTCACGATCGAACGATACGATCACCCGCCCCAGATCGAGGAAGACGAATTCAGGAGGCATTGATCGCCGCACCTTTCACGCCTGTCGTGCCACCGCTATCCTGCTCCCAGGATCGCCGTTTTCAGGACCCAGCATTAGGACCCAGGCACAGGACCCGGACCATCGAATCATGACCGTTCTCAACCGCTACAGCTCTCGGATCACGCAGCCACGTTCGCAAGGGGCCTCGCAGGCGATGCTGCTGGGCACGGGCCTGCAGCCGGCCGACCTCGACAAGCCGCAGGTCGGAATCGCGAGCATGTGGTACGAGGGCAACACCTGCAATATGCACCTCAACTCGCTGGCCGCCAAGGTCCGCGAAGGGGTGCTTGCCGCCGGCATGGTCGGGATGCGGTTCAACTCCATCGGCGTCAGCGACGGCATCTCGATGGGCACCGAGGGAATGAGCTACTCCCTTCCCTCCCGCGACATCATCGCCGATTCGATCGAGACGGTGATGCATGCCCAGTGGTACGACGCCCTCGTGGCGATTCCCGGATGCGACAAGAACATGCCGGGCTGCCTCATCGCGATGGGGCGTCTCAACCGGCCGGCGCTGATGGTCTATGGCGGCACGATCAAGCCTGGGCACCTCGCCGACGGCACGCCTTTGGACATCGTGTCGGCCTTCCAGTGCTACGGCGAGTACGTGGCGGGGCGGATCGACGATTCGCGACGGGGTGATATCGTGCGGCGCGCCTGCCCGGGGGCCGGCGCCTGCGGCGGGATGTACACCGCCAACACCATGGCCACGGCGATCGAAGCGATGGGGATGGCCCTGCCCGACAGCGCCTCGATCCCGGCCGAACATCCCGCGAAGCAGGAGGAGTGCCTCCGGGCCGGGGCGGCGGTGCGCCATCTGCTCGAACGCGATCTCAAGCCCCGCGACATCATGACGCGTCGGGCCTTCGAGAATGCGATTGTCACGATCATGGCCCTCGGCGGTTCGACCAACGCGGTGCTGCACCTGATCGCGATGGCCCGCGCCGTCGAGGTCGACCTGTCGCCGGCCGATTTCCAGAAGGTGGCCCGCCGAATCCCCTACCTCGCCGACCTCAAGCCGAGCGGGAAGTTCGTGCAGGAGGATCTCCACTCGATTGGTGGCACGAGTGGGCTGATGAAATACCTGCTCGACAAGGGGCTGATGGACGGCGACTGCATGACCATCACCGGCAAGACGCTTGCCGAGAACCTGGCGTCGAACAAGGGGCTCGCGCCGGGCCAGAAGATCATCCATACCGTCGAGGATCCGATCAAGAAAACCGGACACATCACGATCCTCCATGGCAACCTCGCGCCCGATTCGGCCGTCGCCAAGATCACGGGCAAGGAGGGATCGCGGTTCCGCGGCCCGGCGAGGGTGTTCGACAGCGAGGAGGCGATGCTCGCCGCGCTCGAGCAGGGAGCGATCAAGCGGGGCGACGTGGTCATCATCCGCTACGAGGGGCCGAAGGGCGGCCCCGGGATGCCGGAGATGCTCACGCCCACCTCCGCGCTGGTCGGGGCGGGCCTCGGAGCGGATGTCGCCCTCATCACCGACGGGCGTTTCTCGGGTGGCTCCCACGGGTTCATCGTCGGCCACGTGGTGCCGGAGGCCCAGGATGGCGGGCCGATCGCGCTGGTGCGGGATGGCGACATGGTGGTGATCGATGCCGATGCCGCGACGATCGACGCCGAAGTGACCGACGAGGAATTCTCGCGGCGGCGTGCCGGCTGGAAGGCGCCGCCGGTGAAGGCCACTCGCGGGATGCTCGCCAAATACATCCGCTGCGTCGCCCCCGCCTCGCGCGGCTGCGTGACGGACGAATAGCCACTCACCGCGGCGCTGTGTTCACCGAGGCACCGGGAGCTGTTCGATCGGCACGGGCGGCCCGGGCGCCACGACGGCCCCCGGGGGCAGTTGCTCCGGAGTGATCGGCGGCCCGTACATCGGACCGGTCGGAGTCGTCGTCGAGGCCGCTCCGCCCGCTGCCGCGGGATCGTCATAGGGCCTGGGCTGCGAGAGCGGCGTCACGCCGAGTTGTGTCACGAGGCCGTTGAGCATCTTGCGTTCCAGCAACGGGTCGCGGCCGAGCGGGATCCATCCGATGTTGCGGGTTGGGCTTGCCACGGGCCGCGGGGCGTCGCCCACCTGCTGCCCGAGCGTCGGGAGCGGCGTGCCGTAGCGATAGAGCGAGTCGTCGTTTCGAAACGACGCGGCGCCGGTCGTGGCACGCATGGGGCGAGGAAGATTCTCGAGTTCCTTGTTGACCACGACCTCGATTCGCCAGCCCGCGGGATCGGGAATGAGCCTCATCGTCGCCGTCCGCCGAATCGACTGGAGCGTGCTCTCGAGCCGCTCGCGGAACCCGACGGAGTCGCCTCGCCACGGCTCCAGGAGCGTCGCCCCGGTCTGCGGGAACGTGTCGATCCGCCCCTCGGTCGGAACGCCATTGGAAAAGACGACCCGCTGCTCCGACTGGACCTTGAAGAAGTCGTCGGTGACATCGACCATCTTCTTCCAGACCGCCTCGGCGTCGATCGGCGGGATCACCACCGTGTTGGCCGGTGTCGGTGGGGGGCCCGGAAGCACCGGGCCGCCGGGGCCGATCACCGTTCCGGGAGGCAGTGGGGCACACGGGTCGGGCTGACCGGGGGCCGGCAGAGGCGGCTGCGCGACCGTGATGCCGGCCGCGAGGGCAATCGTGGCAAGCCCGAGAAACGCCATCACGCGGGAGAAACGCATGGGCGGGATGGTCGTGAATCACCCCGCGTGGCTCAAGGGCATTTCGGCCCTGAAAATCGCCCCTTCCGTCACTCCGCCCCCAGCACGCCGACCATCTGATCGAAGCGGCGGGCATAGCGGGTGTGCGACGTGTGGAGGTGCTCGCCTTGGGAGATGAATCGCATCCGGTCGTTCCTGGCGACCCCCTGCTCGGCCAGGACCCTGGTGAAGGGTGTGCGATCGGCGGCGTACACGATCAGCAGCTTGTGCTCGTCGAGCTGCACTTCGATCGGTTCATCGGGGTGCATGATCGCGATGCCGGAGCAGCCGTCGTGGAGCAGCAGATCCTCGAAATCCCAGAGCATGCTCTCGAGCACGAGCCGCTCCATGCCCTCGCGCGTGAATTCGCCACGGGCAAGCCGCCGATCGTTCGGGTGATCGCCGTGGGAGGTTTCGAGCACAACGTCGACGGTGTCGCCGAGGGGCTCGAGCAGCTGCATGAACGTATCGAAGAGCTGTTCGCTGGAAACAGAGGCGATGATCGCCGGCAGTCGTGTGCCGGTTCGGGGATCGACATAGGCGTCGAATCGGTAGCCCGCCTGGGGCACCACGTCGAGCTGCCAGCCTGGCCGGACCGCATCGGTGAGCGTGAACCGGCCGTAGCGGCGGCGGGCCAGGTGCGCCTCGAGGGTCGCCCGGTCCGGACGGGCGATGGCGGTGGGCGACGCGACGACGGAATGCTCGGGGGTGTCGTCGGGAAAGGCTTCGTGGAGACGCATGGTGGGTGGCAGCCGACGGGGAGAGTGGGATGAGTCGCCCCGGCGGACCGCGTGGTCCCGAGGCTGAACAACCTTAGGACACGGTTGGCGGCTGCGCCGTCGCCTGCCGAGGCGTTTCCGCGAAACGCGGCCGGACGTTGCCCTCCGACGGCCTGATGCCGCATAATCCGCGGTTTTCCCAGGGAGAGACACGCGTCATGGACGGAAAAATCGTTGCCACCGGGATCACCTTCGACGACGTTCTGCTGGTGCCACGGTATTCCGCGGTGGTGCCATCGGAGGTCGATCTCTCGACCCGCCTCACCCGCGGCATCAGGCTCACCATCCCGCTGGTGAGCTCGCCGATGGACACGGTCACCGAAAGCGAGATGGCCATCGCCCTGGCCCAGGAGGGCGGCCTCGGTGTGATCCACAAGAACCTCTCCATCGAGCGGCAGTCGGAGGAGGTCGACAAGGTCAAGCGGAGCGCCAACGGGATCATCATGGATCCCGTGACGCTTCCCCCCGAGGCGACGGTCGCACGGGCCCGCGAGGTCATGGATCAGTTCAACATCTCGGGCGTGCCGATCACGGCCAGCGGCAGAAAGCTCGTCGGGATCATCACCCGGCGCGATCTCCGCTTCCTCGAGACCGGTGAGACGCCCGTCGCCGAGATCATGACCCGCGAGGGGCTCGTGACGGCCACCGGGAACGTCTCGCTCGACGAGGCCGAGACGATCCTGATGGCCAACAAGGTCGAGAAGCTGCTGCTGGTGGACGGGGCCGGTCTCCTCACCGGACTCATCACGATCAAGGACATCGACATGATGAAGCGATTCCCAAGTGCCTGTAAGGACAGGCAGGGGCGGCTTCGGGTCGGCGCCGCGGTCGGGGTGTTCGACTACGAGCGGGCCGAAAGCCTGATCGCCAAGGGCGTCGACATGCTGGTCGTCGACTCGGCCCACGGCCATTCCGCGAACGTCATGGAGACCGTCTCGGCGATCAAGAAACGATGGGAGATCGAGGTGGTTGCGGGAAACGTGGCAACCCGGGAAGGCTGTCGGGATCTGATCAAGGCTGGCGCAGATGGAGTCAAAGTTGGGATCGGTCCCGGGTCGATCTGTACTACACGGGTCATCTCCGGTGTCGGCGTTCCCCAGATCACGGCGGTCTGGGAGGCGGCGCAGGAGGCGGCCAGTGCCGACGTGCCAGTGATCGCTGACGGAGGAATTCGCTACTCGGGAGACATCACCAAGGCGATCGCCGCGGGGGCCCACTGCTGCATGGTGGGAGGGCTCCTGGCGGGTGTCGCGGAAAGCCCAGGGCAGACCGTCCTCTACCAAGGACGGACGTTCAAGGCATACCGTGGCATGGGATCGCTCGGGGCGATGGTCCAGGGATCGAGCGAACGCTACCGGCAGAAGCTCACCGGCCGCGGCAGTGACAAACTCGTGCCGGAGGGAGTCGAGGGACGGGTGCCCTTCAAGGGGCCCTTGAGCGTGTTCGTCTACCAGCTCGTCGGCGGCCTCCGGGCCGGGATGGGGTATTGCGGCACGCCGACCATCGAAGACCTGCGACGCGATGCCCGGTTCATCCAGGTTTCTGCCGCCGCCGTGCGGGAAGGCCATCCACATGACATCGTCATCACACAGGAAGCCCCGAACTACAGCACGGAGCACAAGCAGGGAGAGTAGCCCTGCGTCGGGCGCGAGCCTCCGGCGGGCGTGGGCCATCGCGCTGATCGCCCTCGCCGCATGGCGATCGCCGGCCCTGGCCGAGAACTGGGCGGCCCTCGATCCTTCCGTCGTCCGCGACGAGGGAAGCCGCGTGATCAAGACCTACGATTCTGTGATCAGGCTTGTCTCCGCCGAGGTCGCGGAGAGCGGGCCCTGCGGCGAGGAGGCCGAGGATTGCCGCGACCAGTTGAAGAAACTCCGTGACGACACGCTCAAAAGCATCGATCTCGACATCCGCGTGAGCGGCCGCCCCGGAAGCGACTATCCCTGTGAATGCCGGCTGGAAGGGGAGACTTTCCAGCCCCGCCAGTTCGCCTCGACCATGTTCACCTGGAAGGCGGCCGGCTACTGCCACAAGCCACTCTACTTCGAGCATTGGAACCTCGAACGCTACGGCCATTCGCACGGCCGGGTCCTCGATTCGTTCGTGTCGGGGGCGCACTTCTTCGTGTCGCTCCCGCTGCTTCCCTACAAGATTGGCGTCGAACTGCCGTGGGAGTGCATCTATCCGCTGGGCTACTACCGTCCGGGCTCGTGTGCGCCATGGACCTGCCCGGCCGTGCCGATCAGCGCCCGCGGGTTTGCGATGGAAGCGGCGACCGTCACGGGAATCGTGTTCCTCCTGCCGTGATCGGGCAGCGGGAAGACCGCTTCATCGCTTCGTCAGCGTCGCGATGTAGGCGTAGCGGCGAGCCACCGACTCGAAGGAGACGTCGGCCCGGCCGCTTCGACCGATGTCCGCGATCGCGTCGTGCACCTCCGGCCGGTAGTGCACGTGAAAAAGCGTTAGCCACTTCTTGAGCGCGGCCGCGAACCATCCGGGCAGATCCTTCTGATCCCAAAAATCGACGATGAGAAGCCTGCCGCCCGGTCGGAGATTCGCCAGCGCCGCCTCGAGGGCTCCCGGCCACGTGGGCACCATCGAGAGGCAGTAGGAGAAGAAGATCGTGTCGAAGGGTTCGTCGCGGTCGAACATGCTCCGGGCGTCGAGCTGCTCGGCCAGCCCCTGCTTCAGAACGATCGACGTGCGGCCCTGAGCGGCCACGCCAGACCGGGCGATGCTTGCGGCCGCGGTATCGAGCATCTCCTGCGACGCATCGAGGCCATAGAGCCGGCCCGGGGCCGGGCGCCGGGCGAGCTTGATGAGGTTTCGAGCCGTGCCGCAGCCCACCTCGAGCGTGGCGGTGTTCGGCCCCGTCGCCACATGGGCGAGCATCCGGTCGCGGCCGAGCAGGTAATAAGCCCGCGTCAGGTCGTAGACGTGCCGCGTGAGCCGGTACATCCGATCCATGGCCGCGGCCGGGTCGGGCTGGACCGATTCACCGTCCGCAGGGAACGCCGTTCTCCGAGCCGGATCGACGCTCATGATGCGGCCGGCTCGGCCACCCGGCCGGCCGCGGAAACGTCCGAGCCGCGATCGACCATCTCGTAGAGATGAAACATCCCGTAGATGGACGAGCGGTCCTGCTTGTGCAGTTCGGCGGCCCGCTCCCGGTTGTAGACGAAGCGGCTGCGTGTGGCCGGCGAGAGTGCGGTCTCCACGGGGGATTTCTCGCCGGCGGTGCGGAAGATCACCCGCGTGCCGGGGCCGCCCACGCGGGCTACCTGCTGCCAGAGCGCCTCGATGACGGCGGGCGGCATCCAGTCCTGGCTGTCGAGGAAGATGAAGCCGTTGAGCGCCCCGGGGGTTTCGTTGGCGAGATAATCGCCCAGGGATGCCACGTGGGTCTCGACGCGGTTCACGAGCGACTTGATCGTGTCGTAGTTTTCCCGCTTCAGGTAGTCGGGCAGGCCCCGCCGGCCCTCGTGATCATAGCGGCGGCTGAAAGCCTGCCACGTGAAGTAGTTGTCGTCGAGCGGGAAGCCGCAGGCGAGCCGCCGCACCCGCTGCTTGTACATGTCGAACAGTTTGCCGCCGTCGTTCTCGTGCTCCTCGAGCATCGCCTGATGCTGGCTGGGGGGGATGCCGAGGCTGTAGACGGCCACCGGCTGGCGGCCAAGCCAGCGCACGAGCCAGTTGTCGAAGAGCGGACCGAACGACTCGTCGAAGATCCGCTCCTGCTCCGCGAGCGTCTTCGCGGCGATGAGCCGGGCGGGATCACGGCCGATCGTGCGGGCGATGCCGTGGACGACCCGGAAGAACTGGCCGAGCTTCGCCTGCTCGTAGAGTCCTCGTCGAAAATAGCCGATCCGCTTCGGCCCCACGACGTTCCCCGGCCAGTCGGTCGTCTCCCAAAACCGGCGGGTCTCGGGATCGAGATGGTCGCGGATGTAGCGCCGGTAGTTGGCCAGGTTGTCGGCATGCTTGCCGAGGCCGAAGAACTTGTAGAAGGAATCGTAGTCGGGCAGATGCTCGAGGGCGGCGAGCTTGAGCCGCGTGAGCGCCATATGGTTGGCATTCAGATCGACGGCCACGATCCGCTTGGGGCGATGGACGAGGTAATTGAGCACGTTGCAGCCGCCGCTCGAGATCGTCAGCAGGCTCGATTCCGGCCCCATCTGCAGGGCCGCGGCGTCGACGCGGGGATCCTCCCAGATCTGGTTGTAGACAAACCCGCGGAACCAGAGCGTGAACATCCGCTCGAGCACGCCGCGACGGCTGGCCAGCCGATGGTGGTGAACGGCTTTCCGGAGGCGGTCCGTGTTGCCCTGGCGGGCGGCAAGCGTCGACATCACTGCAACCTGGAGAACAGCGGCGTGGTGGGGGACATCCCCGGGCACGGTCGCAGAAGTCTACCGGCCGCCACCGGGAGCGTCGATGCCCGGTCGTTCACCGCTGTCCGTCGGCACGTTTCACGGCGTCGGCCTGCAGGAGGGCCATGGTGCCGTCGTATTCCCGGCCGAGTTCGATCACCGCGTTCCAGGCCTCGTCGAGTGCGAGCGATGTCCGGTCGAGTCGCTTCCGAAGGTCGCCGACCACGCCGCCGGCACCCGTGACGTCCTTGTCCCACCTCGTCCGATCCTCACGGAGCTCGCCCTCTTCCTTCTCGAGCATCGCGGTCGAACTCTGCATGTGTTTGGTCGCCGCCTGCAGGTCGCTGATGGATTGCTTGGAACGGGCGATTTCGTCTTCCAGGACACGACGGATCGTGAAGGCACCGCGAACGTCGATCGTCGATTCACCCGAAACCTTCACCATGGCCCCCTGAAGGGCCGTTTCCGCGTCGGCGAGCGGACGGCGGTAGACGACATCGCGAATCTCGACCACGCCCTTGTCGGCGAGGCCGCGGGCTGCGGAAAGCTCGATGTCGGCTGTGTCCCCCTTTTCGAACTGGATCGTTTTCGGATCCCTGCCCGCCTCCCGGGTGGTCATGGCATGGGCAGCCTTGAACGTCACCGCAGCCCAATAAGTGCCCTGTGATGGCGCGGCATCCTTGGCCAGCGACTCCCACTCGTCCTTCGGCTCTGATTTCGCGTGGTGCTCGAAATCCGCGAACTGTTTCTCGAGTTCTTCCAGGAGCGCCTTGGCCTGCGACTGGTCCTTCTTCGGCCTCGGCATGGCGGACGAATCTTCGTCGTCGGCATCGTCCTTTCGTGGCATCCGGTAGAAGGCCAGCCAGCGATCGACAGGCAGGCTCTCAAACGCCCTGACATTGTCATACTGCTGACGCCATCTCGCCGCTTGTCCGGCGCCCGGGGGGGCGGCCGGATCGAGGGAGAGCACGAGCGCCCCCTGATCGGTTGCGGCGTCACGAACGCGGAAGATCCCGAGGAACCGTCCACCGTTGGCGGCCGGTTCGTCATCGAACAGAAACAGTTGCGAGCCGGGATTGATGAAAGGGTTGGCATTCGCGGCCGCACCCTCCGGCATCGCGAATCGGATCTGGCCGGGCTGATTTCCCTGGGGAGGCCGGAAGGCTCCCTTGGGCCAGAATCGTCCGTGCCACGTTTCCACCCGTTCCAGGGCCCGAGCCCATCGGTTCCGCTGGTCTTCAAGTTCGGCGATCGACGACTCGTTGGGAATCGGTTCGACCTCACCCGTCTCCGTGAGCCTGGCTGCGTCTCGTTCTTTCGCGATGGTGGTCTCCAACTCGCGGACCGTGCTCCGCAGAACGCGTTCCCGGTGAGCCACTTGGGCCACGAGATAAACGAATCCTGTGGCGCTGAGCAGCAGGAGGATAGCCGCCGCGATGGTTCCCCAATTCCAGCCCTTGTGGCCGATACCGAAGGCAATCAGCCCCGCTAGGGCAATAAGAGCGACGAGAACCGGCAGAGCAAGTGTGATGGTTTCCATAAGGTCGAACTCGTGAACCCGGAGTATAGACATCCCCTCCCCCGCCATGACGAGGCCGATTGTGAGGGCCGGGGGCTCTGCGCCGCCGGGTGGCGACGCGCGGCTGGGGCGCGTCGCCCGCGGGCGACGCGGTGTCGCCGCAGGAAAGGCCGGTTCCAGGCGATTCCTCCTGTTTTTCGAGGGTCTGTGAAGCCTTCGGGGCTGTTTCGGGGGGATTGGCATCGAACGTGCAAGGTCGTTTCCCGGACCGGGCAGGCACTGCCTTGCCCGATCTCGATTCCGAAACCCCCGTGGAGAGTCTCATGGTCGCTGCCGCGCCGCACCGCACACCCGTTGCCAAGGTCAGCTCGTCGAGGATTCCGGCGGGCGCCATCGATGACCCGGTGCGGCTCTACCTGCTGCAGATGGGCGGCATCCCGCTCCTGACCCGTGAGACCGAGGTTTCCAGTGCGAAGGAGATCGAGCGCTGGCGGCGGCGGTTTCGGCGGACGTTGCTGGGCAACGATTTCGTGCTCTCCGGGGCGGTGCGACTGCTGCAGAAGGTGCGGGATGGTGCCCTGCGGCTCGACCGGACGATCGAAGTCTCCGTCACGAATACCGCCGAAAAGAAGCGGCTGCTCAAGCGTCTTGGGCCAAACCTCGAGACGCTGCATCGGCTCGAGGCGGAGAAGCGGCAGCTCTTTCGCACGGCGCTTTCCCGAAGCGTGCCCCTTCCGAAGCGGCGCGAGGCATGGCGGCTCCTGGTGCGCAAGCGGAACAAATCGGTGCGGCTCGTCGAGGAGATGAACCTGCGCATTCAGAAGCTCTATCCACTGCTTCGGCAGTTGCAGGACCTCGGCGCCCGGCTCGACTCGCTTCCAGGCGACCTCGATGCGCGACGGATTCAGCTCGTCAGCAGGGAGAGCCGCCGCACGCTCCGGAGGCGATTGGAGCGACTCGAAGTACTTCGCAACCGATATGACGAGGCCAAGCGGGAGCTCGCCGCCGGCAACCTGCGGCTGGTGGTCTCGATCGCCAAGCGGTATCGCAACCGAGGCCTTTCGTTTCTCGACCTCATCCAGGAGGGCAACTCGGGCCTCATGCGGGCCGTCGACAAGTTCGAGCACGCCCGTGGATTCAAGTTTTCCACCTACGCGACCTGGTGGATTCGCCAGGCGATCACCCGCGCGATCGCCGATCAGAGCCGCACGATCCGGGTGCCCGTGCACATGATCGACACGATGACCAAGCTGCGGCACGTCGGCCGGGCGTTTCTCCTGGAAAACGGCCGCGAGCCGACGGTGGAGGAACTGGCCGAGCGATCGGGCCTGTCGATCGAGGAAGTGGAATGCATCTCGCGTATGGCGCGGCGGCCCGTGTCGCTCGATCAGCCGGTCGGTGAGAGTGACGATTCGGGCATCGGGGAATTCGTGAAGGACCATCGCGAGGACGACCCGTTGCGAAGCGTGCATCAGCAGTCGCTGAAGACGTGCGTCGCCCGCGCGCTCGATGGGCTGAGCTACCGCGAGCGAGAGATCATCCGCATGCGGTTCGGCCTCGCCGACGGCTACAGCTACACGCTCGAGGAGGTCGGCACGATCTTCAGCGTGACCCGCGAGCGGGTGCGGCAGATCGAGGCCAAGGCCGTGGAAAAACTGCGACAGCCAGAATTCCAGCTCGACGTCTCAGGTTTCGTCGACGAAACATCGCTCGACCGGCTGCGGGGTTAACTGTCCGCGGACAAAGTCATCCCTGACCTTTGTCCACGTGGCCGACCGATAGAAAAGCCGAGGTTTTCCATGGTCGGCGGTCGCCGCATCCTGCGGCGGCAGACCTGGTCCAAAGTCTGCTAGCGCATACCGGATACTTGTAGCGACGATCTGGCAATCTGAGAAAGGTAGGCGAGGGGGGCGGCGAACGCTTGTGGAGGGTGGGGCGTATCCTCGCCCCGCGACTAGACTTTTGCCGCCCCCGAGCCGGCGATACCCGTAGGCTGGATGCGGTCTAGCCCGTTTTGGCCTCGTCGAGCGCCTGCTGGAGGCGGGCCTTGGACTGCACACCCATGAACTGGTTCACCATGCGGCCACCCTTGAAGATCATGATCGTTGGGATGCTGGCGACGTTGTAGGTCATGGCGAGCCTGTTGTTCTCGTCCACGTTGACCTTGCCCACCTTGAACGATCCCGCGTTTTCCGACGAGAGCTCCTCGATCGTGGGTCCGATCATGCGGCACGGGCCGCACCACGGGGCCCAGAAATCGACCAGCACCGGCACCTGCGAATCGAGGACTTCCGTCTGGAAATTGGCGTCGGTGAACTCGAGGGCGTGTCCCATCGTCAGGCGGCTCCTTAGGATGCTGGGTGATCGGAGGGCCGGCGAGGATGCCGGCCCGAACTGCCGCGGAGTATAGCCGGAAGATGTCATGAACGACCAGAACGATCCCGTCCCGTATTCCATTCGCCTTGATTCCGTCTGGGAGCCGCCGGCCGCGGGAGAGGCGTCGTGGCGGCGATCTTTTGGGAAACCGAGCGGGATCGGCGTGGCGGACCGCATCCTGCTCGTGATCGATCGGCCCGCCGTGGCGGCGGTGTCGCTCAATGGCGTCGTCCTGCCGACGCCCGGAGCGAGCGTGGTCCGGTGGGAGCATGACGTCACCAACCTGCTCGAACCGCGAAACACGCTGGCCGTGATGCCCGCGGCTGTCGGAGTCGCGGGCGAGCCTCGGCGGCTCGACGCCCACGGTCGGACCACGCTTCCTGAATGGATTGGCCGAGTGTCGCTGGAAATCTTGACACTCCCCGCGGACGATCGGTAGGAACGGGGTCGAACGCGACAACCACACGTCGAGAGGAGATATCGCATGTCGGTCATTCGAGTCGGCAGCAGCGGCACCTACGCCAGCGGCTGGGATGCCATCTTCGGAGGCGGCACGACAAAGGCGAGGAAGAAGTCGTCCGCGAAGACACGCACCACATCCAAGACCAAGGCCGCCACGCCAAAGACCTCAAAGCCCAAGGCGGCCAAGCGGTCCAAGAAGGCGTCGAAGCGGCGGTAGTCAGCCCTTGCCGAGTTCGCGGGCGCGGTCGCGGGCGGCGACGACCCCGGCCGCGATGCCGCGGGCAACGCCTGCCGTTTCCATCGCGGCCAGGCCGGCGAGCGTGGTGCCCCCCGGGCTGCATACCCGCTTGCGAATCTCGGCCGGGTGATCGCCCGTCTGTTCGAGCAAGGCGGCAGTACCAGCGATCGTTTCGACCGCCAGGGCCAGGGCCAGCGGCTCGGGGAGGCCCGCCTCGATGCCCCCCGTCGTGAGCGCTTCGGTGATCATCGCGATGTAGCCGGGGCCCGATCCAGACACGCCGGTGACGGCATCGAGGAGCGATTCATCGACCTCATGCACCGTGCCGACCGCCACGAGGAGATCGATCACCCGACGAACCGTTTCGGGCTGGACCGCGGGCGTATGGCAGACGGCCGACACGCCCTTTCCCACCAGGCAGGGTGTGTTGGGCATCACTCGGATGATGCGGTCCGTGCCCGCCAGCCCTTGCAGAGCCCGCGTGGAGAGACCGGCCACGATCGATACCAGGACCGCGGAGGGGGCGAGCCGCCCGGCGAATTCGCCGCACGCCGCGGCCGCCTGCTGAGGCTTGACGGCCAGGATCACGAGATCGGCCACGGCGGCAGCCTCGGCCCCGGGGGCGAACCGAACTCCCGGAAGACGGTCTGAGAATCGCTCGCGGGCCTGAGGGTCTGGTTCGGCGACGATCATCGATCGGGCATCGACGAGCCCGGCCCGACGAAACCCGTCCGCCAGGGCGATGGCCATCTGGCCGCCGCCGATGAATGCAATCGCCGCGTCATCGCGCATGGTCGTTCTCCTGAGCCGTGTCAGAGGGGGCGTCGAGAGCGGCGTCGATTGCGGCGAGGTCGAGCGTGGCGACCCACACCTGGCTCGTCGAGCCGCGACCGCCCGCGTCGCCGTCGCGTCCGGCGGTCCAGAGCAGCAGCCCGCCATCGGGTGAGAAAGCGGGAAGGACATCGGCGCCCGGATGGTCGGTGATCCGCACCGGCGAGCCGACGCGGAAGGAATCTCCGCTGGTCTCGTAGCGGGCGATCCAAAGGTCATAATTGGGCCGCTGCGTGGGATCGGAATGGTCGGCCCCGGTCCAGATGAGCCAGGGCCGCGTCGGATGCCAGAAAGGCGCCCATCGCACCCCCTGCCCGCTCGTGATGGCGGTATCGCACGAGCCATCGGCCTTCATGACATGGATCTGCAGCAGGTCCTTTTCAAGTCGATCGGTGCGATAGGCGATCCAGGCACCGTCGGGCGAGAAGAAGGGGCCGCCGTCATAGCCGGGCTGGTTCGTGAGCTGCCGCACGTTCCCGCCGTCGGAATCCATCAGGTAGATGTCTGGGTCGCCGTCGCGGTCGCTCACGAAGAGGATCTCGTCGCCCTTCGGTGAATACGAGCATTCGGCGTCGTAGCCGGGCGTGGAGGTGAGCCGCCGGAGCGTCGGTTCGCCGTCTGAAAGACTGGTGGAGAAGATGTCCATCGCGGGATCGAAATCCCACTGATAGCGTCGGCGCCGGCCCGTGCGGGAATCTTCGGCCGCCTGCTCGCGGGCTGCTGTTTCCGTCGCATCGAGCTGCGGGTCGAGATGGCTCGACGCGAAGAGCAGCCGTGAGCCATCGGGCGAGAACCAGCTGCAGGTGGTCCGCCCGCGGCCCGGGCTGATCCGTCGTGGCGGCATGGCCCGCGGCGCCGAACGATCGAATGGCTGAACGTAGATCTGGTAAAACGGATATCCCTGCGGAACGGCCTGGTAACAGATGTGCCGACCGTCCGGGGAGACATAGGCCTCGCCCGCCTTTGCGAAGCCCTCGGTGATCCGGACAGGGGGCGAGAAAAAGGTCTGCTCCAGCGGCGAACGGTCGGCGGCTTGGATGGCCCCGCCCAGCACCGATGCGATGCATGCCGCGGCCGAGGCGAGGCGGGCGACGATGTGACGCGGGTTGCAGGTTTGGCTCATGCGTTCCAGTATAGGGGCTGGAGCCGGACGACCAGAGCACCGCCGCGCGTAAGGAGACTCGCCGATGAAGATCTACACCAGGACCGGTGATGCAGGCGAGACGGGCCTCTTCGGCGGCCCCCGAGTATCGAAGGACCATGCCCGCATCGAGGCATTCGGAACGGTGGACGAACTCAACAGCCACCTCGGCATCGTCCGCACCCTGCCGGCTGCTGCCGAGTTCGATCCGCTGCTTCGCAGGATCCAGTGCGAACTTTTCGACCTCGGCGCGCAACTCGCCACGCCGGGCGACTCCGACGAGCGGATCACGGCGGGACACGTCGAGTACCTCGAGCGGGCGATCGACACCCACGAAGCCCAGATCGAACCGCTCAAGTGCTTCATCCTTCCGACCGGCACGCCTCTGGCGGCCGAACTCCATGTGGCCCGCACGGTCTGCCGACGGGCCGAACGCCGCGTCGTCACGCTCGCAAGCCGTCTCGAGACCACCATCCCGGCCAATGCGATCGAGTATTTGAACAGGCTCGGTGATCTGCTCTTCGTGCTCGCGCGGCTGGCCAACCACCGCGAGGGAGTCGCCGACGATCCCTGGCATCCTTCATGACCCTGCCGTCATCCACCTCCGTGACGACCTCGCTCGGGCCGGCGGTGGAGCGGGCGACGCAGGCCCTGGCCCACCTGCGGGGTCGGATCGCCGCGCAGCATGCTGCCGGAGGCATGGGGATTCCGACCTGCGGTCTGGCGACCGATCTTTTCGACGGGCTTGTGTCGGATGCCTGGCGTGCGGTCGTCGCCGACCGCGGCGAGGCGGAGGCTCGCATGCTCGGGCCGCACATCGCCCTCGTCGCCCACGGTGGATTTGGCCGGCGGGAGATGGCCCCCTTCTCCGACATCGACCTGATGCTGCTCCACGACGGGGCCATTGCCCCCGGACTCGTGGCCCCCTTCGCCCGACGCCTTCTGCAGGACCTGTTCGATGCGGGCCTGTCGGTGGGGCAGAGCGTGCGGAGCGTGGCGGAGGCGGCAGACCTGGCGGCCCGCGATGCCACGATCTTCAGCACGCTTCTCGACTGCCGCACACTGGCCGGCAGAGACGACCTCGTCGGCCGGCTCCGCGGCCGGCGGTGGGGCGTCGCCGCTCGCGGCCGACGGCGGATGGCCGCCCTGCTTTCGGCCGCCCGTGGCGAGGAACGCGGCAAGTACGGGCAGACCGTCTTCCTGCTCGAGCCCAACCTCAAGCGTTCGCCCGGCGGCCTGCGCGACATCCAGCTCATCCGGTGGCTGGGCCTTGTGTGGTGGGGCGACGAATCGTGGGCCGGCTCGGTCACGCTCGACGACCTCGTGCTCGTCGGCGGACTCTCCCGAGGCGATGCCGATGCGGTGCGGGATGCGGCCGAGTTTCTCATGCGGTTGCGAAACGAGCTTCACATCCACGCCGGCAAGGCCGCGGACGAACTCACCCGGGACGAGCAGGTTCGGATCGCGGCGGCCCGCGGGATCAACGCGGCGGGCGGGCTGCTCGGCGTGGAGCGGTTCATGCGGGAATATTTCCACCACAGCCGTCGCGTGGCCGACATCGCCGACGCGATGGCCGAGGGCTGTCGCCGGCCGCACCGATTGAGGAGCTGGTTCTCTGGGTTGCTGGGCCATCGCATCGACGGCCGGTATCGCGTCGGTCCGCTGTCGATCGACCTCGTGCCACACGCCCCCTCCGAGACCGCCTCGAGCCTGGATGGCGTGATGCGGTTGCTCGAGTTGTCGGCCCTCTACGGAATGCCGGTCGATCACAACGCCTGGCTGATGGTGCGGGCTGCCGCGTCGCGGCTCACCGATGCCATCGGCGAAAAGGCACGCGGACGTTTTCTCGCGATGCTCGATCGTCCGGCATCGACGGGCGACATCCTGCGCAGGCTCCACGAGATCGGCCTGCTCGAGCGGTTCATTCCGGCCTTCGCCCATGCCCGCCACCTGCTTCAGTTCAACAACTACCACAAGTACACGGTCGACGAGCACTCGATCGTGGCCGTGGAAAAGGCGGCGGCTCTCGCGGCCGACGACGGATGGCTGGGAACGGTCTGGGGGCAGATCCGGCGGAAGCGGACGTTGCTCTTGGCGATCCTGATCCATGATCTCGGCAAGGGATTCGAGGAGGATCACAGCGAAGTCGGTGCCAGGATCGCCCGAGATACGGCGGCGATCTTCGGGCTGCCCGAGGACGAGGCCGCGATCCTCGAATTCCTGGTTCACAAGCATCTCCTGATGGCGCACCTTGCCTTCCGTCGCGACGTGGACGACACCAGTCTCGTCGTTCGATTCGCACGCGATGTCGGGTCGCCGGAGGTGCTCCGCATGCTCACGGTGCTGACCGCCGCCGATGTCAGCGCCGTCGGGCCCGGCACGTGGAATCGCTGGAAGGCCGACCTGCTCGGCGATCTCTATTTCAAGACACTCGGCCACCTCGACGGGGAGAGCCCCTCGATCCCGGCCGAGCGGACCAGGCAGGCGATCGAACGGATGCTCGAAGGCCGCGACCCCGCCGATCCGTCCGTCTCCCTCGCCCGCGGCCTCCCCCTCTCCTGCCTCCGGGACCGTGATCCGGCGACCATCCTCGAGCATGCCGCCGCGCTGGCGAAGCTGCCCTCCGATGGCGTGCTGGTGGATGCCCGCTGGCAGGAGGAGACATCCACCCTCGCGATCATGGTGGGCACCCGCGAAACGGTCGCCAGCGGAATCTTCCACCGGATCACCGGCGGGCTGACAAGCCAGCGGCTCGAGATCCTCGCGGCCGACATCCATACCCTCCTCGACGGGCTGGTGATCGATCACTTCGTCGTTCGGGATCCGGACTTCGGCGGCGAGCCTCCCGCCGATCGCGTGGCCGACATCAAGCAGGCTATCCGTGCGTCGCTCAAGGCCGATGATCCTCCGGTCTTCTCGCGGTGCTGGAACCCCTTCGCGCCCCAGATCGCCGCCGCATCGCGGCTTCCCACCCGCGTGCTGTTCGACAATGAGAGCTCGGAGCGATCGACGATTCTCGAGGTGTTCACGCACGATTCGCCGGGACTGCTCTACGGCATCGCCCGGACCCTGTTCGACGCGGGCCTGTGCGTGCAGGCGGCGAAGATCGGCACCTTTTCAGACCAGGTGGTCGATGCCTTTCATGTCACCGACGGCGACGGCCGCAAAGTGACCGACCCGCAGCGGCTCGACCGGCTCCGACGCGCGCTCGAGCGGGTGGCGGCTCCGCTGACATCGCCCTCCGCCTCGGATTGAAACCCGCTCGACCCATCAGGGCGTTTCGCAAGCCCTGCGATGAGCTTCGAGCACACGATCGGCCATCGCCTGCGGCGAGCACATGGTGTTCACGCGGGTGACTGACGATTCCGTGTATTCGAGCACGCGATCTCGATTCGCATGGAGCTCCCGGATCGCCGTGGCGAGCGCCGTCACATTCTCCTTTGGCACGACGACGCCATCGATGCCGTGACGCACGACCTCCTTCATCCCGCCCGCATCGCTGACAACGGGACAGGTGGCTCGCGCCATCGCCTCCAGCAAGGCCCGGCAGAGGGCTTCCTGACGCGATGGCATCACGAAGAGGTCGAGCGCTCCGCCAATCAGATTGCCATCTGCAACGTGCCCCGGCATCACGAGCCTCCCGGCCAACCGCGGATCGCGGGCCAGCGTGGCGACACGGGGATCGCGGACCGTCCCTGCGACAAGCCACCATGTGTCCCGCAGGTCCGCGCACGAAGCAGCCGCCTCGATCAGGAGATCGATTCCTTTGACGGGCCGAATCGTGGCGACTGTGCCGACGACGAACGCATCACGCGGAATCCCGAATCGGTCGCGGAGGGAGTTCCTGGTCTCCATGCCGACCCGTTCGAGCGCAACGCAGTTGTAGACGGTGTGGCATGACGATCGGGCGATGCCGGCGCGGGTCAGTCCATCGGCGACGGCATCAGACTCGCACGCATGGAATCGCACGGCAGGATTGAGAACCGTGACCCAGTTTCCGGCGTCGAGGTACGACGGCACGGATGAGATCCCTCGGAACGAAACAATTCGTGGTTTCTGCGGGAGGCCGATTCTCGCGAGGACAGCGCTGGCCAGTGGCTTGGGATGGAATGCATGAACGATCCCGGGGGAGGTTTCCCGAAGAACCCGCCGCATGGCCATCACTGCGGAAGGATCGACCTTCACCCGTGGATGAAACGGCACGAGTGTGCAGGAGTCGGGGAGCCGTCCCTGCAAATGTGCGGCAACATGCGGGGAATGCATGACGACCAGATCAAGCCCGCGGTCGGCAAGTTCGCAGGTCAGGGGCGAGGGCGAGTTGACAAGAAGCGTTTTCATGCCGACTCCTTCTCGCCAAGGTCCTCATTCTCGGCGGATGGCCGATAACGAGCCGCCTTCTCAACTTACTTCGGATTTTGCAGTTTTTGGGACATCTTTTCCGTCCGTTTCCCGACTTCGCGACGTTTTTGAAGATCCCGATCCAAGAAGCCCCGGGTGAAAACCCGGGGATGGTTTGACGTGGCCACCCGCATTGATCCCCCGGTTCTCACCGAGGGGCTTTTTTTGAAGGAGGAACCGGCCTTCAAAAACTGCAAAAGTCGAACTTACAGGTACGTATTGACCACGTTTTCGAAGAGTTCTTGACGGCCGCTCGTGCACGGGGCCGATTCGCCCTTCTTGAGCATCTCCTGCTCGAGCGACGCGAGGCTCTCGCTGCCCGCCTCGATCCGCTTGCCAAGGGGGCTCGACCACGACGCATACCGCTCATCGACGAGCTTTTGGATCGCTCCGTCGGCCCGCATGGCCGCGGCGATCGTGAGACCGCGGGCGAACGCATCCATGCCGCCGATGTGGGCGTGGAAGAGATCGACCGGCTCGAAGCTCTCGCGGCGAACCTTGGCGTCGAAGTTCACGCCCCCGGGGGCCAGACCGCCGTACTTGAGAATCGAATACATGATCTGCGTCGTGAGGTAGATGTTCGTCGGGAATTGGTCGGTATCCCAGCCCACGAGCGTGTCGCCGGTGTTGGCGTCGATCGACCCGAGGAAGCCCTGCATGCCCGCATACTCGAGCTCGTGCTGCATCTCGTGGCCGGCGAGCGTGGCGTGGTTCGTCTCGATGTTCATCTTCACGTGCTTTTCCAGGCCGTAGCTTCGCAGGAAATTGATGCAGGTCGCGGAGTCGAAGTCGTACTGGTGCTTCATCGGCTCACGGGGCTTGGGCTCGAAGTAGAACTGGCCCGTGAAGCCGATCTGCTTGGCGTAGTCGACCGCCATGTGCATGAACCGGGCGAGGTGATCGATCTCCCGCTTCATGTCGGTGTTCCAGAGGCACTGATATCCCTCGCGACCACCCCAGAAGACGTAGCCAGCACCGCCGAGCCGATGGGTCGCCTCGATTGCCTTCTTCACCTGGGCGGCGGCGTAGGCGAACGACTCGACGTTGGGGCTCGTGGCGGCGCCGTGGACGTACCGCGGGTTGCTGAAGAGGTTGGCGGTGCCCCAGAGCAGCTTCTTGCCGGTCCGCTGTTGCTGCTGTTCCAGGCGATCGACGACGGCGTCGAAATGCTTGTTCGTCTCGGCGAGGGTGGCTCCCTCGGGAGCGACGTCGCGATCATGGAAGCAGTAGAAATCGCACCCGAGCTTCTCGAGAAACTCGAAGGCGACATCGACGCGGTTGAGGGCCGCCTTCAGAGGGTCGCTCTCGTTTTCCCACGGCCGGATCATCGTGCCGGGGCCGAAGGGGTCGCTGCCGGTGCCGCGGAAGGAGTGCCAGTAGGACACCGCGAAACGGAAGTGGTCGCGCATCGACTTGCCTTCGACGAGCGCGTCGGCATCGTAGTGCCGGAAGGCGAGCATGTTCTTCGTCGAGGGGCCCTCGTACCTGATCTTCCCGATGCCTGCGAATGCCTCTGCCATCGATCCGCTCCTACACTGAAGGAAAACGCGTTGGAAACGCCACGATTTCGGCGGCCACCGGCCTGCCGGACGCCACGGTATACCCAGTCGTTGCCTCCCTGTCGCCACCCCCTTTCTTTCCGGCGGCAGGACGTGATTCGAGATAGACTGCCGGGCCCCAGCGGACCCTAGAACCGACGCGAGGGCCCTTGTGATGCAAGGATTCGATTCGACTGCTGAAACGCCAGGGATCGACGATCCCGATTCCGGGCTCAGCTTCACCGGGCTCACCGAGTTCGGTGCCACCGGCCTCGGAACCGATGCCGACCCGCTCGAGCCGGGAACGCGGTTTGGCGACGTGACGATCCTGCGGTTCATCGCCGCCGGCGGCATGGGGAGCGTCTACGAAGGGCTGCAGGGAATGCCCTGCCGGTCGGTGGCCCTCAAGCTGATCCATCCCGGGCTGCTCACGTCGGCGGCCACCAGATCGTTCGAGCACGAGGCCCACATCCTCGGACGGCTCACACACCCGGGCATCGCCCGCATCTATTCCGTCGGCATTCAGGAGGTTCGAGGTCGTTCGCTGCCCTACTTCGTGATGGAGTACGTCGAGGATGCCCGGCCCATCACGGACTATGCCGCCCGCCTCGGCCTTCCAGTCCGTCGGAGGGTCGAACTCTTTCACGAGGTCTGCCGCGCGGTCGCCCATGGCCATCGCAAGGGTGTGCTTCATCGCGATCTGAAGCCCGGCAACATCCTCGTCGATGCGACGGGGCAGCCGAAGGTGATCGATTTCGGTGTGGCCCGCAGCACCGGTGGCGATCTGACGGTTGCCACCATGCAGACCGATGCCGGCCGCATCGTCGGCACCTTGCAGTACATGAGCCCGGAGCAGTTCGACGGCGTTGCAGGCGATCTCGACGTGCGGTCCGATGTCTACTCGCTGGGCGTCGTGCTCTACGAACTCCTGACTGGTCGGCCCCCGTACGACGTGTCGCATCGCACGATCTACGACGCGGCGAGGATCGCGAGGGAGTACGCCCCCCTCCCGCTGGCCGCATTCAATCCGAAACTCCGCGGCGACCTCTCCACGATCGTGGCGAAGTGTTTGGAAAAAGACCGCGGTCAACGGTATTCCAGCGCATCGGAACTCGAGGCCGATCTGGGCCTGCACCTCCGGGGAGAACCGATCACCGCCGCGCCGCCACGACTCATGGAATCAGTGGCTCGGGTGGCCCGTCGTCATCGTTTTGCCGCGACGGTGGTAACCGCCACCGTGCTCGCTGGGACGGTGGCCCTGATCGGGATCTCGCTGTTCGCGATCCGCGCCGAGCGGCAGCGTCGGGTGGCGAAGAATGAACACGCTCGGGCCGAAGCGGCCGTTGAGGTCGCCCGCGACCGGCTCTACATGGCCAATCTCCGATCCGCCGAG
>JBJTDB010000017.1:0-2537 GCA_046092145.1 Planctomycetia bacterium | reverse complement strand
ACTTGGGTTAGTCGCTTGTGAGACGAAACCCGGCTTGAATCAAGCGATTTCGCAACTCGGCGACGTGGGCATGATCTGCCGTCTCGACCGTCACTTCCACAGTCGTTGAAAACATATCCGGCCCCGAAAACGCCCGGTCGTGGCGGATCTCCTGGATGCTCGCCCCGGCGGCAGCGATCGCGGCCGCCAGTTTCGCGATGCCGCCCGGCCGATCGACGACAGCCGTCGTAAACCGCCAGAGCCGGCCGTCGGTGGCGAGGCCATGCTCGATCACCCGATCGAGGATCGTGAGGTCGATGTTGCCCCCGCAGAGGAGCAGCACCGTCTTGCGACTGGCGAGCTGCTTTCCCGCCGGGCCCATGATCGCGGCAAGGGCCGCCGCGGCCGCCCCTTCGACAACCGTCTTTTCCAGTTCCAAGAGCCGAAGCACCGCGAGCGAAATCTGATCTTCGCCGACCGTCACCACACGGTCGGTGAGCGGCGCGGCCAGCGCAAACGAAATCTCGCCCACCTTTCCGACGGCCAGACCATCGGCGAGCGTCGGCTGGATCGGCACCTGCACGGGCTTTCCTGCCGCGAGCGACGCGCCAAAGCTCGGCGCCGCCGCCGGCTCGACGGCGATGATTTCGATGCCGGGCCGCAATGCCTTGGCCGCGATGGCGACACCGGCCAGAAGGCCAACACCGCCGGCGGGCACGACGATCGCTTCGGCGTCGGGAACATCTTCGAGGATTTCCAGGGCCATCGTGCCCTGCCCCGCGATCACCCGCGGGTCGTCAAAGCCGTGGATCCGATTGAGCCCATCGGCGTCGGCGATCTCGATCGCCCTGCGGCGGGCGTCGTCAAAGGTGTCGCCGTGAAGGATCACGGTGGCCCCGAGCCGACGGCATGTGGCCACCTTCACGAGCGGTGCGAATCGCGGCATGACGACCGTCACCGGGATGCCGAGGAGCTTGCCATGGTAGGCGAGGCCGAGGGCATGGTTGCCAGCCGAGGCGGCGACCACGCCTCGCTTCTTTTGCGCATCGTCGAGAAGCAGGAGGGCATTGCGGGCTCCGCGTTCCTTGAATGAGCCGGTCCGCTGCAGCAGGTCGAGCTTGCAGAAGACCTCGCAGCCGGTGAGGTCCGAAAGGGGAATGCTCGGCGGGCAGGGCGAGCGGTAGATCCCGGAGCGGATCCGATCGTGGGCGGCGCGGATGTCGGAAAGCGTGACGGCGGACTTCATGATGGCGTCACCCGCTGCGGCTGGTGAAACGCCCGCACGTCGATCCAGTCCATTTTGGCTCGGCGGGCCGCCTCGATGCCAAGGTCGCTATCTTCCCAGACCACGCACTTTTCCGGGGCGGCCCCGAGACGGCGGGCGGCCTCGATGAATGGATCCGGGTCGGGCTTGTGGCGGGATGTGTCTTCGCTGGCCACGATCGTGTCGAAGCAATCGGCGATGCCGATCTGTTCGAGGATCTGCCGGCAGACATGCTGATAGCCACCGGTCACGACCGCCATCGGCACCCGGCCCCGGCAACGGCGGATCACGTCGATCACCGGATCAACCGGCTCGACAAAACTCATCTGAGCAAGAAACGCCTCTTCCTTCATGAGGGCGGCGGCATCGATATCGATGTCGATTCCGGCCTCCCGGGCGAGCGTGGCCACGATATCCCGCGTGGGCCGGCCGCCCATCGAATAGAAGCGGTCTTCGTCGAAGGCGAGACCGTGCTGTTCGGTCACCGTGAGCCAGGCCCGGTAGTGGGCCGGCATCGTGTCGGCGAGCGTGCCGTCGCAGTCGAAAAGCAGAGCTTCGTGGTCTTGCAGGTGAAACATGGGAAGGCCGGGCGATCTGGAAAAGGCCTGTCGGGGCTGTGGATTCCGGCCCATCTGCCGGAAATTCTCATGGCGGCGGGTCTGCCGGGTCGATCAACCCTGACGATCATGCCGGTTTTCAGGCGCGGGCACCAGACCGCCCGGGAGGCTGGCAACCGACAGGCAGCGACTCCGATGACAGTAACCAGAGCCTCTGACTGCACCACGAAACGCGTTCCGCGCCGCCGAGGCCGCGCGGCCGCTCGGATCAGGGCGATGCGCCGGCGGGCTGCTGCCTGGCGGCGACGGGTCCGCCGGGCTGCCTTCATCGCCCTCGTGGCTGCCGGGATGGGCGGAGCGGGAGCGGTGGCCCACGCTCAGATCGGCGGAATGGGCCAGGGTGCGATGGCCCCGAGCGGGGGCGTGTTCAATCGGGCGGTCACTCGCTTCGACAACCTCAACCAAAACGGCCCCGGCTGGATGTACTTCGGGCTCAATCCCGCCGACCGCGGCCTCGGCTATGTCGGCAGCTACATGACGCTCGGCGGGTTCATCCCGTACGCCGAAGATGATCTGGGCGGCTTCTGGGCAGCCGATCTTCGCGGCCATCTTTCGGAATACGGCGGTTTCTTCTCGAACTTAGGCACCGTCAGGAAGCAGTTTATCGGCGGCACGCTCCTCGGCATCCGCGTCTACTGGGATTATGACGGCGATCAGAACCAGTATCCGACAGGCGG
>JBJTDB010000016.1:0-673 GCA_046092145.1 Planctomycetia bacterium | reverse complement strand
GCAAGCGGGCCGCTCGACCAGTCGTAGCGGGCGTTGCCGAGGGCGTAGCCGCCGACGCTGATCATTCCGGCCCAGTCGGAGAGGCCCGGCACATAGGCACCGACCTCGAGATCGGCCCCGGTGAGGGCCGCGTCGAGGCCGTTTTGGCACATGACAAAGTTCTGATAGAAGGGCGAGCCCGGGCTCCCGATCGTCTGTGCCGTTTGGCCGACCGGAATGTAGCCGTTGCTTCGCAGATTCCCGAAGTCGGTGAGCCATTCGGCGCTCACGCCGACCTGGTTGTAGGACTGGCCGAACTGACCGAACTGCCCCGTGCCGCACAGTCCGCCTGTCGGATACTGGTTCTGATCGCCGTCGTAATCCCAGTAGACGCCGATGCCGAGGAGCGTGCCGCCGAGGAACTGCTTGCGCACGGTGCCGACGTTCGAGAAAAAGCCGCCATTCACCGAAAGATGGCCGCGAAGATCGGCCGCCCAGAAGCCGCCTAGATCGTCTTCGGCGTACGGGATGAACCCGCCGAGCGTCATGTAGCTGCCGACATAGCCGAGGCCGCGGTCGGCGGAATGGGCCAGGGTGCGATGGCCCCGAGCGGGGGCGTGCTCAATCGGGCGGTCACCCGCTTCGATAACCTCAACCAAAACGGCCCCGGCTGGATGTACTTCGGGCTCAATCC
>JBJTDB010000015.1:0-738 GCA_046092145.1 Planctomycetia bacterium | reverse complement strand
ATGCATCCCCACCCGGCGCCGAGAGGCCAAAGGCCATGTCGGCGTCCTTCGCGTCGGCGCGGATGAAGTCGCGGCCGCCGGGGTCGGCCACGAGCCGGGCCAGTTTGCGGTCGAGCGGTTTGTTGGGAGTGGCAGTCATGGGGGCGATCCGGGGAGCGAAACCAACAATCGTGCCCGAAACATGCCCGAGGACGGGCGTTCGCAGAAGCAAAACATAAAGAGACGCGCGCATTTGAACACCGTCCGGTGTCCGGAAGGGGGCGTTCTCTGGCATCATGAGGGCATGACGCCCCTCCGCCACGACCTCCATTCGCTCGCCACCCGCCTGCGGGGTGACCTGCTGACCGACGACCTCGTCCGCACGATCTACTCGACCGACGCCTCTGAATACCAGGAGCGGCCGCTGGCGATCGCGTTTCCGAAGGTCGATGCCGACGTGGCGGAGCTTGTCCGGTTTGCCGCCGCCCATCGCATCGGTCTCATTCCGCGGGCCGCCGGCACGTCGCTTGCCGGGCAGGTCGTGGGCAACGGCATCGTCGTCGATCTTGGCCGCCACATGAATCGCATCCTGTCGCTCGATCTCGAGCGGCGACGGGTGCGGGTGCAGCCGGGCGTGGTCCGCAACGAGCTCAATCGCTTCCTCGCGCCGCATGGCCTTTTCTTCGGGCCTGAAACATCGACCGCAAGCTGGGCGATGATCGGCGGCATGGTGGGCAACAACTCCTGCGGCTCCAATTC
>JBJTDB010000014.1:0-15516 GCA_046092145.1 Planctomycetia bacterium | reverse complement strand
CGCGCGAGTGTAACGGCTCGCGCAGGTGGGTCGGGGATGCCCGTGCCAGTCGCCGGACGCTCGCTGCGCCCATCCTGGGCTGCGCTCACTCCGTGCTGGCTGCGCTTTGCCATCCATGGCTGCGCTTGCCATCAAGGCCGGCTCCATGGCACGGGCAACCCCTCCCGAATTCATCGAAGCGGAAATCGCCTGCCGTTGGGAAACCTGCGCCGGCCCTCCGGGCCTGGCGCACGGTCGCCTGGAGGTGCGACCGCCGCCTTTGTGGCGAAACCTTGGCTTTCGTCACAAAGGCTTCGGGCGGCAGGGGCCATGGATGGGCTTCTTCACGGCAAGCCTCGGCATCGTGCCGAGCTTGCCTTGGCGGGCCTCCGCCCGCTGGTGCGAACCCGGCCCTCCGGGCCTGGCGCACGGTCGCCTGGAGGTGCGACCGCCGCCTTTGTGGCGAAACCTTGGCTTTCGTCACAAAGGCTTCGGGCGGCAGGGGCCATGGATGGCCCTGCCGCCCTAAAACTGGAGGCGGCGGGAATCGAACCCGCGTCCCGTAATGTTTCAGCCCAAACGTCTACGTGTGTATCCGGTCGATTTGGATCTCGTGGGAGCGCCCCCGGCCGACAGGGTGCGTCGCCCACCAGCCCGGAACTTTTTTAGCCCCGCCCGTACCAGGCGGTGAAACGGGGCGAGTCGGATTTGGCGACCGTTTGGGAGGCCCTTCCGACTGGGGCCATCGCACGGGGCGGCTTATTTAAGCAGCCAGAGCAAACTGAGCTTCAGCAATTGAAGCGTGGTCGACTTTTCACGTGGCCTGCCGACCAACCACGACACGCAATCTGAACCTCCTGCCATCCGGTCGAAACCAGTACGCCCCCGGAATGTTGTCCGGAACGTGACGGCCCGGCGGAAGCCGTTGGGCCCCGGGGCCGTCCCTCGAAGTATAGGAAACTTCGTCGTCTATATCGGTCATGCGGTCGGCAGGGCTGAATTTCCGCCCGAAGACGGCGGTTTTCCGCGCCCGCGACACTTGGGGATGGAAATACTTGTCCGTCAGGCCCGCGGTGACGACCGCTCCGCGACGCCCGTTCCTCCAACCCCCGCTCCCCTCGCCAGCGTTCCGCATATGAGCTTTCCCACTTCCTGCGATAGACTTTGCCGAGTCGAAACGATCACCCCCTTCCGCACAGGTGTTGTTCGCATGTTCACCGTCAGCACGGTGGCCTCTGTCCGGCCCGCCCTCGTGGCGATGATCGCGATGCTCTCGCTGTTTTCCGGAACGGCATCGGCCCAGGAATGGGCCCAGAAGATGTTCTCGGTGACGAGCCACAACTTCGGCACCGTCGCCAAGGACTCCAAGGCCGAGTTTCGTTTCACGTTTCGCAACGTCTACAAGGAAGACTTGCATGTCGTCGGCGTTCGGACCAGCTGCGGGTGCACCTCCCCGGTGGTGACCAAGCACGATCTCAAGACCCACGAGACCGGCGAGATCGTCGCGACCTTCAACACGAAGAAATTCACCGGCCAGCGAGGCGCGACGCTGACGGTCACGTTCGACAAGCCCTACCACGCGGAGGTGCAGCTGCGGGTGGCGGGCAACATCCGCGGCGATGTCGCCTTCGAGCCGTCGTTCGTCGATTTCGGCAACGTCGATCTCGGCAAGGGTGCGGAGCGGACGATCCGCGTCATCAGGTCGGGGGGCGCATCGTGGGAAATCAAGGACGTTCGCAGCGCGAATCCGAACTTCGAGGTGCAATTGTCGGCACCGACTCGCACCGGTGCTCAGACGCTTTACGACCTTGTCGCCAGGCTCAAGGACGACGCCCCCGCCGGCTATGTCAACGGTCAGCTCATCCTCGTCACGAACGACGCCGTCGCCACCCAGATTCCGATGGACGTCGAAGGTCGGGTGGTGGCGGCCGTGACCGTGAGCCCGCAGCTGCTCGCGCTCGGCGTCGTCGAGCCCGGAGCGAGCGTGACGAAGAACGTCGTCGTGCGGGCCAACCGTCCGTTTTCGGTGACGGGCGTGGTCTGCCCGGACGGCTGCCTCTCATGCGAGCCCAAGGCCGCGCCGGCCACCGTTCACATCCTGCCGGTGACCTTCCAGGCGGGCCCATCGGCCGGGAAGATCGAGCGGCAGCTGAAGATCACGACCGACCTCGGCGAGAACGCCGTGCCGCCGGTGACGGTGCAGGTCATCGTCGAGCCGCCAGCGGCGCCCGCTTCGCAGCAATCGAGCAACCGTGGCACCCCGGTGATCGAGCAAGCTGTCAGCGCTCGGTGATCGGAAGGTAGTCCCGCGGCGGATGGCCGGTGTAGAGCGACATCGGTCGGATCAGCCTGTTGTCGCCGATCTGCTCGATGATGTGCGCCGTCCAACCGCTCATCCTCGCGACGACGAAGATCGGAGTGAACACGCGGATCGGCAGGCCGAGGGCGTGGTAGACCCGCGCGGCCGGCCAGTCGAGGTTGGGTCGAAGTTTTTTGCGATCGAGCATCAGGGCCTCGATTCGTGCCGCGAGCGACTCGAGCTGCTCGGCCACCGCATCGCCCCGCACCATCGCACGGCACATCGCGCCGAGGAGTTTCGCGCGGACATCGCCGTCCTTGTAGACGCGGTGGCCGAAGCCCATGACGACCCTTTTGGCGGCGAACTGCTCCGCCATCCATGCGTCGGCCCGCTCCAGCGAGCCGATCTCGGCCAGTTGGGCGAGCACCTGTTCGTTGGCCCCGCCGTGCAGCGGCCCCTTCAGGGCGCCGATCGCGGCGGCGATGCCGGAGTGCATGTCGGAACCGGTCGAGACGACGGTGCGGGCGGCGAACGTCGAGGCATTGAACTCATGCTCGGCATACAGGACGAGCGTGGTGCCGAAGATCCGCACGTGCTCCTGCGGGGGCGTGCGGCCGGTGAGTCGAGCGAGCAACGCCTCGGCGATCGGAGCATCGGGCCAGCCGCGTGCGGGGCGACTTGCCGAGAGATCGATCCACGTGGCGAGCATCGCCGGCACCTGGCCGAGCAGTCGCTCCGCCCGAAGGCGCTCGGCCTCCAGGGGGCCCGGCGTCTCGTCCTTTTCAATCTGCCCAAGCACGCTGACGCCCGTTCGCAGGGCATCCATGGGCGATGCATCGGGGGCGATCCGCGCGAGCCTCTCCAGCACGTCGATCACGGCCGGGGGGAGCGATTGGGCAGCCTGGATGATGCGTCGGGTGAATTCGTTCCGCTGGCGGGGCGTGGGCAGTTCGCCAAAAAGCAGCAGGTAGGCCGTTTCCTCGAAGTCGCCCGCCGCGGCGAGCGGCTCGATCGCGTAGCCGCGGTAGCGGAGGTCTCCCTCGAGCGACGAGATGGCGGTGCGGCCGGCAACCACGCCGGCGAGGCCTTTGGAAAATGATTCGCTGGTCGAGGAGGTTGCGGTCATTGAGGGGGGCGATCCTGCAGGTGGGCTTCCGGGCGCCGCGGGTCGTAGCCGAGCAGATCGTAGAGCTCCTGCCGCGTCTGCATGAGATCGAGCAGGCTTTCCTGCGTGCCCTCGTCGGCGAGGATGCCGAGGCCGGCCTCCATCGCCTTCATCGCGAGCCGCAGCAGCGTCACCGGGAAGAGTGCGGCGGCGAAGCCCAACTCGCCGAGGTCATCGACCGAGATCAGCGGGCTCACGCCGAACTCGGTCATGTTGGCCATGAGCGGAACGCCCCCTGCTCCCCCCAGCTCCCTGCCGACGCGGGCGAATTCCGAACGCGACGCAAGCGCCTCTGGAAAGAGCCAATCGGCACCCGCGTCGCGGTAGGCCTGCAGCCGGGAGAGGGCGTCGTCGAGATCGGTCACGCCGCGGGCATCGCTCCGTGCGATGATGACGGTGTCGGGATTGCGACACGCCCCTCGTGCGGCTTCGAGTTTCTCACGCATCTCGCTGGTCTCGACGAGTTCCTTGCCGGGCAGGTGACCGCATCGTTTCGGCCAGCGTTGATCCTCGAGTTGGATCGCGGCCGCGCCGGCATCCTCGAGGCGACGGACGCAGGCTGCCACGGCATCAGGATCGCCAAAGCCCGTGTCGGTATCGACGATGAGCGGTATGCCCACGCCAGCCGCGAGGATTCGTGTCTGCTCCACGAGCTGGTCGAGCGTGACGATCCCGATGTCGGGCACGCCGAAGACGCCAGCCGACAGCGCCGCGCCCGACAGATAGACGGCCTCGAAGCCCTCCCGCTCGATGAGCCGTGCGGCAAGTGCGATCGGCGCCCCGGGAATGGCGATCGTCGCCTCACGCACGCAGCGGCGAAGCGCCGCAGCCCGTGAGGTCGCGCTGTCGGTCATGGGTGGGGCTCCGATGCTCGTCGAGGCTCGCCCCGAGACGGTATTCTCTCGGGAGAGTTTCCAGCGACGTCACGAGGTTATAGGGCCAGACCATGCCGGGTGAAAGGGAGTCGAACGCATCCGCCGCGGGCAGGCCCGCGCCGTGGCTCTGGGAACTGATCGTCGTCTTCATGCTCTTTGCCGCGGCCGGTGCCTGGCCCACGCCCGACGTCAACGAGGCCCACTACCTCACCCGCGCCAGGCACGAGTTCGATCCCTCGTGGGCGGCCGGTGATTTTTTTCTCGACTCGCCGGAGGCACACGGCCTGTTCACGCTCGTGATGGGGCCGCTTGCGGTGGCGCTGCCTCTGGACCAGGCGGCCTGGATCGGCAGGATCATGGGGTGGATGGCCTTGGCCGTAGGATTCGCGCACGCGGCCCGGGGCACCCTGGCCGCGATGGAGTCGCGGCTGTTGGCGGCGGCCCTGTTTTCGCTCTCCCTGCGTCATACCACGGCGGCAGGGGAGTGGATGATCGGCGGGTGCGAGGCGAAGGTGTTCGCCTGGGCGGGCGTGATGTGGGCGGCAGGGGAGATCGCCCGTGACCGATGGTCTGCGGCGTGGGTGACCCTCGGGGCCGCCACGGCCGTGCATCCGCTGGTCGGCGGCTGGGGCATGATCGCGCTGCTCATCGAACGTGTGGCGTGCGAGCGGCGGGTTCTCATGCCGATGGTCCCTTGTGCGGTGGGCATCATCCTCGCGATGGTCGGACTCTGGCCGGCCTTCATGCTTTCATTCGGTGCCGACCCGGCTGTCCGTGCCGAAGCGACACGAATCTATGTCACCGAGCGATTGCCGCATCACCTGCTTCCGCGGGCATTCGCAGACGGCATGATCGCCCGCCACCTGCTCGCCGTGCTCGCGTCATGGCTGATTTCAAAGTATCTGCCCGAGAGTCACGCCCGCCGCCGCTTGCACGGTTTCACGCTGGCGGCGCTCGCCATCTCGCTCGTCGGGTATGCCATCGCATCGACGGAGTCGGTCAACGCCGACATCGCCTACGGCCTGCTGAAGTTTTATTGGTTTCGGCTGAGCGACGGTCTTGCGCCGCTTGCCCTGGCGATCGGAGCGGCGACGATCCTCGCGGAAGCGAGGGTGCTTGAAAAACTTTTCGGATCGGCGTCGGCGGTGCGGTGGGCGGCGGTGCTGCTCCTGGCATTCGATCTTGGCAACGAGAGCCGCCACTGGCCGCTGCCGGGGAGACATCTCGTGCCGCGGGCCGACAGGTTCATGCAGGCCGATGCCTGGCGCGACATCTGCCGTTGGGTGGCGGAGAACGCCCCGCCGAAAACCTGCTTCATCGTTCCTCGGCAGGCCGGGAGTTTTGTCTGGAGAACCGGCCGGGCCGAGCTGGTGAATTGGAAGAACATTCCGCAGGCGCCATCCTCGATCATCGAGTGGCGAAGGCGGCTGGTCGACTGTTTTTCGTCCGACGGGTCGCTCAAGGGCATGGCGACCGACGCCGGTGCCCTCGGCCGGGAGCGGCTCCTCGCCGTCGCCGGTAGCTATGCCGCCGACCATGCGATCGTGGCCTCCGATGCCCCGGGGCTCGATGGTCCCGGCATGAAGCGGCTCTACGACAACGACCACTATGCGGTCTACCGAATCGATCCGTGAGGTTCACACCGTGACACACTCCCCAGGCCCTGTCGTCGATGCGGTCGCGTTCGATCTCGACGGACTGCTCGTCAACACGGAGGAGCTCTACCAGCACGTCGGCACCGAAATCCTCCGCCGCAGAGGACGCACCTTCGACGGCGACCTCCTCGACGCGATGATGGGTCGGCCGCAGCAGGTGTCGCTCCGGATCATGATCGACTGGCACCGTCTCGATGACACGATCGAGACGCTCGCCGCCGAGACCCATGAGATTTTTCGGGACCTGCTCGACTCGCGACTCGAGCCGATGCCGGGTGCGGTGGCCCTCGTGGAAGGCCTCGTGAACCGCGGCGTGCCGCGAGGTGTTGCGACGAGCAGCGGGCCGGAATTCGCGCACGACGTCCTCGGTCGCATCGGCCTGCTCGAGCGATTCTGCTTCGTGCTCACGTCCGCCGACGTCACGCACGGCAAGCCGCATCCGGAGATTTATGAGTCGGCAGCAGGCCGGCTGGGCGTGCGGCCGGAACGGATGCTCGTGCTGGAGGACTCCGCCGCGGGCTGCGCGGCCGCCGTTGCCGCGGGCGCCATCGCCGTCGCTGTTCCGGGCGGCCACAGCCGCCGTCACGAATTCCCAGGCGCCCGCTTCATCGCCGAGTCCCTCGCGGACCCTCGGATCCTCGCCCTGCTCGGGGAGTCAGGCCCCTGAATCCCGAACCCTGAATCCTGCGGCGTGCGTTACAGGCGAACCCCGAGACGCTCGGCCTGGGCGCGGAGGGCCTTTTCGAACGCGGGAAAGGGATATTCCTTTCGCCGGTCGATTGCCCAGATGAAGGTCGAATCGACGAGTTTGGCCGGAATTTTGCCGGTCCGCACGAGCATGACGACCTTCGCGACGAAGTCGTCTTCCGCGGGAAGACGGGTTCGCAGGCCGGCTTTGAGGCGTTCTTCGAGCGACGCGGTTCGGCCGGCGGGCGCGACGTCGTCGGCTCTGACGTGCGTCGCCGAGGGAAGCATCAGCAACGAGACGAATGCCACGAGCACGTGACGGAAGCGATGATTCATAGCGGCAGTCTGGGGATGTGGCGATCTGCGATGGGGTTCCCCTGCCACGTCGCCTGGCTATGGGAGCGAGCGCAGGAATGGATTCCGAAGCGAAGCGGACATGCAGAGAGCCGAGGCCTGGCTGGCCGAGGCGAGCGTCCGGAAACGTGGCAGGGAAACCCCCGAGCCGCGCGACCCCCAGATGAGCCGTTTGGTACACTCCGGCGACGATCGCGAGCGTGCATGGAAGTCGCCTTCGATCTCAGAGGAAGCGGGCGAGGGCATACGATTTCTTGCCGGAGCGGAGGACGAGGGTCGTCGCACCGGCCAGGTCGCGGCCGGTGAGCCGGTAGGCGGCGTCCGACACGCGACGGTTGTTGACGTAGCCGCCCCCCTGTTCGATCGTCCGGCGTGCGGCGCCGCGGCTGGCGGCAAGCCCCGTCGCCTCCATCGCCTCGACGAGGGGGAGCCCGTCCCCCTCGAGACTCGATCGGGCGAACTCCCGACTCGGCACGTCGGCGAAGATCTCGCCGAGTGAGTGGTCGTCGAGATCGCGGATTTCGGCGCCGAAGAATATCTCCGTCGCCTGTCTCGCGGCGGCGAGTCCTCTCTCGCCATGGACGAGCCTTGTCAATTCTTCGGCAAGACGCCTCTGGGTGTCGCGGGAGGCGGGGTCGGCCACCCGCTTTTCGCCGAAGGCGGCCAGTTCTTCGACGGAGAGATCGGAGAGACGGGCCAGGCAGCGGCCCGCGTCGTCGTCGTCGAGGTTGATCCAGTACTGGTAGAACGCATAGGGGCTTGTCCGCGTGCGGTCGAGCCAAATCGCCCCGGCGGCCGTCTTCCCCATCTTCGTGCCGTCGGCTTTCGTGAGGAGCGGGCAGGTCATGCCATGGAGGTCGCGGGACCGCAACCGGCGACCGAGTTCGATGCCCGCGGTGATGTTGCCCCATTGGTCGCTGCCGCCGATCTGCACTCGGCAGTCGAGCCTGTCGGAGAGATGCACGAAGTCCCAGGCCTGCAGAAGCATGTAACTGAATTCGGTGTAGGAGAGGCCGCCATCCCGCTCCAGCCGGCTCTTCACCGAGTCCTTGGCGAGCATCTGCGAGAGGGGCACGTGCTTGCCGACATCGCGGAGAAACTCGAGGTAGCCGACCCCGCGCATCCAGTCGCCGTTGTTGACCACGTGCACCGTCTGGCCGGTGCCCTCGAGGATCGAACGGATCTGCCGCTCGACCCCCGCGATGTTGGAGGCGAGTTCCTCCGGTGACAGTAGGTTCCGCTCCTCACTGCGTCCGCTGGGGTCGCCGATCATGCCGGTGGCTCCGCCGACCACAGCGACCGGTTCGTGGCCGGCGGTGGCGACACGGCGGAGCAGAATGAGCGCGACCAAATGGCCGACGTGCAGGCTGTCGGCCGTGGGATCGAAGCCGGCGTAGACGCGGCGACCCGGTCGCGCGAGCCACTCTCGCAGGGCCGCCGGATCGGTCGTCTGGTGAACGAGGCCGCGGGCCTCGAAGTCGGAGAGGAGATCCATGGCCATGGTCACCGCCACATCTCGTCATTGGCGAAGGGATGCGCGGGGCCGGAAAACTTTGGCGCCGGCAGGGCCTTGAGGGCCTGTTCGGCAAGCCTCAGGTCTTCGCGAGAGGTGATTTTGAGGTTGATGGGAGATCCCGGCACGACGGTCACCCTCTGCCCGATCCCCTCGACGAGTTGGGCCTCGTCGGTGGGCTGGGCCCCCTGGGCCGTAGCGTGGGCGAACGCGCGGGCGAGCAGGTCACGGGAAAACACCTGCGGCGTCTGTGCTTCCCAGAGCCCCGTGCGATCGACCGTTTCGGAGATCACCGAATCAGGCCCGACTCGCTTGAGGGTTCCGGCCACCGGGATGGCCAGGATCGCCGCCCCGGTGCGAAGGCCTGCTTCGAACACGCGGTCGATCCAGGGCTGTGCGATGCACGGCCGCGCGGCGTCGTGGATGGCCACCATGTCGATCTCGGGCCCGAGTTTTTCAAGGCCGTTGCGAACCGACTCGGCTCGGTGGGCGCCGCCGTCGGCGAGCGTGATGCCCATGAACGCCAGATTCGCGCCGAATGTCTCGAGGAATGCATCGCGATCCTCGGGAGCAACCACGATCACGACCTGCTTCACGTCGTCGCGTTCCAGAAACTTTTCGGCGGCGTGAAGCCAAACGGCCCGACCGGCCAGCGGCGCGAAGGGCTTCTTGTAGTTTGCATCCTTGAAACGGCTGCTTTGACCAGCGGCCGCGAGGATGACTCCGAAACGTGGCATGAAAGGCTCTCGAGAACAGATGGAACTACATCATGCCGCCGCCCATACCACCCATGCCTCCTCCCATGCCTCCGCCCATGCCACCACCCATACCACCACCCGCTCCGCCGCCACCACCACCCGCAGTGGTGTTGAACTGAAGGACTTGGCCGACGCCGGAGAAGAACGGCACCATGTTGACTCGGACATACCGCCTGTCGTGAGACACGACTGCCATGCCGGAAAGGCTGGTCTGATCGCTCAAGGTCTGCACGACCGGCTGATAGCCCACCGCGTTGCCGCCGGAAAAAGGAAGGCCCGCAGCCCCGGCCCCTTGTTGCGAGCGGCTCTGTGAGAGCGACGCGGTCGCGGCAGAATTCGTCATCGCGGCGAGCTGCTGGGCCAGGATCGCCCGCCCCACTCCGACCTGCATCGCCGCATCCTCCGTGACCTGGGCATCGAAAATCGGCTGCCGACGACGCCCCTCGGGCACCTCCACCACGAGCATGAGCTCATCGGCCCCAAGCGGCAGCTGCCGACGGATGGTCTGTTCCTGTGGCGTTCCTCGATGGAGCGTGAGTTCGGCCGTGACCGTGCCGGCGGCGACGGTTCCGGCCGCGCGGCGAATCAGCATCCGATACGTTCCCGGAAAAGCCTCGGTCGCGACATACCGCTCCCGAACCGTCGCATTGGAAGCCTCGGTCGCAATGTCGGTGTCTGCCAGGAGCGTGCCACCATTGGAGGAGCGGGCGTTTGAAAGCGAGCAGACCGTACCGGTCGGCTCCTCGACCAACAGATCAAGGTCGGCATCGCCGTTCCAAGCGATTTCGAATTCGACGTCACGGACGCGGGTCTGATCGATGGCCGCCTGGAAGGCATCGGCATCGGCGGCCCTGCCTTGCTGGCGGAGTTTGTCGATCGATGCCTTCGCGAGCCTGGTGGCGCGGGCTGGAAGATCCTGTTGCGTTACGGGCCACTCATGGGCGAGCACCCCTGAGCACGACCAGAGCAGCGACGGGAGGTCGTCCTCCTTGGCGGCGAGCGACATCGCCAGGGCATACGCCTCGCGATTGGCGGGATCGATCGATACCACGCCCCGACAGACGCGGAACGCCAGTTGATTCGAGCCGAAACGCGCGAGATGGTTGGCGAGATTCAGAAGGTCATTGGCCGACCGAGCGGCTTCCGCGGCCGAAAGAATCGCTCGCTCGACATCCTCGCGAGGGCGGCCGGCAGCCTCCAGCGCGATGGCCAGCGCCTCGTACATCCACGGCTCGCCATGCCCGGCAGTGATGGCCGCCGAGATGAGATCGGCAGCGCGGTCGAATCGGCCCTGTTTGCCGAGTTCGCCGGCGGTTGCCCGCAGCCGAACCCGCCGGGTCGCCATCTCGCGTTCCGCGTCGGCCGAATCCGTTGGTAATGGACCGGCGAGGTAGGCCACGACGGCCGCGCCGATATCGTCGGCATCGACGATGGAAGCGGGGAGCGAGACATCCACACGAGTCCGATCTTCGTCGCCCGCGACCGCCCCATTGGCAGCGGGCCTTGATCCTGGTGAGCCTGCACCACGGCCGACCCGATCGCGAGCGTCCGCGATTTGGAACATGCCGCCGCCCATGCCGCCGCCACCCATGCCGCCTCCCATGCCACCCATTCCCATGCCGCCCATGCCGGCACCGACTCCACCGCCGCCCATGCCGCCGCCGAGACCGATGCCACCCATGCCGCCGCCCATCATCGGAGACACCGGGATCACGAGATCGCCGACGGGGTAGACCTTCAGAATCAGGTTTTCCGCCGCCTTGTCTCTGGAAGTGACAAGCAGCGTGTCATCCTGCACGAGGTAGGCCAGATCAACCGTGGAGAGAAGCCGCTTGAGCGTCGAGCGGAGCGTCGCGCCTGGCATGCTCGAGCCGGTGATGGGCGTGTCGAGGTCGATGCCCGCCTCCTCGAGTGCCTTGGTGTCGGGCGAGATCGGAATGCCCTGGGAGTCCTGAAGCTGCGCGATCACGTCTCGGAGCGGCGTTTCGGTGAACTCGACCGGCTGAACGGTCCTTTCCAAAGCCTCGTAGATCTTCTCCTCGTTTGGCGACCGCTTCTTCAAGTCGACCGATTTGTACTTCTCGCGTGCCTCCGTCATCGCTCGCCACCGTTCCGCGCTCGGATAATAGATGGGTGGCTCGTCCGGAAACGGGATCGCGGCCACATCGACCAGGTGCAACGCATCCATGAATCCGCGGGCCTTGTCCCGTTTGGTTCTCCAGTGTTCGGCGGCACCGTCGTGGATGCGGGCCTCGATCTGGGCCATGCGGGCGAACACGCGGGCCGTCATCGGGATCGGGTGATTGGCGTAGAGATCCGGCGCTTCTTCTGCGAGCTGCTCGGCGGGCCGGCGCTCAGCCTCTGTGAAGACCGTGGTCGGCGGCAGGTTTTCGGCAGTCGTTGTGGCGTAGAAGCCGGTGTTGTCGCCGAGAATCGTCGGGTACCGTTCCGGGCGGTTGTAGCCGATCCGCAGCCCCTCTTCGATGAGGGCGTTGTAGCGATCCGCCAACTGTTTGATCCGCTCCTCGCGGCGCATCAACTCATTGCTGAGCCGCATCCGCTCCCGGCCGATCGCACGGTTTCGCTCTGCGGCCAGGTCCCGATCGACCTTTTCCCGAGAGCGGACCACGGATTCGCGGATGCTGATCTCGATCTGCCGGTTCAGACGGTCTCGGGCTGCTGCATCGAGGTCGTCGGAGCCGCGGATCAAACGCTGCAAGTCCTTCAATTCTTCCCTGGCCTGATCGGGTTCGGATGACATCAGCTTTCTCACGTCCCGCAGCCGCACGGCGGTCTCCTGCTGCAGGGCCTGGGCTCGAACGCGTCGCATCGCGGCCAAATCTGCCAGTTCGCTCGACCCGGCATCGACGGTCACGGGGAGATCGGGGGCAGCGGGCGGGCGGCCAGGCTCCCTGGCAGGAGAGGGCGTCGGAAGGGTTTCGACAGATTCTCCGGCAGGCTCCGCGGGCTCGTCGCCGAAGGGTTCGTCGGCAAACGGTTCGTCCCGCTGAAGACGACGCATCGCCACAGACTGAACGACCGACGCTTCGACGTTGTCGGGATCGCGGCGGAGGGCTGCCGCCGCGAGTCGGAAGGCGGAACCATGGGCACCGGCCGATTCGGCCTGCTTGGAAAGAGTGGCCAGCGACGCAGCCTCGTTGAGAATCACTCGCTTGGCGACGTCGAGCCCCTCGCGGCCGAGGAGTGGCAGGAAGACGCCGCCGGTCGGGGCTGCATTGCGGACGAGTTCTTCAAGATAGGTGTTGTCTGATTTGGGGGACGATTCGGGGAAATCGACGCTCACCGGGGTGATGGCCTCGTGTCCCTCGCCGTCCGCCGCATCAGGAAGAAAGGTCGGAATGAGCGTCATCACGGCACGTCCCCCACCGAGGGCCGCCTCGACAAGCACGACCGATTCGCGGTCGCGTCGGAGCGGAGGCATCTGCACCGGGAGCGTCAAAAGCTTTGCGTCTGGTCCGGGGCCGGAGAACGCGACATCTCTGGGCCACCAGATCGGCTCGATCGCGAGCCTGCCGACCCGGCCGCCGGCATCGCGGGCCTGCATCGTTTCATCGGGCACCAAGAGCATGCCCCCCGTGGCGTTGGCGACGGCTGCCAGGCACGGCCAGTTCACCTGCGGGCCGATTCCAATGGCCGAGAAGGAGATCTGTTTCGATCGAAGGGTTTCCAAGACCTGATAGAGCACCGGGGCCTCGATCCCGGCAAGACCTGGGCCGTCTCCGATGTACACGATCGACCGAGGCCGGGAGGACGCCTCGAAGAGCTCGGATGCGGCTGCCAAAACGCCTGCCATGTCGGTCGTGCCGAGGGGCGTTCGCTCCGCGAGGGCCAGCAGGCTCTGATGGATTTCGTCATCGCCACAGCCTGCGAATCCGTCTGCCGCGGGCGTGCATGTGACATCCACCGCGGCCAACCGGAAGCGATCGACCGATCGTGCTTGTTCGAGAAGGCCGTGCAGCGCCTCCTCGGCCCTGGTTCGGAAAGGGCCTGCCTGGCTCGCCGAGGTGTCGAAGAGCACCACGACGTCCGTTGCAGCGGGCTCGTCCGGAATGGTGGCGCCCGTGTGCCGGAGGCCGACCGCAGTGACTGGCGGGACCGATTCTTGGCTTTGCGAACTCTCCGTGAAGGCAACCGTGACATCGGCGGCGGCCTTCACCGGCGGCGACAGGGCCAGAAGCAGTCCCACCAAGCATGCCGTCATCGGGCTGTTCAATCGGATCGACATGATCCCTCCTGGCGAGTGCTGTGAGGCGGTCGGCGCCGTCTAGGGCAGTCTGGAAGCCTCCGAAACCAAGCATATTTTCCAGGGCTGGGCACGCCAACGTCGGTATTTGCGGGTTTTGAGCCGATTCGAGCGGTTGCTGGCCAAATTGGGTGGCGGTTCCAATGCCGAATTCGACTTGAGGCGTCGGGGGCGACACGTGGATACTCGCGAACTGGGCGTGTGCATCTGCTGCCTCTGCCCCCATCTGCCAGTTTGGTCCTGAAGGAGATCGAGCGTTGAATCGCCCAGGCCGTGTCATGGTGCAGCGTGAGCTGGCATCGATTGTCCTGGCTGTGAGCCTTGTGTCGGGCGGCGTGTGTGTCGGGCAGCCGGCCCCCTCCGTGTTGACCATGGCCGAATCCAGGGCCAGCGGCCGCCGGTTCAGTGGCGAGGAACAGGTCAACATCGCCGTCTACGATGCCGTCAACCGAAGCGTCGTGAACATCAACACTAAGGCGACCGTCGCCACCGGGCTCTTTCTTTTGGAGGTGCCTTCGGAGGGGGCCGGGTCGGGGATCGTGCTCGACACGAGGGGCCACCTTCTGACCAATTTCCACGTCGTCGATGGCGCGAGGGAAATCCAGGTGCTGCTTTTCGACGGGTCGTCGCACTCGGCTCGTGTCGTGGGGGTCGATCCGGCGACCGACGTGGCCGTGCTGAAGGTCGATGCGCCGGCCGAACTGCTCGTGCCAGTCACCTTTGGCAGTTCCGGTGATCTTCGCGTCGGCCAGAGAGTTTTTGCGATCGGCAATCCGTTTGGTCTCGAACGCACGCTAACGACGGGCATCATTTCGAGCCTCAATCGTTCGCTTCCCACAAGGAGCGGTCGGACGATCAAATCGATCATCCAGACGGACGCCGCCATCAATCCCGGCAATTCCGGTGGACCCCTGCTCGATTCCGACAGCCTGCTGATCGGGATGAACACCGCTATCGCCAGCCGAACGGGCCAGAGCTCGGGCGTCGGCTTCGCGATCCCCGTGAGCACGCTTTCTCGCATCGTGCCCCAGCTCATCCAGCGGGGGCGGGTGATCCGTCCGGATGCCGGGATTTCGCGTGTGTATCAGACGGACGGCGGGCTTCTTGTGGCCGCTCTTGTTCCGGAAGGGCCTGCTGAGCGGGCCGGCGTCCGCGGCTTCCGAATCATTCGAGAGCGGCGCCGGCAAGGGCCCTTCGTCGCGGAATTCGAACGGGTCGATCGGTCCGGAGCCGACGTGATCGTCGCCGTTGGAGGGGTTGTCGTGAAAACGGCCGACGATTTCCTGTCGGCGATCGAATCAAAAAGCCCGGGAGAAAACGTGCTCATCTCCGTTCAGCGGCAGGGCCACCGGCTCGATATTCCCGTGACGCTCGGGGCGGAAGAACAGGGCTGAAATTTTGTTTTTCAGGGCCTGTTGACTCGGCCCATAAGACTGCTACATTTCAAGGCTCCGCCAAACGAGGCTGAAACGTTTCGTTTGGTGGCTTGATCCTTGGCAATTCGGCAGTTCGATCTCTTTCGGTTTCGGCCGGCACGCGATCGTGACCGGCACCGCCGGATGGTGGTGGCCTCCAGTCCTTGTGGCTGAGGTCTCCGCAGTCCGTCGGGAACCAAATAAAGTAGACAGATCGAATCTCTTCAGAGATTCCGGACGAATCACCGTCGGGAAGGGAAACCTTCCCGACATGACGATCCAATCAATTGAAGGGTTTGATTCTGGCTCAGAGTGAACGTTGGCGGCGTGGATTAGGCATGCAAGTCGAGCGAGAACCGTAGCAATACGGGGACAGCGGCGAAAGGGACAGTAATGTGTAGGTACCTACCCCCGGGTTCGGGATAGCTGCGGGAAACTGCAGGTAATACCGAATAATGTCTCCGGACCAAAGGTGTGATTCCACCTGGGGAGGGGCCTGCATCCTATTAGCTTGTTGGTGGGGTAACGGCCTACCAAGGCGACGATGGGTAG
>JBJTDB010000013.1:0-28553 GCA_046092145.1 Planctomycetia bacterium | reverse complement strand
TCGGAACCTTCCAGTACCCTCGTGGCATCCTCGAGGGTCGGCAGTATTTCCTGATGAACGAGCGACCCGACGGCTCCGGCCGGCATGTTCTCTCGCTCGGATCGGTGCTCGGCATGTCGGGCCCCGACACGCCCGCCTACGACAACTTCTTCGCCGGTGGCTACAACACGATTCGCGGCTTCGCCTTCCGCGGCGCGAGCCCGCGGCAGGACGGCGCGATCATCGGCGGTCCGTTCCAGTGGCTCAACACCGTCGAATACATGTTCCCGATCACGGCCGACGACACGCTGCGAGGCGTGGTCTTCACCGATTTCGGCACCGTCGAGCCGATCGTGAGAATCAACCAGATGCGGGTGGCCCCCGGCTTCGGCCTGCGGATCACGCTGCCGGCGATGGGCCCGGCTCCGATCGCCCTCGACTTCGCCTTCCCGGTCGCCTATGCCCAAGACGACACGCGGCAGATCTTCAGCTTCTTCGTCGGCTTCGCCAGGTGACCGGTGATCAGAGAGGCTCCGGTCATGACCATCCTCGTGCGACATCCCTCGATCGAACCGCATCGGATCCTCGTGATTCGAAATCGCTACATCGGCGACACCGTCCTGGCGATCCCGTTTCTGCGAAACCTGCGGCGTCGTTTTCCTCAGGCGGTGATCGACGTGCTGGTGGAGCCGGGGGCGGGCGACCTGCTCGCCGACTGCCCCTACAAGAACGAACTGGTCGTCTGGCACCGGCCCAAGCGAGTCGGCGACGTCGTGCCCGGCTCGCTCGCCAACATTCTGGCCACGGCGCCCTTGCTCCGGCAGCGACGGTATGACCGCGCGTATATCCTCAAGCGGTCGCTCTCAACGGGACTGTTGGCGTGGCTGGCTCGCATTCCCCATCGCGTCGGGATCGCCAAGGATGGTCGTGGCCTTCTGCTCACGCGGCGGGTGCCGTTTCGGACAGGCTGCCACGAGGTCGAACTGGGCCTCGATGTGCTGCGGGCCGACGGCATCGAGATCGACGACGGTCACAATGAGAACTGGGTGGCCGAGGAATGCGGACGGAAGGTCGACGGCCTGCTCTCGAGGGTGCCTTCGACACGGCCGCGGGTTTTCCTGGCGCCGCAGTCGACGGACGAGCGAAAACAGTGGCCGATCGAACGCATGGCTGCCATGGTTCGGTGGCTGATCGAGGATCGGGGCTGCGAGGCGTTCCTGTGCGGTGCAACTGACGACATGCCCATGCATGACCAGCTCCGTGCGCGGCTCGCGGAGCGTGCGGGAACGCATCTCCACGACCTCACACCGATCCTTTCGCTCCGTGAGGCCTCGGCACTCCTGTCGCGCATGGATTTGTGCCTGGGCATCGATACCGGACTGCCGCATGTCGCCGCGTCGTTCGGTGTGCCCGTCGTCTCGCTTCATGGTCACACCGATCCGCGGCAATGGCGTCCGTGGAAGACGGCATCGGTGATCGTACAGCCGGCCGATGGCACGCGGTCGATGGCGGGGATCACGGTGGACCAGGTGATCGCCGCCACCGATCAGTTGATCGACGAGACCGGCGCGGTGCACAAGGCCCGCCGCCGTGGCGTGCGGACCATCGACCTTCGCACCGGTGGCTATCGCTACGAAGTGGTCGAGTCCGCGAGCATCGCCGAGAAGGCAGCCTCTGAGCCGCAGGCGGTTGCGATCGGATCCTGATCGCGGCCAGGTTTTTCCGCTCGTGCGGCACCGGCCCGTCGTTTGCCGGGCCGTTGGAATCGTGCTACCCTTCACCGTGACAGAGAAGATGCTCCCGCCGATCGACCTTCTGGTCCGCGACCCTTGGGATTGCCCGGGTCGGCGACGCGGGTGACCCGAGAGGAAAATGGTTCCATGGGTTGCTCGATGGTTCGTCCTGCGTGCGTCGTGCGGGCGTGGCTTGTGGCAGCCTTGATCGGCCTGCCGGCCGTCGAGGGGGCCGATCCGCCGCTCGAGTTCAACCGCGATATTCGGCCGATCCTTTCTGAAAATTGCTTCTACTGCCACGGTCAGGACGGTCAGAAGCGGGAAGCCGATCTGCGTCTCGACGACCGGCAGGCGGCGATTGACTCAGGCGCGATCGTGCCTGGCGACCCCGGTGCGAGCACGATCCTCGAGCGGATCCACTCGACCGATCCCGACGTCCTGATGCCGCCGCCACACTCCAATCGGCGGCTTTCGGAAGACCAGAAGAAGCTCCTCGATCGCTGGATCAAGGAGGGTGCCGAGTATAAGCAGCACTGGGCGTTCACCGCGGCCGTGCGGCCCGTGCCGCCGGACGTGAAGCAACTCGACTGGCCACGGAACGACGTCGATCGGTTCGTCCTCGCGAAGATCGAGGCGGCCGGTCTCGCGCCGGCGCCGGAGGCCGACCGGGCCGCGCTCATCCGACGGCTCCATGCCGACCTCGTCGGCCTGCCGCCGACGCCGGAGGAGGTCGATGCCTTCGTCGCCGACTCGCGTCCGGATGCGTATGAACTGTTGGTAGACCGGCTGCTTGCCTCGCCGCACTACGGCGAACGGCAGTCGCTCCCCTGGCTCGACGCCGCCCGCTACGCCGACTCCAACGGCTTTCAGCAGGACGGCGACACCTGGCAGTGGATGTGGCGGGACTGGGTGGTGAAGTCGCTCAATGCCGACATGCCGTTCGATCGGTTCTCGATCGAGCAATTGGCGGGCGATCTGTTGCCGGGTGCGACGATCGATCAGAAGATCGCGAGCGGCTTCAACCGCAACCATCTGTTGAACGGCGAGGGGGGCGCGATCGCCGAAGAGCAGCGGTTCAACAATCTCTTCGACCGGGTCGACACGACGAGCACGACGTGGCTGGGCCTCACGATGGCCTGCGCCCAGTGCCACGACCACAAATACGACCCGATGACCCGCACCGACTATTACGGCCTGCTCGACGCCTTCAATCGGCTGCCGGAGACGGGCACGCCGACACAGTTCTCCGCCCGGATTCGCGTCGCCCCGCCGATCATCGAGCTCCCCACCGAGGAGAACACTCGCCGGCTGGCCGAGCTCGAGGCCGCCATGAACGCCCTCGAGGCCGACGCGAAGCCTGTGCTCGAAGCCCTCTATGAATCGTGGAAGACCGGGCTCTTCGCCGACGGGAAGCCGGCCGATGGCGAGGAACTTCCGCGGACGTTGCCGCCGCTCCTGCTCAAGCCCGAGGCCGAGCGGACCGAGGCGGAGCAAAAGCAGATCGACGTCGGGTTGCGGCGGTTCTTCGACTCCACTGTGAAAAAGAAGCTCATCACAAACCTGCCGCAGGTTGTGAAGTACGACGCCGCCAAGAAGGCCTACGAGGATTACAAGGGCGACCAGGTCCCGCGGGTGATGGTGATGAGCGACGAGAAGCCGCGGGAGACGAAGATTCTCGACCGCGGCGACTATCTCTCTCCCGTCGGCGAGAAGCTCACGTTCCTCCCGCCGACGTTTCTGCCGCCGCTGCCCGAGGGCGCTCCTCAAAACCGGCTCGGCCTCGCGCAATGGCTTTTCCTCCCCGAGCACCCGCTGACGGCGCGGGTGCAGGTGAACCGGATGTGGCAGCAGTTCTTCGGCACGGGGCTCGTGAAGACGACCGAAGACATGGGCGTGCAGAGCGAATATCCGCGGCATATGGACCTGCTCGACTGGCTGGCCGTCGAGTTTCGCGAGAATGGTTGGAGCCAGAAGAAGACGCACCGGCTGCTCGTGACGAGCGCCACATACAGACAGTCGAGCAAGGTGACGGCCGATCACCTGGCCAAGGACCCCGAGAACCGGCTCCATGCCCGTGCGGCCCGGTTCCGGATGCCGTCGATGGTGCTCCGCGACGTGGCCCTCGCGGCCAGCGGCCTCGTCGATCTGCGGATCGGCGGCCAGCCCGTCTATCCCTATCAGCCCGATCAGATCTGGGAGGCGCTCGCGATCACGAAAGAGCGAGACTTCACCTATCCCGCGTCGCACGGCCCCGACCTCTATCGCCGCAGCCTTTACACGTTTTGGCGGCGGACGGTGAGCCCGGCGAACATGTTCGACACGGCCAACCGTCAGACCTGTACCGTTCGCGCGAGCCAGACGAGCACGCCGCTGCATGCCCTCACGACCCTCAACGACCCGACGTGGGTCGAGGCATCGCGGGTGCTTGCGGAGACGAGCATGAAGTCAGCCGCCGATCTCGACGGCCGGCTGACGCATGCCTTCCGCCGCATCCTCGGCCGCACGCCGACGGCCTACGACCTCGACGCCCTCAAACGGATGCACGGCCGCCAGTTGGCGATCTACGGCACCGACATCGATGCCGCGAAACAACTGCTCGCCGTCGGCGAGAGCCCCCGCGACAAACTGCTCGACCCGGCCGGCCACGCCGCGATGACGAGCGTCTGCCTCGCGATTTTCAACCTCGACGAGGCCCTGACGCGGGAGTGACCAAACTGGATCGTGCGAAAAGATCACAGCGACGGAGGCTTTCGCCCAACGGGCGGCGTATCACCAATGACAGACTTGCACCTCGAAAACATCCACCGTGTTACCCGTCGCCGGCTCTTCGGCTCGGCCGGCATGGGGATCGGCTCCATCGCGCTCGCCTCGCTGCTGCAGCGAGATGCTGCGGCCGCGGGCTCGACGCCTCCGGCTGTGAAGGGTCAGCCCGGTCTCCCAGGGCTGCCGCACCATGAGCCGAAGGCGAAGCGGGTGGTGATGCTCTGGCAGGGGGGCGGCCCGTCGCATGTCGATCTCTTCGACCCCAAGCCCGAACTGATCGGCCGCGGCGGTCAGGAGATCCCGGCGAGTGTTCGCGGCCAGACGCGGCTCTCCACGATGTCGAGCGGCTATGCCAAGTGGCCTGTGGTCTCGCCCATCAAGCCGTTCACGAAGTACGGACAGTGCGGGATGGAGATGAGCGAGTTGCTGCCAAATATCGGCGGGCTCGCCGATGATCTCTGCCTCGTTCGGAGCATGAACACGGAGGCCGTGAACCATGCCCCGGGCGTCACGTTCTTCCTGAGCGGTGCCCAGGTGCCCGGGCGGCCGAGCATGGGCGCCTGGATGAGCTATGGCCTCGGCTGTGAGACGGAAGACCTGCCGGCGTTCGTCGTGATGACGTCCTCCGACAAAGGGAAGACCTGCGGACAGCTCTTCTTCGACTATTACTGGGGGAGCGGCTTTTTGCCGACGCGGTTTCAGGGAGTGAAGTTTCGCAATACCGGCGAGCCCGTGCCCTACCTCACGAATCCCGACGGCATGAGCCGTGAGGCCCGGCGGGTGCTCCTCGACGACATCGCCGCGATGAACGCCAAGCACCTGGCCGACTATGGCGACCCCGAGATCGACACCCGGATCGCACAATACGAGATGGCCTACCGCATGCAGGCGAGCGTGCCGGACCTCGTCGATTTCTCCGACGAACCGCAGCACGTGATCGACCGCTACGGGCCCGACGTGAAGACGAAGGGCACGTTCGCCTACAACTGCCTGATCGCGCGGCGGCTTCTGGAACGTGGCACCCGGTTCGTGCAGCTCATGCATGCCGGCTGGGATCAGCACGGCAACCTGTTCACGCAGCTCGCGGAGCAGTGCAAAGATACCGACGCCCCGTCGGCGGCGCTCATCCAGGATCTCAAGGATCGCGGCCTCTTGGACGACACGCTCGTCATCTGGGGGGGCGAATTTGGCCGCACACCGTTTGGCCAGGGCGATCCCAACAACCCCAAGGGCCGCGACCACTTCGGCAAAGCTTTTTCATGGCTCTTGGCAGGGGGAGGCGTGAAGCCGGGCCATGTCTACGGCTCGACCGACGACTACGCCTGGAACATCACGGCCGATCCGGTTCACGTGCACGACATGCAGGCCACGATCATGCACCTCATGGGCATCGATCACACGAAACTCACGTTCCGCTACCAAGGCCGTCAATTCCGGCTGACGGACGTGCATGGTCACGTGGTACGGGGCATCATAGGGTAACCGCATTTCCGGCGACGAACCCACTCGCCCATGCCCACTGGAAGTTGAAGCCTCCGATCCGGCCATCGACGTCGAGCACCTCGCCCGCGAAAAAAAGCCCCGGGCAGATCCTGCTCTCCATCGTTTCAAGCTTCACTTCCGTGAGCGGGATGCCGCCGGCTGTCGCCTCCGCGATCGCGAAGCCGCGGTCGCCCGTGATCTCGAGGTGCATCGCCGTCAGGAGAGCGACGAGCCTCTTTCGGGATTCGCGGGTCAGGTCGCCAGCGGTCGGGGCCCCGGCGAGTTCGCAGAGCTTTCTCGCGAGCCGATCGGGAAGATGCTCGCGCACCACGCCCAGGGCGCCTCGGCTTCCTGCAGCGAGGAGCCTGCCGTCCCATGCGTCGGGCGAGTGGCCGGGCAGCCAGTTGATCGCCAGCCGAAGCTGCGGGTCTGCCGCACGCGCGACGAGCCAGTGGCGGCTGATGTCGAGCACGCCGGGCCCGGAGAGGCCGGTGTGCGTGCAGAGCGTGCTCCCCGTGAAGGCGGTGATCCGTTTCCCCGTGGCCGAAAAGAGGATGATCTCCGCCGGCAGCGTGAGGCCGGAGAACTCCGTGATCCAATGGCCGGGCGGCAGCGTGAGCGGAACGAGCGCCGGCACGATCGGCGAGGTGAGTGAATGGCCGAGGCCGTGGGCCAGCTCGTAGCCGCCGCCATCGCTCCCAGACTTCGGCAGCGACTTGCCACCTGAGCAGAGGATCACGCGGCTGGCGATGACGTCGCCTGCCGAGGTCGTCGCCAGAAAGCCCGCGTCGGTCTTCGTGAGGACGGTCACCCGGGCTGGATGCATGAGCCGCGCACCTGCTCGCGATGCTTCTTGGATGAGGGCATCGAGCACCGTTCGGGCCGAGTCGGTGACCGGGAACAATTTTCCCGTCTCCTCGCGCTTGAGTTCCACACCCGCGTCGCGGAAGAAGGCGATCGTGTCGTCGACCGTGAATCGTCGGAGCACCTTGCGGATCGCCGGAGGCGTGCCACCGGCATAGTCGGCTTCCGTCACCTGCCAGTGCGTCACGTTGCAGCGTCCGCCGCCTGCCACGAGGATTTTGGCACCGAGTTTTTTCGCACCATCGACGACCAGGATCGACGGTGGGCGGCCCGCCTCGCGAGCCGCGCGGCCGGCCCATGTCGCAGCGAAGAGCCCTGCCGCTCCGGCACCGATGACGAGGACGTCGGTGGTTTCCATCGCTCCCTGCGGATGTTCCTGAGGGAAGTGTGACCGATTGGTTGCCATGCCGCCAGCGGGCGGACGTACACTCGGGGAGTGATGCACGCAGCCAACTCGACCCGAGATGCCCATGACCGGTGGTGGCGCGATCACCGCTCCTGGTCGCTTGCTGCAATCGGTCTCGTGCTCGTCGCCAGTGGATGTGCCCATCTGGCCGTGTGGGCCGTCCTCGGCGGCCCGTGGGACGGGCCGATCACATGGCGGAAGCCGATCCTCTTTGGCATCTCTGGCGGCGTGACCGCCATCTCCCTCGGGTGGGCCTGGTCACACGTGCCTTTTCGCCGCGGCGACACCTGGCTCGCGGCGGCGACCGCCTGGACGCTTCTGATCGAGGTGCTGCTCATCGACCTGCAGCGGTGGCGCGGCGTCGCGAGTCACTTCAACCGGGAGACCGGTCTCGATTCACTGCTCTACGACCTGATGGGTGGTCTCATTCTCTTCGTCACGGCCGTGATCGTCGATCTCACGATTCGCTTTGCATGGCAGCGGGCGGACGTCACCGGTGACATGCTGCTTGCCGCGCGGGCCGGGCTCCTCTTTCTCGCGATCTCATGCGTGCTTGGCATCTGGGCGAGCGTGCATGGCGACGTGCGGGCGGCCGCCGGCCTGCCGCCGGAGACGTTCGGTGCCGCGGGCGTGACGAAGTTTCCGCACGGCATGGCATTGCACGCGATCCAGTGGCTGCCGATGCTGGCGTGGGCCTCGAGGCGAGCCGGCCTCGCGGATCGAGTGCGATGGAGGCTGGTCGCGGTGGCGACGGTCGGAACGGCGCTCCTGCTTGCGTACGCGCTCGCGCAGACGCTTGAAGGCCGCGCGAGATTCGACGCCCCACCTGCGATCGCGGCGGTGTTCGCGATCGGCATCGCCTGCCTGGCGGTGCCTGTGATCGTCACGGCATTGTCCTGGACGACTTCTTCCAGGGACATTTAGCCCATCACCGTGACGGCCAGGGCGGACAGGCCGACGACGACGATCGCCGCGCCCATGTATCGGGCGATGGGGGGCCGGTCCGTATAGCGGTAGTCGTCATCCAGGAACGCTCGGAGCATATGGCGGTGCTCCCACATGCCGGCGAGCGTGGCGACGACGCCAAGCAGGATCAGAGCCCCGCCGAAGATCCGTGTCTTCAAGGGGGAAAAGCCGACAAGCTGCCCGTCGAGGCCGACGGCCGCCTGGCCCAGGCGTTCGATGCCGAACCCGAGGCTGATCATGGCGAGGCTCGTGCGAACCCAGGCCAGGAGCGTGCGGTCGGCTGCCTCGCGGTTTCGCTCACGGGCAAGTTCGTTGGTGAGAGACGTGTCTCGATCGCTCATGCGACCAGCGTACCGCGGGAGCGCCGCGTACGGAATGGGCAGAAAACCAGGGACTCACACGGCTCTGGATCATGCCGATCGGCTCGAGTCCCGGATGAAAAGTCCGCAGTTCAAAAAGCCCCCCGCAGCACGCCCAGCGCCGCTGCGGCCAGCACCACGAGGGGCGTGGGGATCTTGGCTCCGGCGAGTGCCACCGCGGCGAGAATCGAGATGGCACTCGAGACGAGGTCGATCGTTCCGGCATCGACGAGTGCGTCACGGGCAAGCCGCGCCGCAAGCATCGTGATCGCGGCCACGACGGCCGCCCCCACAGCCGTGAGCGCCCTGCCCACCCGTGACCCTGCACGGATGGCACGGACGGCAGGGGCCAGGGCCAGAATCATGGCGAAGGACGGGATGAACGCAAACACGGTCGCCGTCGCAGCTCCTTCGAGGCCGGCAGCGGCGGCGGACTCGGGGGCCGCCTTCCAGCCCGCGAGAAACCCGATGAAGGTGACGACGAGGATGAGCGGCCCCGGGGTCGCTTCTCCCATGGCCAGCGCCGCGAATCGTTCGCTTGCATCGAGCCACCCGCGGGCAACCGACTCATCGAGTGCCCATGGCACAACGGCATAGGCACCGCCGAGCGAAAGGAGCGTCGTCTCCGTGAATAATGTCGCGATCGAAGTCGCCCTTCCCCCCGCGGCGCGCGTGAGCCAGATTGCACCGTAGCAGGCGGCCCAGATGGTGACTGCGATCCCGACGACCGCCGTTGCGTGCCGCACGAGGGTGGTGCGCGGGAGGGATGGTTGCGGATCCGATGGCGCAGCGTGGCCAGCCGGTGCGAGCCATCCGATCGCGCCACAGATGGCAACGACCGCCGGAAACGGCGCGCCCCATGCCATCGCGGCGCCGGCTGCGATCGCGAGTGCGGCGACCATCGGAGACCGGATCGACTTGCGCCCGATCCGCCATGCGGCCAGCGCGACGAGGGCTACGACCGCCGGCCGTACACCGGCGAACGCCGCGGCCACCATCGGAATGTCACGGCCCGCCGCATGGAGCCATGCCAGCGCCGTGACGAGAAGGGCGCCCGGCATCACGAAAAGCGTGCCCGCGACGAGTCCGCCGGCCGTGCCAGCCAACCGCCAACCCGCGTACGTCGCCAACTGCTGGGCTTCAGGGCCGGGCAGGAGCATGCACACTCGGAGGGCCGCCAGGAATTCGTCCTCGGTGAGCCATCGCTTCCGCTCCACCACCTCGCGGTGCAGGATCGCCACCTGGCCGGCCGGCCCGCCGAATCCTGTTGCCCCGATTGCCAGCCACGTCCGCCACGCCCCGTCGGGTGCGCCCTGATCGGCCGCGGAGTCCCGCTGCGGCACGGAAAACCTCCTGGAAAAACGACGATCCCCGTAGCCTCGCATACCAAGGCGGCTTCGGCTACCTCACCTCGAGGCTCACGCTCGCGGAGTGGGCGTTGAATTCGGGGGCGTAGCGGCTCTGGATCTTCGCGAAGCCGCTCGAGGCCGTGCCCCGGTGGGCCGCCCGCAGTGAATACTCGAAGACGTGCGTGCCCCGCGGCAGTCGCTCGAAGAACATCTGCGTCGAAGCATCGCGGATCGCCAGGTACCAGGCGGCGCCATCGCCGAACCGCCAGCCGGAGAGCACGTCCACCGGCTCCGTCAGGCTTGGCCTGTGGTCAGCCAGTTCCAAAAACTCGTAGTCGCGGTCGCTCGTCACCACGAGCCGCACGACCAGCTCGTCGCCGAGCTCGACCGTGCCCCCCTGCCCTGCTGCACCGTCGGCCCCCTGAGCAGCGAGCGGCACGAGTTCCGGGCCGGACTTTGTCATCCGTTTGATGAAGAGCTGCTTCTCGATCGCAAGCTCTTCACGGCCCGCCGCCGGCACCTTCGAGATGTCGTCGAGGTACTGCCAGTGGACGCCGCCGAAGGCCAGGCCCTTGTCGGGCTTCGTGACCGTGATCGCCGCCATCTCCGGCTTGATCTCGCGGCGGGTGAACCGCTCCTCGAAGAAGCCGGTGCCGGCCTCGACCTTCGCGGGCGCGATCCGCTCGCCCCCCACGTCGACTGTCACGAGTTCCTGCGAGGCCAGTAGGTCGTCGCCCCGTCCGAGGAGGGCCCCGACGGCGTCGGCCGTCGTGCGGCCGTTTCGCCAGCGGCTGGTCCGCTTCTGCGAGAGCAGCCAGATCTTCATCGCCTCGACCGCATCCTTGTCGCCGGCCACCTCGTCGAAGGCCTCGATCATGATTGCTTGCGATGCGATCGGGGCGTAGTGCCAGCTCCACCAGCCGGGGTGCGGATCCCGCCACCACATGCCCTGCCAGGAATCCTTCTCCGTGCCGGGCGCGGCGTCGCGATCCAGCCACTCCGCATCGACCGCCCGCTGCTTGAGGCTGTCGATGATGGAGATCGCCGTCTTTTTGTCACCGGAGCGGGCCAGCGCGATCGCCAGTTGACCCTGCGTGAGCCGGCCGTCGAGCTTCATCCAGCACGTCCGCGCCACGTCGAAGCCCCACTGGATCGCCGCGGCCGCCTCGCCCTGGGGCGGCGCGTCGGCCGTGAAGAAGCTCCGCGCGTAGAGGGCGTAGACGCCCAGTGGCGTGAGCACGATCTCGTCGGGCTTTGCCTTCCCGAACTGCGCCGCCCGCTTCGTCTCCTCGACGAGCCGGCCGACGAGCCAGGGGATCGTCTGCAAGGCCGGCTGCACGTCGATCGTCGCACCCGCCGCGCGGAGCCGGCCGAATCCGGCCACGATGCCGAGCGTGACACTGTCGCAGGTCTGCCCGCCGGGGAACCAGGGCCAGCCGCCGTCGCCGTTCCGCAAGGCGGCCAGCCGCGCGAGCGCTGCTTGCGTTTCATTCTGAGCCCGCGTGGCATCGAAGAGGAGCGCGATCCGGGCCCGCGCCTCCTTTTCGTCCACCGCGTCGCGAACCCAGGGCGTCTCGGCGAGGAGCGTCTTCACGAGGTCCGTATTCTGGTCAAGAGGGCTCCTCCGAGCGTCCAGCGGGCTTTCCAGGGCCGCGGCTCCCTTCCACTGCTCGAAGATCTTCCCGATCCGCAGGTCGCTCGTGGCCAGGTGGCGGGCGAGCGAGTTGGCGTAGAGCCGGGTGAAGAGCGTCTCGGTGCTCTCGTCGGAGTCTTCCATGATCGCGGGTAGGGCGAGGACGGCGTACCAAGCCGGGTTCGACGTGGCTTGCACGACGAGTGACTGGCTCTGGATGTCGGTGCCGGCGGCAGGGTCGGCGCTTTGGGCGAGCCGGTCGAGCGATACCTTCCGCGTGCCGGGGCCGCGGATCGTGACGGGCACGGATTCACTCACGAGTACCCGCCGGGGAAGGACGACGATGAAGGCTTCCTCGCCGTCGGCGGCCTTGCCGGCGGAGCCGGTGGCCAGGTAGCGGAGCGTGTCGGTGCCGTCGGCCACCTTCACGGTGAACACGACCGGCTTCGACTCGCCGGCGGCGAGGTCGAAGGGCAGGCTTGTTGCGCCGTCGATCAGCCCGGTGCGGTCGGCATCAGTGCGGGCGTCGAAGAGCGTGAACTTCACCGTGCCGGTGAGCCGGCCGGTGGACTTGTTACTGAGCTTGACTGGAATCTGCACGACGTCTCCCTCGCGGAGAAACCGCGGCATGACCGGCTCGACCATGAGGTCTTTTGCCGCCACGCAGGTATCGACGATCACACCGCTGCGGAGCGCCGCATCGTGGGCCAAGCCCTTGAACTGCCAGGTCGTGAGCGTGTCGGGGAGCGTGAACTCGATCGACACCACGCCGTCCGTACCACTCGAAAGCATCGGCAGGAAGAAGGCCGTCTCGACGAGGTTTCTGCGGGGCGGCGGCGGTGCGGCTGCCGCTAACGCCGGCGGTCCGCCGGGCCCCTCATCCCCGGCCTTACGTTTCGCCTGAGTGTCTCGCAGCGAGAGTTCTTTCTCTGCGTTACGGTTGTACGCCGACCTGTCCTCGGCCTTCTCGTCCATCGGAGCGGCCATCGATGCGACCATGGGAGCGCCGTCCATGCCGGCAGCCCTGCCGGGCGCCATCAGTCTCCGGCCGCGGCCACCGAAGCCGCCGCCCCAGGCCATCGCCGGCGTGCCGAAGGGATTCCGCAGCACGCGATAGGTCATCTCCGGCACATTCACGTTGCGCATGTCAAAGTGGCCGCGGATGTGATTGAAGCCCTCGCCACGGTTGGTGAACGCGAGGTTCAGCCAGCTCGACTCGTGGCGGAACATGCCCATCAGGTCGCCAGGCCAGGCATGTGCGGCGAGCGCGTCGAGCGACTGGTCGTAGGCGAGCGCGAGGAACTCGGCCGCGACGGGCGCGGCCGGCCCGGCCACCGGGTCGGCGACGCTTGTGATCTTCGCCCGCCAGATCTCCTTCGCCCCAGGCTCGAGCCGCCGCGTGAACCGCTCCCACTCGATCGCGAGTTTCTTGTTGGTCCACGGCACGTCGATCGTGCGGCTCTGGGAATGGAGCCGTCCGTCGCGGACCATCCAGGCCCGTACGGTGAACCCGCCGCGATGGGTGTCGGTCACTTTCAGGCTCACCGGCCACTGCGTCCGGCCCGGCTCGGTCCAGGAGCGCGTGAGCGTCTTCCCGGCCTGCGCGATCTCGACGAGCGCGCGACCCTTCTCATAGCCTGTGCCGACGAAGCCAGAGAAGTCGCTGTTCGGCTCGGCCGACTGCTTCTCGGCCTTCATCACGAACGCCCGCTTCACGCCGTAGCGGGCCGCGGCGGGATCGACCACCTCGACCACCTGCTCGGCCCTCACCGCCGGCACGTCGCCGGCCGCCGGGATCTCGAACACCGCCTTGTAGATGCCGGTCGGCAGGGTGGCGATCGCCTCTGCTTTTCCTGTGGCCTTGTCGGTCGCCACCTTCTGCGTGACCACCGCCTCGCCGGCGGCCCAGGTCTGCGGGTCGACAGGATCGGGCTCGATCATCCTGGGCAGAGATCGCGAGGCGCCTCGCCCCCGGCCGCGCATCGGCCTGGGCGTCGGGCCGCCGTGCCCGCCGAAGAGGTCGCCGCGGACGACCTCCGCCGGCTGCACCAGCCGCGACACGGTGAGCGTGCCGGCCGCCTCGCGGGGCTGGCCGTCGAGCGTGGTCGTGCCGATCGTAAGCGTTACTTCCGCCGGCTTGCCACCCGCGCCCATGGCCTGCCATTCACCCGCCGACACGGTCGCCTCGACATCGGTGTAGCTCACGCTCACGCTTCGGGAGTCGCTGCGGGTCTCGCCACTCGAGTCGGTGACATCGGCCACGACCGCGTAGGTAAAGACCGGGAGCGATTCCTTGGGAACCGTGCGGTCGGGCTTCGCGGTGAACGTGACGGTGAATGTTCCGCGCTCGTCGGTGACGGCCGTGCCGCGGGCGATCCGCTGGCTCCCGGAGTTGAACGGGAGCCATGGGTAAAACCATCGGCACCAGAACGGCCACCGGACCTGCCGCTCGACGTGCCACGTGACCTTTGCGCCGGAGACGGCCAGGCCGGTATACGTCGTAGCCGTGCCGGAGAGCGTTGTCTCACCGCCGAGCGGCGGGCTCTTCTCCGGTGCCGCAAGCGTCACGAGAAACTTCGGCCGTTTGTACTCCTCGACCCGGACGCCGACTGCGCCCCCGAAGCCGTCGGGGCCCGGCGCCTGCGCCTGGATCGACCACTGCCCAGGCAGGGCGCCGGTCGCGATCGGGACATTGCCGGCGAAAGAACCATTGGCGTTCGTCGTGTGGGAGGCCGTGGCCACCTCGCGGCCGTTGGCGTCGCGGAGCGTGACCACGATCTCGCGGTCGGCGACGGCGCGGTACTCGGCCTTCGCAAAGTCGCTCGCGCAGGCGATCCCCTTGTAGTGGACGATCTGGCCTGGGCGGTGGATGCCGCGGTCGGTGACGAGCACGAGCGACTTCGTGCCCGCAGGCTGCTCGTTTCGCCAGACATGGGTCGATTCCGTGGCGGCTGTGTGCCGCTTGCCGCCGAGGTCGGCCATCGCGACGACGACGACCTCCTTCTGCTGGGGCGCGGAGAGTTCATAGCGGCCATCCTGGTCGGTCTTGGCGGCGCCGGCCTCGGCGAACGGAGGCGGCCCCCCCTGCTCTCCTCGGACAAAGACCCTCACGGTGGCGCCGGCCACGGGCTCCCCCGAGGCAATGTTCACGACGTGGCCCGCGAGCGTGACCGGGCCGCCCTGAACGGCGCCGCGGGCGCCGTCGGCTGCAAAGACGACGGACTGCTGCTCGGCCACGATCGCCAGGTGCGTCACCCGCACCAGGCTCACGAAGACGACATTGTCCTTCTCGCCGAAGTCCGCCTTGTGGCTGGCGATCACCCAGTAGTCGCCGGGCTCGAGACCGGCCGCGTCGAACGCCGTCGCCACCGGGATGTCCTGGTGCCGCTGGCGGTAATCGTCGGTCGCCGGCAGATCGGCGGCATGCTCCTTCACGGCGGGCAGCGCGAGGATCACGTTGCGGTCGGCGTCGTCGATCCAGTGACCGTTCGGCTTGCCGGCCTTGAGCCGGGCGAGAAAATCCGCCTTCGCGAGCCGCAGGTGAACCTTCGCCAGATTGCGGTAGGTCACGCGGACGACCGGCCAGGGCGCAGCCCAGGTCGATTCCGTCTGGAGCGAAACGTCTCGGCTCTCGATCTGCGCGACGAGGTTTTGGCACATCGCCCCGCCCGGGCTCTTCGGATGCGCTTCGGCACCGGCCAGCGCGATCTTCCGGGCCGCAACCAGGTCGCCCGGCTCGCTCGCGCCGCCCTGCCCATCACTCTGCCCGTCGCCCTGCTGCATGAGGCTCGCGAGGTGAAACCGGCCGAGCGAGGCCGTCTCATGGTCGCCGGCCCGTTCGATGAATGCCTCGAGGGCCGTTTCCTTGCGGTCGGCCAGGTCTCCGGGCTCGCCCGTGGCCACGACCGCACCACTTGCCCAAAGAATCCGGTCGAGGTCGGCGGCGAGGAAGGCCGTGCGGTCGGTGTCGGCTTTATGGAAGGCGAGCAGGTCGCGATGGAGTCGAACGGTGTCGAGCAGCGGCGAGTCGGTGTCGGTGACGGTCGTGTCGTGCTCCGGCTGCCACGCCAAGAACTCCTCGGGCGTGCCGAGGGCGGGCGAATCGGCGGCGATCTCGAAGGCATCCTCGGGGGCCACGAGCCCCCGCTCACCGGAGCTCGAAAACCCGATCGCGTCGCGGATGATCACGTCCCACACGGTGGGCCGGGAGGAGTCGGTCATCGTGCCCTTCTCGATGATCGCCGACCACTCGGCCACCGGGAGCTTTTGCAAGGCCGCTCTCGCCGGGCTACCGGGTGCCCCGACTGCCACGGAGAACCGCTTCCTGATTTCCGCCACGATCGTGGGCAGATCCCACTCGGCGAGCTTCGCGAGATCCGTTGAGTCGGCGTCGCCCTGCGGACGCAACACGGAACCCTGCGTCCGCTGCTGATACCTCCAGCGGTTCATCTGGAAGTAGCCCCAGAGCCAGTTGGCCCGGATGGCCTCGAGAACGCCCCGCGTCTCGGGCGGCGCCTTTTCGATCGCGGCGGCCAGGCGGATCACCCGCTCGGGATCGTCGGCCGGGCGGTCGCCCGTCTCGGCAAAAATTCTCGTGGCGATCGCGCGGGCCGCCTCGGCCCAGGCCTTTTCCTGAGTCGCCGCGAGTTCGATCCCGGTGAGTGCCTCGATGGCCGTCTTCGGCTTCCCTTCCTCGAGCGCCTGCTCGATCGACTTCCAGGTCGAGCCCCGTGAGCCTTGAGGCTCGTCGGCAGTTCCGGTTGCATGCATGGCGACGGTGGCTCCGAAAAGGGCGACCAGGAAGACGATCGACCTGGAAAGAGAGAGACAATGCGAGTGAAAGGCCATGGTCGCCCCCTGTCTGGCGTGGGTTTTTCGAGCGGGCCCGTTCTTTGACCAGGCCCGGTGCAGGCGTAATAATAGAGAGGTTGAAAAAATTCTCCCGCCGATCGACCCGTCTGGGGTCCGCGTCCGCGAGCGACGGCTCCGAAGGACGGCGAAGCGGGTGTTCCGAACCAAGCTCTGAAGGAGTGAGTGTATGGAACCCTCGCCACGATGGCTGCGCGGCTGTCGAGCCAAGGAATGTCTGGTTTCTGTCGCCGTGACCATGGTCATGGGCGCGTCTTCCTTGATGGTTGTCCGGGGAGAAGACGGCAATGCGTCCGTTTCGTTACACCAAACCCCCTCCGCTCGGGCTGACGGGGCTGCCCCGCTCTCCTACAACGAGCACATCCGACCGATTCTCGTCGAGAATTGCTTCGGCTGCCACGGGGCCGACAGCGCCGGCCGGAAGGCCGATCTGCGGCTCGACGACCGCGACGCCGCCGTCGAGAGCGGCGCGATCGCTCCCGGCGATCCCGATTCGAGCGTGGCCCTCGACCGGATCTTCTCCGACGATCCCGAAGAGGTGATGCCGCCGCCGGCCGTGAAGAAGGTGCTCAGCCATGAGCAGAAGGAATTGCTCAAGCGGTGGATCGCCGAGGGTGCCGAGTATCAGCCCCATTGGTCGTTCATTCCGCCCAAGCGGCCCGAGCTGCCGGCCGTCAGGAACAAAGCGTGGGTGCGAAATCCGATCGACTCCTTCATCCTCGCCCGCCTTGAGAAGGAAGGCCTCGCGCCGGCGGCAGAGGCGGATCGCCGCACGCTCGCCCGCCGGCTCGCGCTCGATCTCACGGGGCTCCCGCCGGAGCCGGCCGTCGTCGATGCCTTCGTCGCCGATCCGCACCCAGATGCCTACGAGCGGCTCGTCGATGCGCTGCTGGCGAGCCTCGAGTGGGGCGAGCACAGGGGCCGCCACTGGCTCGATTATGCCCGCTACGCCGATACCCACGGCATCCACTTCGACAACTACCGCGAGATGTGGACCTACCGGCAGTGGGTGGTGAATGCCTTCAACCGCAACATGCCGTTCGACCAGTTCACGATTCTGCAACTGGCGGGCGATCTCGTGAGCAACCACGGGCCGAATGCCTCGCCCGAGCAGATTCTCGACAACAAGGTCGCCAGCGGCTTCAACCGCTGCAACATGACGACGAACGAAGGGGGCGTGATCGCGGAGGAATACCTCGTCCTCTACACCCGCGATCGCACGGAGACCACCTCGGCCGTCTGGCTCGGCCTCACGACGGGCTGCGCCGTCTGCCACGATCATAAGTTCGATCCGCTGTCGCAGAAGGAGTTTTACGAGCTTTCTGCCTTCTTCAATAACACGACGCAGGCCGCGATGGACGGCAACATCCACGACACGCCGCCGATCCTGCCGGTGCCACGGGTCGAAGATCGGCCTCGGTTCGCCGCGCTCGAACGGGAGATTCCGGCGACGAAGACGGCGGCAGCGGATCGACGGAAGACGGCCCGGCCCGAGTTTGATGCGTGGGTCAAGGGCCTCACACCCGAGATCGCCAGGCGGACCGCGCCCCAAGACACCCCCGCCCTGGAGATGCCGCTGGCCGAGGGCAAGGACGCAGCCACTCGGATCCGGCAGGGGGGCAAGGAGATCGACCTGCCGCTCGTGCTCGGGAAAGATTCCACCTGGAAGGAAGGCCCTGGCGGCCGCCCCTCGCTCTTGCTCCATGGCGTGGTGGCAGAACTCCCCAACGTCGGAGACGTCGAGTTCGATCAATCGTTTGCGGTCGCATTCCAGGTCCAGTGCGACGAATTCGAGCGGCCGGGCGGAATCGTGGCCCGCTGCACGCCCGGCGACAATCGCCGCGGCTGGACGGTCTACGCGGACCAGCGGCGGATCGCGATCGACATCGCCCACGAGGGGAGTGAGAACACACTCCGCGTGACGGCCGACAAGCAGCTCAAGCCCGATCAGTGGACGCACGTTGCGGTGAGTTACGACGGCTCGGGGACCGCCGCCGGCGTGAGCATCTTCTACGACGGCACGGCGATGCCGAAGCGGACGCTCAAGGACAACCTTCAGAAGAGGACGGTCCGCGTCGAGGCTCCGCTCACGGTCGGCGGGCGATCGGGAGGCGACTTCCCCGCGCAGGGCATCGGCCTCGCGGATCTTTCCATCTGGGGCCGGAGCCTGTCCGCTTCAGAAATTATGCGTCTTTCGATCGAGCCGACATTCGCGGACGTGTTGAAACTGCCCGCCGACGAACGTCCTCGGGCGGCGGACGGCCTGCTCGAATGGTGGTTCACCACCCTCGATGCGTCCTACCAATCGATCATGGCGACGCTTGCCGGGCTCGAATCGGAAGAGGCCGCGATCCGTAAGCGTGGCACCGTGGCCCACGTGATGAACGAAAAAAATGAAATGGCGAAGGCCCACATCCTCGACCGCGGCGAATACGACAAGCGGAAGGACGAGGTGAAGCCCGATACGCCCGACATCCTGCCACCCTTCCCGGAACACCTGCCAAAGAACCGCCTCGGCCTTGCGCAGTGGCTCTTGCTGCAGGAGCATCCGCTCACCGCCCGCGTGACGGTGAACCGCTTCTGGCAGGAGGTGTTTGGCACCGGCCTCGTGCGGTCGAGTGGGGATTTTGGCGTCACCGGCGAATTGCCGAGCCACCCGGAGCTGCTCGACTGGCTTGCGATCGAGTTCGTCGAGAGCGGCTGGGACGTCAAGAAGCTGTTCAAGCTGATGGTCTCGAGCGCCGCCTATCGGCAGAGCGCGGCGGCCACGCCGGAGAAGCTCGCCAAGGACAATGCCAACCGGCTCCTTTCCCGGGGCCCGAGGTTCCGGATGGATGCGGAGATGGTTCGCGATCATGCCCTCGCCGCCAGCGGCCTGCTCGTCAGACAGATCGGCGGCCCGAGCGTGAAGCCCTATCAGCCCGACGGCGTCTGGGAGGCCGTGTCGATGGGGGGCAACACGAATCGATACCAGCGAGACAAGGGTGAGAACGTCTACCGCCGCAGCATGTATTGGTTTTGGAAGCGATCGGCCCCGCCGGCCTCGATGGACATCTTCAACGCCCCATCCCGCGAGAGCTGCTGCGTGAAGCGGGAACGCACCAACACACCGCTGCAGGCGCTCGTCACGCTCAACGACCCGCAGTTCGTCGAGGCGGCGCGGGCGCTCGCCGACCGGGCGCTCGAGGTGGCTGGAGACACAGACGAATCGCGGATCGAGTTCATTACCAAGCGACTGATCGGCCGTCCCTTCACATCCGACGAAGTCGCGGTCGTGAAGCAATCGCTCGCCGACCTGGCGGCCTGGTACAAGGATCACCCCGACGAGGCGAAGCAGTTGATCGTGGTGGGCGATTCCAAGCCGCGGGCCGCCGATCCGATCCAGCTCGCCAGCTGGACGATGCTGACGAACCAACTCATGAACCTCGATGAAGTTCTCTGCAAGTAGGAGCTTTACTCCCATGAACCCGCCCATCCGCTCGCCGCTCGATAAACTCGGTCTCAACCTCACGCGCCGTCGGTTCTTCGAGGCCGGCAGTCATCTGCTCGGCGGCGCGGCGATGGCCACGCTTTTCGATGGCCGCACGGCCCGGGGCAACACCGCCTCGTCGGTGACCCACTTCGCCCCCAAGGCGAAGCACGTCATCTACCTGCACATGGTGGGCGGCCCGCCGCAGCAGGATATGTATGACTACAAGCCGGTCATGAACGACTGGTATGACAAGGATCTCCCCGAGAGCGTTCGCAACGGCCAGCGGCTCACGACGATGACATCGGGGCAGGCGCGATTCCCGATCGCCCCCTCGAAATACAAGTTTGCCCAGCACGGCCAAAGCGGCATGTGGGTGAGCGAGCTATTGCCCAATACGGCGACGATGGTGGATGACATGTGCTTCATCCGCTCGATGCACACCGAGGCGATCAACCACGAGCCGGCGATCACCTACATGCAGACCGGCAACCAGATCTCCGGCCGCCCCTGCCTGGGATCGTGGTTGAGCTACGGCCTGGGCTCGCTCAACAAGGACCTGCCGACGTTCGTCGTACTCGTGGCGAAGCCGACCAACACCGAGCAGGTGCAGGCAATCGGTGCGCGGCTCTGGTCAAGCGGCTACCTGCCGGGTGAGCATGCGGGTGTGAGCTTCCGGTCGGCTGGCGACCCGATCCTCTACATCAACAACCCGCCGGGCGTCGCCTCGGAGGTCCGCCGCAAGACGCTCGACGGCCTGCAGGCCCTGAACCAGCGAACGCTCCAGGAGATCGGCGATCCCGAGACACGGACGCGGATCGCCCAATACGAGATGGCCTTCCGGATGCAGTCGAGCGTGCCGGACCTCACGAACCTCGCGTCGGAGCCGGAGCATACCTACGCCCTCTATGGCGAGGCGGCGAAGAAGCCGGGTACGTTCGCCAACACGGCCCTCATGGCCCGCCGGATGGTGGAGCGGGGCGTGCGGTTCGTGCAGATCTATCTCAACAACTGGGACACGCACGGCAATGTGGCCGGAAGGCTCCCGAGCCAGTGCAAGGACATCGACCAGGCATGCCATGGGCTCGTACAGGATCTCAAGGCCCGTGGTCTCCTCGACGAGACACTCATCATCTGGGGGGGCGAGTTTGGCCGCACGGTCTACTCCCAGGGCGGCCTCTCGAAGGAGAACTATGGCCGCGACCACCATCCCCGCTGCTTCACGATGTGGATGGCCGGTGGCGGAACGAAAGGGGGCACGATCTACGGCGAGACCGACGACTTCTCCTACAACATCGTCAAAGATCCGGTGCACATCCGGGATTTCCACGCCACGGTGCTGCACCTCATGGGCTTCGACCACGAGCGGTTTACCTACCGCCATCTCGGGCTCGACCAGAAGCTCACGGGCGTCGAGCACGCCCGCGTGGTGAAGGAATTGCTGGCCTGACGGGCGGCGGTTCGGTACTCTCACGTATCGTGTCTGTCGCGATGCCTTTGATTTCTCGAGGAGTGCGCAGGATGGCGTTGACCCGACTCATCGCTGGTGTGTTCGCCGTAGGGCTCGCGTTGGTGGCGGTCCCTGCTGCGTGTGCGGCCGACGCGCCCGCGAAGGCCGAAGCCGATCCTTTCAAGACCGCCCATCGTCTGCTGGCCCTGCCGCCCCGCCCTGCCCGCCCCGCCCTGCCGCCGAGTCGCCTGCCGCTGGAACTGATCGATGGCGAGCGGATCGCCCTCGTGGGCAACTCCACCGCCGAGCGGATGAATCTCTTCGGCCACTTCGAAGCGCTGCTGCACCAGCGGTTTCCCGCCAAGAAACTTGTGGTCCGCAACTTCGCCCGCCCCGCCGACGAGGTCGGCAACCGCCAGCGGGCCAACGACTACACGAAGCTCGACGATCCGATGGCCGCCTTCGGGGCCGACACCTATCTCCTGTTCTTCGGGTTCAACGAGTCGTTCGCGGGCCCTGCCGGCGTTGGAAAGTTCAAGGACGAGTACCAAAAGATTCTCGCCGATTTCGAGGCGCGGTATCCGCGCGACGACACGAAGGCGGCGCCGCGGTTCGTGATCGTCTCGCCGATCGCGGTCGAGGCGACCGACGATCCGCTGATGCCTGATGCCGAGGCCCAGAACACGAACATCGCCCTCTATCGCGACGCGGCCCGCGACGTGGCGGCGGCGAAGGGCCTGGCGTTCGTCGACATCTTCGACGCCACGCGGCAGGCTTTCGCGGCGAAGCCGGGCCGGCAGCTGACGATCAACGGCTGCCACGTCAACGAAGCTGGCGACCGCGCCGTCGCCGAGTCGCTCGACCGCGTGCTGTTCGGCGGCACTGCCTCGCATCGGCTCGCCCCCGAGGCGTTTTCGAAGCTTCGAGCGGCGGTCAACGACAAGTCGTGGGTGCACCTGCAGGACTACCGCATGGTCAACGGCTGGTATGTCTACGGCGGTCGCCGCACCTGGGACACGGAGACGTTTCCGCACGAGTATCTGAAGCTTCGCACCATGGCGGCCGTTCGCGATCGCTATGTGTGGGACATCGCCGCCGGCAGGCCGGTGCCGCCCGTGCCCGACGATTCGGGCACGGGGGATCTCATCGAGCCGCAGACGCGGTTTGGCGATCCGCGCCAAGCCTACAGCGAGCAGCAGGATCGCGGGCCGACGATCCTGCCGCCGGAAGACTTCATCAAGACCTGTGCGGTTCCACCAGGATTCGCGGTGAAGCTCTTCGCCGACGAGCGGGCATTCCCCGCCATCGCCAACCCCGTGCAGCTGGCATTCGACTCCAAGGGGCGGCTCTGGGTCTCCACGATGCCGAGCTATCCGCAGTGGCAACCGGGCGAACCCCGGCCGGCCGACAAGCTCGTGATCCTGGAAGACACTGACGGCGACGAGAAGGCCGACAAGCAGACGGTCTTCTACGACAAACTTCACTGCCCCACCGGGTTTCAGTTCTTCGACGGCGGCGTGCTCGTCATGGATCAGCCGCGGCTGCTCTGGCTCAAAGACACCGACGGCGACGACAAAGCCGACGTCGTCGTGCACGTGCTCGATGGCTGGGCCACGGAAGACACGCACCACACCGCCGGGGCCTTCGAAATGAGCAACTCTGGCCAACTCCACGCGCTCGAAGGCGTGGCGATGAGCACGACGCTCGAGACGCCGTGGGGTCCGTTCCGCAATTTCGCCGACCCGGGCTGCTACGTCATCGATCCTCGCACCTGGAAGATTCGCCACTACAAGACGCCCGGCTACGGCAATCCCTGGTGCTACGTCTTCAACGAGTGGGGCCAGGGCATCGTGGGCGACGGCACGATCGCCGCCCAGCACTGGGACACGCCCCTCTCCGGCGCCCAATACGCGGGCCGCAAAGGGATGGATCCGGTCTTCCCGACCGATGGGATGCGACCGGTGGTGGGGAGCGAATATCTCCGCTCGCGGCACTTCCCCGACGACGTGCAGGATCAATTCATCTATGCCTGCGTGATCAACATGAACGGCATGCCGCGGTGGCGGATCGCCGACGACGGAGCCGGCTACAAGGGCGACCGGATCCGTCATGAAGTCGATGGCAAGCAGCAGCCGTTCGACCTGCTGAAGAGCACCGACAAGCACTTCCGCCCCGTCGATCCGCAGATCGGGCCCGATGGCGCCCTCTGGTTTGGCGATTGGGCCAATCCGCTCATCGGCCACATGCAATACAGCCAGCGGGACCCCAATCGCGACCAGAAGCACGGCCGCATCTACCGGCTGGTCTCGACGACGAAGCCGCTGCTCGCGCCGGAGACGCAGGCGGGCAAGCCGACCGCGGCCGTGCTCGAACAATTGAAGAGCCCGGAGTGGCGCACGCGGTATCGGGCCCGGGCGGAACTGCAGTCGCGGCCCAAGGCGGAGGTGCTCGCCGCGGCCGGCGAATGGGTCGCCCGGAATGCGTCCGACCCTGCCATCGACCGGCTCACGATGGAGCAACTCTGGCTGCAACAGAGCTTCCATGCGGTCGATGAGCGATTGCTCGCAATGATGCTCGCGGCGAAAACGCCCGACGCCAGGGCCGCGGCCATCCGCCTGCTCGCCGACGAACGCGACCGGATCCCGGGCGCCGAACGGCTCCTGATCGCTCAGGCCCGTGACGGCCATCCGCGGGTTCGCACCGAGGCGGTTCGCGGCCTGAGCTTCTATCCCACCTCCGATGCAATTGCCGGTTTGGTGACGGCGGCCAATGTCGCCCCATCCGATCGCTTCCTGGAATACACCTGCGACGCCGCCCTCGGCGCGCATATCCCCGTTTGGAAGGCGGCCTACCAGTCCGGCACGCTGGCGGCGAAAAGCTCGCCTGCGTCGAAGATCATCGATGGCGTGCTCGGCGTCGATAAGAAGGCGGCCGAGGTCCGGCAGTATCTCTCGGTGCTCCTGAGCAAGGATCCGACGACAGCCGAGCAGCGCGACAAGGCGATGCACTCGATCGCGCGGATTCAGGGGGGCAGCATCGATGGCGGCCGCGAGGTGTTTCGTCGCGTCTGCTCGACCTGCCACAAGATCGGGACGGAAGGGGCCAACCTCGGGCCGGAGTTGACGAACGTCGGCACCAGACTCGATTCCTACAAGCTGGTTGAATCGATCGTCGATCCGAATGCCGCCATCGATGAAAAGTATGTTTCCACGACGCTCATCACCGACGATGGCCGCAGCATCACGGGTCTTGTGGTCAGCGAGACGCCCGACGACGTCGTGATTTTCGACGGCAAGGAAAAAAAGATGATCAAGGTGGCGGAGATCGAGGAGCGGGTGAAGCTCAAGCAAAGCAGCATGCCGGAGGGCCTGGCGGCCACGCTCTCCCCCACCGAGCTGCTCGACGTCATCGAGTTCATGAAGAGCCGAAAATAACGCTGGATCCGCCGCCGAAACCCGCGGTGGCTCGCGGTCGATGAGGCCGTCAACCGGCATACGTCCCGAGGGAGGAGAGCCACCGGCCCAGGACTTGTCTTTTAGCCCCTCGCGCGGGATCATTGCGGAGGGCACGGAATACCCAAACGCCTATGAACGACACTCGCTTTCTCAGTCTTCCCGTCGCCGCGTCGCTGGCGATCGTGATGACGGTTTGCATGCCGCTGCTGGCCCGCTTCCAGCCGAAGCCGGAAGACGGTTATTGGAACAGGGTTTGGCCGAAGACCTATCCAACCATCGGTCGTGTTCTCTACGAGGGGGTGCCGGTCGTGGAGGCGACGGTGATGTTCCATACGACGGTGGAGGAAACCGGGTATTCCTACCAGGCGACTGGTTTTACGGACAAAGAGGGTTTCTTCTGGCTCCGCACGTTCAATGACGAGAATGGTCTGGGGGCCGCTGCAGGCCGCCACCACATCACGATCCAGAAGATGGTGCCGACCGGGCAGACCGTTCCCGGCTCGGAGGGCATGGGCTTTCTGGAATTCGGGGGATACGACGAAATTCCCGAGATGGTCAGCGCCGTTCCCGAGCGATTTTCGAACCCAGAGACATCGGGCCTGTTCGCGACCGTGACTGCGAATCGCTCGAACGAGTTGGTCATCCGGCTGACCAAGGAGCCTCCGCCAGAAGTGGCGGCCGGTTTGGCGGAGAGGGCCAGCCGGTCATCGGATCTGCCGCCCACGGAGAGGATGGAGAGCGAAGGGGACGTCGCCCGGTCCGGGGGCGTGTCAGGCGGAACCTGACCGCCTCATCAAAGCGAGCGATCGCCATCCAGGAGACTCCCGCACCTCAGCCGGCGGCGTGAGCGGAGTGATGTTCAGAATCCGGCAGGAAGCGTATCCCCTCGTGCCTTCGCCGCGGCGCGAGTCGTGATGACGACTGTGTCCTTCCCATCTTGGGTTCGGATGATATAGACCAGCCTTCCCATGTGGTCCGCATTCCGCAGCGTGGTCCTGAGAATGTCGTCTGCGGTCTTGTCGTGTTCCGCGAGAGCGACGTTTTGGTTTTTGGTGATTCCCTCACGCTGCAGGTCTTCGACGAGGGGCGTGATCGGAACGCCTATGCCACGAGAGATGATCTCGAGGTTATTCAACAACGTGTTTCTATCCAGGACGATAGTGATCCGCCTTGCCAGTTTGTCTTCGACCGATAGGTCAGACAATTGCTCGGTCGACTGCATCGAGTAAACCATCGCGAGTCTCTCCTGAATCTCGCGGGAATCCGGCATGAGCGCGAGGGCGGCCCGAAGATCGTCGATCGCTCTTGGATAGTCACGCAGTGCGATAGAGTCCGACGCTCTGAGCGTCAGCGTCGCGGGATCGTTTGGATTCCACGTGTCGGCCGAGGGGCGTGCGGTGTGAGACGCGCCCTCGTTTTTTATCGTGGTGACAATGATCGCCCCAACTGACAGGCATATCCCGACCACGACGATCCATGGCCAACGGACAGGCTGTTGGCTGGCATCCCAAGCCTTCTTGAAGGTCGTCGCGAACTCCGTGGCCGACGCGTGACGCTGGCCCGGGCTTTTGGAGAGTGCCTGGGAGAGAACTCGTTGCACCTCCACGGGCAACGTCGGGGACAGATAAATGGATCCGGCAGCGATCTCTTTGCGCAGGTTGGCGGCATATGGCGAAAATGGGAGGTCGCCCGAGAGTGCCTCGTGGATGACAACGGCAAGGCTGTAGATGTCGGATCGTTGGTCGGCGGGAAGCCCCTCCACTTGCTCCGGGGACATGTATCGAAGCGTTCCTAGCGACGTGAAGAAGCCATCGTCTTCGTCGGGCGAGCGTGCGATTCCGAAATCGGCCAGTCTTGCTCGTCCGCGGTTGTCGAGGAGTAGATTTGCGGGCTTTATGTCTAAATGGACGATGCCATGAAGATGGGCGTAGTCGAGTGCCTCGCCGATTTCCATCGCCCAGCGGATGACCTCACCGGGCGTGATCGTTCCGTCACTCAACCTGTCGGCAAGGCTGCCGCCTTCGATGTACTCGGTGACGATGAAGCACGTGTCACCCTCCAGGCCAACGTCGAAGACGGGCACGATGCCTTCATGCGTGAGCCGGGCCACCCGCCGCGCTTCAGCCTGAAAAGCATCCTTGGACTCGAGCCGGCTCGGCTTCGGTACTTTTATGGCAACCGTCCGCTCGAGTTCCGTGTCGAAGGCCCGAAAGACCTGGGCGAATCCACCCTCTGCGATCAGCGCATCGAGCCGGTACCGCCCGGCGAAGGTCTTGGATAGATAGGGCGAAGTGGGTGGCGAAAGGACGTATTTGTCGTCTTGGAGCGAGTCATCCCCGAATGGCTCGTCAAGCCAGGCAACGGTCTTCAGCACCTCGATCCGACGGGCGAGTTCATCGCCGAGCCTGGGATGGTCCTTGGCGATTTCGGCGGCGGGGGTGTCCTCCCCCTGCTCCCAGAGTTCCTCCCACCGGAGGAGCATCTCGGCCAGCAGTTCCCTATCCGGATTGGTCACGGAGTTTCTCGCTCAGGAGCAGTTTCGTTTCCTGCCAGCGTCGTTTCAGTGTGCGAATCGATATTCCGAGGATCGCGGCGGCCTCGTCCTGCGTGAGCCCTTTGTAAAAGAGCATGTTGACGATCTCGCGATGCTCTTCAGGCAAGACGGATACTCGCTCATGGAAGTGGGCCCAGCGGTCCAGGTCTTCGGGCATTTCGGCACTGCGAGCAAGAACGCCCCCGGCATCGTCCGATGGCTGGTGATCGGTGTGGTGGTTCCGGGCCTCACCGCGGGTGCCGTAGTAGTGCTTCTTGAGGTCGAGGAGTTCCCGCCTGACCATCTCCGCCGCCAGGTGAAAGAAGTGGCGAACCGACTCGAGCTCGACACTGGAGAGAGCCCTGTGGAGGCGAAAGAGTGAGTTTTGGAAAACATCGTCCGTCTGCTCCCACCTTCGCAGGCCTGGGAAACCGTGAAACATTTTGCGGGTGAGTTTGAGGAGCCGTTCGCAGGCATGATCGATGAGCAGGTCTTTGGCCGCCTTGTCGCCCTTCCTGGCAAGATCGATCAGGCTTTGAAGCTGGGTGTCTGAACCGGTGGGCATCCGCGGCGAACCCGGGGTTTTCAGGGCTGTGGGGCCAAGAATACCCCCTGTCGCAGGGGTCGCGGTAGCAGCGACTTCCCGAAATGCGACGGTCGAACAAAAAATGGGCCAAAAATTTTGGCCCCTGGTGCGGGCGGACGTCGCAATCCTCTGCACGGTGTCCGAGACATTCTCCGAGACGTTCTTTGATGACTGCAACAAATCGAAGCCCGACTGGTGAAGAGACAGGCCGTATGCGACTGCTACTGGCTGGCGTGCTGTCGCTGGTGGTCGGCCATGGGCTGGAGGTGGTTAGGGCCGAGGGCCCGCCCGCGACGAAGGGCGGGAAGCAGACAGCGGGACAGGGAGTACCTGTCGCCGGCGACTTTGCATTCGACCTTTACCGCCAAGTGGCGAAGGTGCGTCCGGGCGAGAACCTGTTCCTCTCACCGTATTCGGTGTCATCAGCCTTGACGATGGCGGCCGAGGGGGCACGGGGCCAAACGGCCGCAGAAATGGGAAAGGCACTCGGCTACCCCGAGGCGGCCCGACAGCGCGGGGCGGAAGCGCAGTTACTGCCGTGGAACATGGCGATGATTCATCACGATATGGCGAAACACAACGCCCTTTTTCAGTCGAAGCCGGACTCCCCCTATCTGATCAGCGTGGCCAATGCACTTTATGGGGAGCAGACCTATC
>JBJTDB010000012.1:0-2512 GCA_046092145.1 Planctomycetia bacterium | reverse complement strand
GACATCACTCTCGCGGAAGAGCCGGTCGAGATCGACATAGTCGCCGCCGCCATCCACGCTGCCCGAGGCGTGCCGGCGGTGCGCGAGGATCCGCATCTCGAAGGCCCGGCCGATGCGGGCCACCGCCGCGCCGATCCGTCCGTAGCCGACGATGCCGAGCGTGCGGCCAGCCAGTTCGACCAACTCGCCATCCCAGTAGCAGAAATCCTTGCAGGCCGTCCATCCCCCCTCGTGGACGGTGCGGTCGTGATGCCCGGTGCGGTTGGTGAGTTCGAGCAGCAGCGCGAAGACCGCCTGCGCCACGCCGGGCGTGCTGTAGGCGGGCACGTTGCAGACCGTGATGCCGCAGGCCTTCGCCGCCGCCACGTCGACCACGTTCACGCCGGTCGCGAGCACGCCGATCATCTTCACGTGCGGCAGTCGGGCGATCGTGTCGGCCGACACGATCGTCTTGTTGGTGAGCACGACCTCCGCGTCGCCGACGCGAGCGACGATATCAGCCTCGTCCGTGCGGTCGTGGACGACACACTGGCCATGAGCCTCGATGCCGGCCCAGGTCAGATCGCCCGGGTTGGCGGTGTAGCCATCGAGAATGACGATTCGCATGAAAGCCTCGGGCTCAGGTGAAGAGCTTCGTCACTGCCTGAGCCTTCACGAGTTCGCGGGGCTGGTTCAGATGGTTGTAGACGATCGTCTCCGGCTCGATGCCGCAGGCGTGGTAGATCGTCGCCAAGAGCTGCGTCGGGTGCACCGGATCTTCCAGCGGCGCCGAGGCCGTGGCGTCGCTCTTGCCATGCACGTGGCCCCGGCGGACACCGGCGCCGGCGACGATGGCCGAGAAGCAGTAGGGCCAGTGGTCGCGGCCGTCGGCGGAGTTGCCATTACCCGACGTGCTCACCCCCTTTTGCGGTGACCGGCCAAACTCGCCCACCGCCACCACGAGCGTGTCGTTGAGCAGGCCGCGGTCGTCCATGTCGGTGAGGAACGCAGAGAGCCCCTGGTCGAGCATCGGTGCCGACTGATCCTTCATCCGCTTGTCGAGGCCGACATGGTGATCCCAGGAATGGTTGTCGGAATTGGCGACCTTCGGCCAGACCACCTCCACCACCCGCGTGCCCGCCTCCACGAGCCGCCGGGCAAGCAGGAGGCTCTGGCCGAATGTATTGCGGCCGTAGGCGTCGCGGAGCTTCGCGGGCTCGCGATCGAGGCCGAAGGCCTCGCGGGCCCGTCCGGAGATGACCAGGTCGAGCGCCCGACCGTAGTATTCGTCGAGCTTGTAGTCGGCCACGGCCTTGTCGAGTTCGGGCATCGTGCGGTCGATCAGGTCGCGGAGCTTCGCCCGCCGTTCGAGCCGCTTCGCGAAGACGTCGGTCCGCAGCTGCAGGTCGTCGATGCGGATCCGCTCCATCTTCCGCATGTCGAGATCGTCCCCCTCGGGATAGAGCGTGTAGGGATCGAAGTCGCGGCCGAGGAACCCGGCCGTGCCCCCCTTCCCCACGACGTTGCTCTCCTGCAGCGGCCGCGGCAGCATCACGAAGGGCAGCATCGGCTCCTCCGACGGCTTGAGCCTGACGATGTTGGAGCCGAAGTTCGGAAAATCCTTGGCGTTGGGCGGCTCGAGCTGGCCCGACGGGCTCACCTTGTCGGTCGTGTAGCCCGTCATCATCTGGTAGATCGCCGCCGTGTGGTTGAAGAGACCGTTGGGCGTGTAGTTCATCGAGCGGATGAGCGTGAAGCGGTCGTTGATCGACGCGAGCTTCGGAATGTTCTCGGTGAACTGAACACCGGGCAGCTTCGTGGGGATGCTCTTGAACGTGCTGCGGACGTTGTCGGGCACGTTCTCCTTGGGATCGAAGAGGTCGATATGGCTCGGCCCGCCCTGCAGGTAGACGAGCACCACGCTCTTGGCCCGATTCCATCCCGGGGCCGTCTTCGCACCGCCGGTCGATTCGTTGGCGGAGGCCGCCTGGAGGCGGAGCACATTCGGCAGCGAAATGCCGAAGAGGCCGATCGCACCCGCACGAAGAATCGCGCGGCGGCTGGTGCCGAGATTCGGATCGCAGAGGTCTTTGCCGGGGCGGCCGGGGATGACGAGCATGATGCGCTCCTCGTGGTTGTCGTGGTTAATGGTTGAAGAAGAAGGCCGGGCTGTTGATCAGGGCCCAGGCGAGATCCTGCACCGCGGTGAGCCGCTTGTTGGCCAGCTGTCCGGAACTTGCGGCGACGTCGGCCCGTAGCCGCACAAGCCCGGGATCGTCGGCGAGCGGCTTCTCCGCGTCGGCGAGATCGGCGGCCAGCGTGACGAGGTTTGGATCGGGCGGAATCCGCTGTGACGCGGCAGCCAGTTCGGCCGCGAACTTCTCCCGCAGCGGGTCGCGCAGGCCGCCGACACCGATCGCTCGAACCCCGGTCGCGGCTGGAGCGTGGCGCCGCGGCAACGCGAGGTGCATTGGTCGGTCTTCGAACTGAGCGGTGTGCCCGAGTTGTCCGAGCCCGTGCTGATAAACATTCG
>JBJTDB010000011.1:0-2235 GCA_046092145.1 Planctomycetia bacterium | reverse complement strand
CGGCTCCACGATGGCGGCCGGCCCGAGGCCCTTCCGGGGCTTCTCCTGTAATTTCTCGACCCCGGCGTGCAGAGCAGGCTGGTGGGCGTCGACGAGGCGACGGCCGGGCGCGGTCCGGCCCACGCCGAGGAACGCATGCATCACCTGCAGGACGCCCTGCGACGCCGCTCCGCCGAGCGGCAGGCGCACGCGAGCGCGCGGCAACTGAAAACCTCCAGGCTGGATCCCGGCTCGGAGGCGGAACTTCTGGAGCGGCTCGTCGCGCAGCGGCGGGTCGCTCAGGGCATGACCGATCCCAAGGAAGGGTGAGGATGCCCGTCTCGTCGCTGCAAACGGCATCGTGCATGAAAACACGATCACGATGCCGGGGGGCGGTGCGAGTGACGGTACGATGATGAAGGAGAATCACACGATGAGCAGGCATGTCAACAGGTTGGTCCAAGGCCAGGCGATCCCGACGTCCCAGGCGGCAACACCGCTCGCCGCCCCGACGACGGGCCACGGCGATCTCGAACTGCTCTCGCTCATCGCCGCGGGCAAGGCCCGTGGCTACCTCACCTTCGACGAGGTGAATGCCTACCTGCCCGACGAGGCGGTCGATCCCGAGAAGATCGACGCGCTGCTGGTGGCCCTCGAGGAGCAGGGCATCGAACTGCTCGACAGCCCCCCCTCGGAGATCGACGCCGGCGAACCCGCCACCGCAGCCGCGTCGAAGCCTGGCACCCCGCGTCGCGACGAGGCGACCACCACGCCTCCCTCCAACGCCGGCAACGACCCGATCCGGATGTACCTCGCGCAGATGGCGGAGATTCCGCTTTTGACCCGCCGAGAGGAAATCTCCCTGGCCAAACGGATCGAAGTCACCCGCAAGCGGTTCCGCCGCGCCATCCTCGGCTGCGCCTACTCGATGCAGGCCACCGTTGACACCCTTCGCAAGGTGCACGAAGGCAAGCTGCCCTTCGACCGCACGATCAAGGTCTCGCTCACCGAGCGGCTCACGAAGGAGCAGATCCAGGCCCGCATGCCGCACAACCTGGCCACGCTCGACGAACTCATGAACCGTGGCAAGGCCGACTTCCGCGTGCTGATCAGCACCCGCACCAGCCCCGACGACGCCCGCGCGGCCCGCCAACGGTTTCGCCGCACCCGCGCCAAGGCGCTCACGCTGGTCGAGGAATTGAGCCTGCGGACCCGCCGCGTTCAGCCGCTGATGAAGCTGCTCCGTGGCATGTCGGCCCGCATGGATGCCATCCAGCAGAGTCTTCGGGCCATGAAGGAAGGCCGGGCCTCGTGCGACGACCGCGCCGACATGCGGAAGGAGCTTCGCGACCTGATGCTCGCCACGCTCGAAAGCCCACGATCGCTGCGGACCCGCGTCGGCATGCTCGAGAAGCTTCGCGACGAGTACGAAGTCGCCAAGCGAAACCTTTCCGCGGCGAACCTTCGGCTCGTGGTGTCGATCGCCAAGAAGTACCGCAACCGCGGGCTTTCCTTCCTCGACCTCATCCAGGAGGGCAACACCGGCCTGATGCGAGCGGTGGACAAGTACGAATATCGCCGTGGCTTCAAGTTTTCGACCTATGCCACCTGGTGGATTCGCCAGGCGATCACGCGGGCGATCGCCGATCAGGCGCGCACGATCCGCATTCCGGTGCACATGATCGACGTGCTCTCCAAGCTGCGGACCACCTCCAAGAAGCTGCTCCATGAACTGGGCCGCGAGCCGACGCCGGAGGAAATCGCCGAGGCTGCGGGCGTCGGCCTCGAGGAGGCCCGCCGCGTGCTCGATATGGGTCGGCAGCCGATGAGCCTCGACCGGCCGATCGGTGAGAGCGAGGATGCGAGCTTCAGCGAATTCGTCGAGGATGTCGGCACGCAGAGCCCGACCCAATCGACGACCAACGAGCTGCTCAAGGACAAGATCGAGTCGCTCCTCAAGACGCTGACCTACCGCGAGCGTGAGATCATCCGCCTGCGGTATGGACTCACCGACGGCTACACCTACACGCTGGAAGAGGTGGGCCGGATCTTCCGCGTCACCCGCGAGCGTGTGCGACAGATCGAGGCGAAGGCCGTGAAGAAGCTCCAGCACCCGGTCCGCTCCAAGCAACTCGAGAACTTCTTGGAGACGTCGCTGAATTAGTTTGAAGCGGGAGAAGCCATCCATGGCCTTCTCCCGCTTGGGGCGTGGGCGGCGCCCCGGGGGGGGGGCCCCACCCCCCCCGGGCGGGCGGC
>JBJTDB010000010.1:0-431 GCA_046092145.1 Planctomycetia bacterium | reverse complement strand
CTCCAGCCAGGGAGCAGGTCGGCCATGTGCGGCGAGATCGATGCAAGCGTCTGGGCTGGCAACGGCACGATCTGCACGATGCCGATCGCGAGCCCTGCCGCGCAGAAACCATCCACGAGGCTCCATCGCCATTCAGTTTTTCCCTGCGTCCACGCGCGCAGGAACCACGAGATGGTGGCGAGCCCGGCGGCCAGGGTGAGGATGCATTGCCCGAGCGGGTGGCGGCCCCCCATCGCGATCGGCGTGGCGACGAGCGCCGCCAGGAGCGCGGCATCGAAGCAATGCCGCTCCAGCCGCTCGCCGGCGGTGGGCGGTCGGCTCCGGGAGCGACGGTGTCGATGGTGATGGGAGCGGGCTCTGCTCTCGTTCATGCGGCCCTCGACCCGAACCAGCCACGGATCGGCTGGTGTTCGTCCGACTCATCGTCCACT
>JBJTDB010000009.1:0-19928 GCA_046092145.1 Planctomycetia bacterium | reverse complement strand
TCCCTCGGGCGTGGAGGTGCTCAAGGTTTTCGAGGGCCTCGTCGCCGGCATCACCGAGAAGACAGCCGGCCTGTGCGGTCTGCCGGGAGCAGCGAAGGCCTTCTCGGGCGGAGCGATGGCGGTCGTGATCAGCCTGTCGCTGGTCGGCGGCGTGATGGCGGCCGGAGCCGCCGCCTTCGGGGCGAAGCTCGCCAAATGCGAACTGCCGCTGGTGGGCGGAGCGGCCGTCGCCACGGGTCTCGCGCTCGCCGGGGGGGGTGTCGGGTGCGGTCTGTGGAGGCTCGCCGCCACGAGACGGCGGCTCCGCGAGCAGCTGACGGCGGGGCTGGCCGCGCTCACCGCGGAGGTGGCCACGGCCCGCCGCTGCCTCACGGCATCGAACGCTTTCGTCGCCCACCGCCGCGATGTGCAATCTCGGCAGGTCGATGAAACCCTCAAGGAAGAGGTGGCCAAGCGGAAGGCGGCGCTCAAAGACGCCCTCGCCGATCTCGCAGCGAAGCGACAGACGGCAACCACCGAACTGGAATCGCGGGTCACGACGTTGTCGGACACCATCGAGCAACGCCGCGCGGCGGCGAAGCAGAAGGCCGACACCGACTATCCCCCCAGGATCACCGACCTCGAAACCCGCCGCGCCGACGAGCTTGACCGCATCGAGCAGACGTCCACCGAAAAACTCGCCGCCGCCGAGGCCAGCCGTGAATCGCGCACGGCGGAGATGACAACAGCCTGGCGGGAAGCCCGCACATCGACCTCGGCCGTCTACGACGAGGCCAACGCCATCGACGCAACGGCCTTCCCCGCGTGGAGCGAACTGGCCAAGCCCGAGGTGCCGCTGCCGGTCGAGCCTCCCCCAGGCCTCCGGTTCGGAAGCGTCGGGCTCTCGCTCGAGCGGATTCCGGGCGGCGTCTCGGCCACCCCGGAACTCAACGCCTTCGGACCGATCGCATGGACGCAGCCAGCGATCATGCCGTTTCCGAGGCATGCCTCGCTGCTCATCAAGACGACGGCCGATCAGAAGGAGACGGCCTCGTCGCTGATGCAGGCCCTCACGCTCCGGATCGCCACGGGCGTGCCGCCGGGCCAGACGCGGTTCACGATCATCGACCCGCTCGGCCTCGGCAAGCAATTCGCCGGCTTCATGCATCTGGCCGACCACGACGAACTCCTCGTCACCAGCCGCATCTGGACCGAGCCGCAGCAGATCGAGGAGCGGCTCGGTGACATCTCCGAGCAGATGGAGGTGGTGATCCAGAAATACCTCCGCAACGAGTTCGAATCGATCGGGGCCTACAACGCCGACGCCGAGGTGCCCGAGCCTTATCGCTTCGTCGTCGTCGCGAATTTTCCGGCCAACTTCACCGAGACCAGCGCCCGACGGCTGGCGAGCATCGCCGCCAGCGGCGCCCGCTGCGGATTCTTCGTGATCGTGTCGGTCGATACCAAGCAGATCATGCCCTCCGGCTTCAGCCTCGGCGACATCGAACAGCACGCGACCACGCTCGTGCTCAAGGACGGCACCTTCACCTGGAACGATCCAGAATTCTCGAAGTGGCCGCTCACCGTCGAGCAGGCGCCCTCCGACGAGGTCTTCACCGAGATCATCCAGCGGGTCGGCAGGGCGGCGAAGGCGGCCAAGCGGGTGGAGGTTCCGTTCGACCGGGTCGCGCCCCCGGAAGACCAGTGGTGGCAGGGATCCACGGCCGGCGAGGTGCTCGCGCCGCTCGGGCCGGCCGGCGCCAAGAAACTGCAATACTTGAGGCTCGGCAAGGGAACGAGCCAGCATGCGCTCATCGCCGGCAAGACGGGCTCCGGCAAATCGACGCTCATGCATGCCATGATCACGAGCCTCGCGCTCCAATACAGCCCCAAGGAAATCCAGTTCTATCTCATCGACTTCAAGAAGGGCGTGGAGTTCAAACTCTACGACCACTACAAGCTCCCCCATGCCCGCGTCATCGCGATCGAGAGCGAACGCGAATTCGGCCTCTCCGTGCTCGAGCAGCTCGACCGCGAGTTGAAGCGACGCGGCGACCTCTTCCGGGAGCTTTCGGTGCAGGATGTCGCCGGCTTCCGGCAGACCGGCCATCCCGATCCGATGCCGCGGATCCTCCTGCTCATCGACGAGTTTCAGGAGATCTTCGTCGAAGACGACAAGCTCGCGCAGGACGCATCGCTGATCCTCGACCGTCTCGTGCGGCAGGGGCGTGCCTTCGGCATGCATGTGCTGCTCGGCTCCCAGACGCTCGGCGGCTCCTACAGCCTTCCGCGGGCGACGATGGGGCAGATGGCGGTCCGCATCGCGCTACAATGCAACGAGGCCGACTCGAGCCTCATCCTCTCGGAAGACAACACGGCCGCACGGCTCCTGACGCGGCCCGGCGAGGCGATCTACAACGACGCCAACGGCATGGTGGCCGGCAACAGCCCGTTTCAGGTGGTCTTCCTCAACGACGAGCGGAGGGAGCGGTACCTCGGTGCCCTGCGGGCCCTCGCCGATCGCCGCACCGACATCCCGCAGGTGCCGCGGATCGTCTTCGACGGAAACCAGGCGGCCGATCCGGCCGGCAACCCGCTCCTCACGGAACTGCTCGGCGACGGCACGATTCATGGCAAGCAGCCCGTCGCCCCGCTGGCGTGGCTCGGCGATGCGATCGCGATCAAGGATCCGACGGCGGCGATCTTCCGTCGGCAAGGGGGCGCAAATCTCCTCATCGCCGGCCAGCGCGAGGATCTCGGCACGAGCCTCCTGGCGATGGCGATCGTGAGCCTCGCGGCGGGCCACGACCCGCATCCCGGCGGCGGGATCGGACGGGCGGCCCGGTTCGTCCTTCTGGAGCCGGCGATCGCCGAGGAGAAGCCCGAGATCATGCTCTCGCAACTCGCCGAGCATCTGCCCCACGAGATCGAGCAGGCGGGCCGGCTCGGCGTGGCGGGGGCGCTCGAGGGACTGGCCGGTGAAATCCAGCGCCGGATCGACGGCCAGGTGCTCGACGGCGAGTCGGTCTTCCTCGTCATCCGCGACCTTGGCCGGTTTCGCGAACTGCGGAAGGACGAGGGGGGCTTCGGCTTCTCGTTCGGGAGCGAGAAGAAGGCCGGGCCCGCCGACCACTTCAACACGATCCTCAAGGACGGCCCGCCGGTGGGCGTGCATGCGATCATCTGGTGCGACTCGCTCACGAATCTCATGCGCACCTTCGAGCGGGGCACGATCAAGGAGTTCGAGCTTCGCACCGTCTTCCAGATGAGCGGAACCGATTCAAGCCAGCTGATCGACAGCCCCGCGGCCAGCAGGCTCGGGCCACAGCGGGCGCTCTTCATCCACGAGGAGACCGGCACACTCGAGAAGTTTCGCCCCTATGCCTTCCCCGGCCCGGACTGGCTGGCGACGGTATCCCGGCGGCTGCGAGCCCGTCCGCAGGGCACGCCACGCGAGCGACCGGCGGCCGAGACTGCCGCCGCGAAGCCGCCCGCCTCCGATGCCGAGCAGCCGGCCGAAACCTTCGGCCTCTCGGGCGGCTTTGGTGAGTTCAACTTCACGAAACTGCTCGACGACCTGCCCGGATCGGAGCCCGCCTCCGACGGTGGCTCCCCGGGCGGATGACCGCCGGCGAGTGCATGAGCCGGATGCCCGGCTCCCGCCTCACGAAGGCCGGCGGCCGATGCGAGCGGTGAGCGTCAGCTGCTTTCCGCCACGGATCACCGTGAGCGGCACCTCCGTGCCGATCGGGGCCCGCGTGATCAGGAGCACCAAGGCCGCCGGGTCGTCCACCGGGAAGTCGTCGAAGCCAACGATCACGTCGCCCGGCCGGATACCGGCGGCCGCGCCCGTGGAATGGGGATCGACCGCGCCGACCACCGCCCCGCGGAGCATCATGCCGTCGTCGGGATCGTCCTGCGTGCCGATCCGTCGCAGCGAGATGCCCAGGGAGCCCCGCTCCACGTGGCCATCCCGCCGGATCTCCTCATAGACCCGCCGCGCCGTGTTGCTCGGGATCGCAAACCCGATTCCGCGAAAATCCTGCCCCACGATCGCGGTCGTGATCCCCATCACGTGGCCGTGCACATCGACGAGCGGTCCGCCCGAATTGCCCGGATTGATCGAGGCGTCGGTCTGCAGAAACTCCTGAAACGGATCCTCCGTGACCCCACGGCGGCCGACCGCGCTGACGATGCCGTAGGTGAGCGTGCGATCAAGGCCGAACGGATTGCCGATCGCCCAGGCCATCTCGCCGACCTGCATCGAATCGCTGTCGCCCCAGGTGGCATGGGGCACATTCGCGGCATCGATCCTCAGCACCGCCAGGTCGCTCGCTGGATCGGCCCCCACCGTCGCGGCGATGAACCGCCGGCCGTCGGACAGCGTCACCGTGACATCGTTGCTCTGCGCGACGACATGATAATTCGTGAGGATCCAGCCATCCGGATCGATGACCACGCCCGATCCAACCGACTCGTCGGTGAAGCCGGCGACCTCGCCATCCTGAAGGGCGGCGACCTCGTCGGCCAGCGACGTCGCCTTCCGCCGCGAGGTGACATTCACCACCGTCGGGCCGATCACGCGGGCGAGCGTCGTGAAGAGCTTGCCGATCGTCGTCATCTCGGCGCCCTTGGCCGCGTCACGGATCGCCCGCAACTCCGCCCGCGTGCGGGCATACTGCACACGCCCCATGAACGACGGCCATGCGATCATCCCGACCAGGACCACCAGGCCCGCGAAGAGGAGCAGCGTCCGACGACCGCCACCGCCGGGCGAATCATGATGGATGGGGGCAGAGGTCATGATCAGGGGGAGCGTATCATGGTGACGGCGTCTCGGTGAGCAGTTGGCGGCGGACGACGTCGATCGCCGCCTTCGCGGCCCGGGATGGCGACAGGGCCGGCCCGCCAGCCACCACATTCTCGCTCTGATGCACGCCCCACGGACCCGCAAGGGCGATGTCGATGACGGGGCGTCGTTCAGATCCCGTGCGGAAAGCGCCCACGCCGAGCCCGAGGGCCGTGCCGAACTCCACGCGAGCCCGACTGGCAAGCGACGAGGCGTCGGAAGGTCCCGCGTGCATCGCCGCGGCCTCGGTGAGGATCGTGCCGCCGCAGTAGCCCCACGGGGCCGCCGCCGCATCGCCCGCCCCGCCTGCTCGGGCCATTGCCTGCGCGAAGAGCGAGGCGACGCGGCCCGACGTGCCGATCTCGAGCGATGCGAGCGTCTGCCCGGAGGCCACGAGCGAGCGGAGGGCCGCGTCCTCCAGTTCGTCGTTGTCGGCGCCGAAGACGAGCGGCCCAAGGCACTCGCGGATCACCTGCTCGGTGGGAGCGATGGCGGCCATGCACGAGGCCTCGTCGGCGCCGCGGGCGGCGATCCGGAGCGTGATCGTCGCCTCGTGCACCGTGATCCCGACCGTCGGATCGCGGCCGCGCCGGATCAGATCGGGCAGCATCGCCTCGACGGCGCTCTCCCCGGCACCGAAGCACTTGAGACAGCGGAAGAGGATCGTGCCCCCCTGCGGCTGCATCGCCAGCAGGGCCGGCTGGACAGTCTCCCGCCACATCACGTGCATCTCCGAGGGCACGCCCGGCAACGCGAAGACTCTCGCCACGCGGCCATCGCCGCGGGGCAGATCGAGATCGAGCCCGGGCGCCGTGCCGGTGGGGTTTGGGATCATCCGGCCGCCGCGGGGCAGCATCGCCTGGCGGAGATTGCTTTCAGGCATCGGCATGCCGCGGGTGGCGAAGCGGGCCTCGATCGCCGTGACCGCCTCGGGCACGATGTCGAGCGGACGGCCGATCACCTCGGCGAGCACGTCGCGGGTGAGGTCGTCGGCGGTCGGCCCGAGGCCGCCGGTGGCGATCACGACATCCGACCGGGATGCGGCGGCGCGAAAAGCCTCGATGCCGGCGGCCATCGTGTCGCAGGCGGTCGTGTGAAACGCGACCGGGATGCCGAGCACGGCCAGTTCGGCGGAAATCCACCGGCTATTCGTGTCGAGCCGCTGGCCCGAGGTCAGTTCATCGCCGATGGCGATCACTTCCGCGATCATTGGTTGGGCCAGTCGTATCCTGCTATACCGACGCTGCCTCTGTACCCGAGCACCGTTCTCCGGAAAGAATACCGTCCATGTCGCATCCTCCGCAGCGGTCGCTGAAAATCGGCCTCCTGGGCGTCGATTCCTCCATCGCGGAGGTTGCCGAGGCAGCCCGTTGCGCGGGTGACGCGATCACGATCGCCTGCGATCTGCCGGACGATGCCTCCTGGCCGAATCGGCTCGGGGCGATCCCACCGAGGTCGTCGTCCTGGACGCCCCTTCTCGACGACGAAACCTGCGACGCCGTGCTCGTCGGCAGGGACGGCTGGAGCGATGCCCGGGCCGAGGCCGTGCGCGGCCTCGTGCAGGGTGGCCGCACGCTCCTGCTCTCGCATCCGCTCTCGCTCTCGATGCTCTGGGCCTACGAGATCGACATGATCCGCGCCGATTCACGGGCCCGGCTGATTCCGATGCTGCCCGACCGGCTGCATCCCTTCATCGCACGCCTCAAAAACGGCATCGAGACGGCCATGGCCGATGCGCATCCCGCCGGGCCGATCGAGACGATCACGCTCGAGCGACGGATGAGCGACCGCTCCCGCGAGGCCGTCCTCGGCCAGTTCGCACGGGATGTCGATCTCGTGCGGGCCCTTGTCGGCGATCCGCACCGGCTCGCCACGCTCGGCGGCACGATCGACACCGCCTGGCCCACCCTCGCCGTCGGCTTGACCGGGCCGCGAAACGTGACGGTGCGGTGGAACGTGGCCCGCGGCGACCGACCGCAGCTCACGATCACGCTCCTCCACGCCCGCGGCTCGACGACCGTGACGGCCACCGACGACGACCCGCGATGGGCATGGAGCGACGAATCGGGTGAGCCAAAAGCCGATGGTCCGGCGTTCGATCGAGGCCAGGTCATGCTGGCCGAACTGCACCGGGCCGCGGGCCATCCGCTCGACCTGCCGAGTCAGCGAAATATTCCGCCCGCCGACTGGTCCGATGCCGCGCGGGCCGTCGAACTGGCGGAGACGGTGCCACGCAGCCTCGCCAAGGGACGTGCCGTCGATCTCCATCAGGAGGAGTTTTCGGAAATCGGCACGTTCAAGGGCACGATGGCCTCGCTCGGCTGCGGGATCGTGTTGGCGGCGCTCTTCATCCTCGTCCTGGCCGCCCTCGTGGGAGGCATTGCCAGGGAGGCCGGATGGGGGATCGGCGAAAGGATTGCGGGGGCCTGGCCGATCGTCGTGCTGACGGCCCTCGTGCTGTTCCTGGTGCTGCAACTTCTGCCGCTGCTCGTGGGGGGGGCTGACGCATCGCCGCCGGGTGCCGGGGCCGGTTCGGAGCCTCGCCCTCCCCGACCTTGACGCCTGGGTGAAATCCCCGCCGGCCGCGTGGAAAGGTATGCGGCGGACGGCCTCGCCGCATGATGCGATCCGGCCCGGCGTCCGATTCTCACCCGTGTCGAGAAGGGGTGACCGGCTCCGCACGGATGCGGACCACACGCCCCGATGCGGGCGTGACCGGGGGATCGTGAGTCTATGCGGGTTGTCTGGCGTGTCGTCCCGGTCCTCGTCTCGCTCGCGGCCGGCCTCGCGACCATTCCAGGTCGGGCCGACGACCACCGCGAGATGCGCCGCACGTCGATCGTGCGGGCCATCGAGTCGCAGCGCGACAGCGTCGTCAACATCCACGGCCAGAAGCTCGTCGTGGACACCGACGACGAAACCACCGGCGATCTCCGTCGCGTGAACGGCATGGGGACGGGCGTGATCATCGACGACCGTGGCTACGTGGTCACCAACTATCACGTCGTCGAGGGCGTGAAGCGGATCGAGGTGACGCTCGCCTCCGGCAAGACGGTCGCCGGACAGCTCGTCTCCCATGATCCGCGAACCGACCTGGCCGTGCTCAAGATCGACGCATCGGACCCGCTGCAGGTGATCCGGATCGGCACCTCCTCCGACCTCATGATCGGGGAGACGGTGCTGGCCTTGGGCAACGCCTTCGGCTACGAGCACACCGTCACCCGGGGCATCATCTCCGCGCTCCACCGCAGCGTGGAGGTGAGCCGCACCCAGAAATACGACGACCTGATCCAGACCGATGCCTCGATCAATCCGGGCAATTCGGGTGGGCCGCTCCTCAACATCGCCGGCGAGATGATCGGCGTGAACGTCGCCGTGCGGGCCGGCGCCCAGGGCATCGGCTTCGCGATCCCGATCGACCGCGTGCTCGGCATCGTGACGGAGCTGATGTCGGTGGAACGGGTCGACAAGACCTGGCACGGCATCGTGGCACGGCGTCACGATGGCCGCGAGGGTGTGGTCGTCGATTGCGTGCACCGCGAGAGCCCGGCGGAAACCTGTGGCGTGAAGGTGGGCGACGTGATCACCCGCATCGGCGAGAGTCGCGTGATGAGCCAGCTCGACGTGGAGCGGGCCCTGCTCGGCCACAAGGCCGGCGAGGGAGTGCCGGTGACGGTCGTCCGCGCCGACGGCGAGGAGCAGATCATGCTGCCGCTGGCGGCGGCGCGGCCCCAGAAGCTCTCGCTCGAGGACCGATGCTGGCAGCAGCTCGGGCTTCGCGTGCAGACGGTGCCGGCCGTGAAGGTGCAGAAGCTTCAATCCCGCTATCGGGGCGGCCTGCTCGTCTCCGAGGTCCGCGGCGACGGCCCCGCCTCGGCCCAGGGCATCCGCGAGGGCGACATCCTCGTCGGCCTCCACGTGTGGGAAACGATCGCCCCCGACAACATCGCCTACGTCCTCGACAAGGCGACCGACGACAACCTCGGCCCGATCAAGTTCTACGTGCTCCGCGGCCGCGAAACCCTCTTCGGCCACATCACCTCCGAAACACTCCTGCGGTAGCCGCTTGCGGGCTGCCCCGCACGCGGTGAACAATCGCCGCATGGAAACCGACTTCGTCGCATGGCTCCTTGGCAGGCTCCCGGCCGACCCGCGGCTGGAGGTGCCCGCCGGCGACGATGCCGCCGTGCTGCGGCCCCCCGCGATGCGGCGCACCGTGGTCACCGTCGACATGCTCACCGCCGGGGTCGATTTTCTCCTGGGGGCCGACTGCACGCCCCGGCAGGTGGGCCACAAATCGCTCGCGGTGAACCTCTCCGATCTCGCGGCGATGGGCGCCCGTCCAGAGGCGGCGGTCGTCGCCGTCGCCCTGCCCAGGCAGGGCGGGATGGCGATCGCCGAGGGGCTCCACGAGGGCATCGCATCGCTCGCGGCCGAGCACGGCGTCGCGCTGGCCGGCGGGGATACCAATGCCTGGGATGGCCCGCTCGTCGTGAGCGTGACGGCGATCGGCAGCGTCGCCCCCGGGCAGGCCTGGCGGCGGGATGGCGCACGGGCGGGAGATCTGATCGTGGTCACGGGCCCCTGCGGCGGCAGCCTGCGTGGCCGTCACCTGCATGTGAGCCCGCGGTGACGCGAGGCGGCCGCGATCCGCGAGCGATGCTGCGTGCATGCGGCGATCGACATCAGCGACGGCCTCTCGCTCGATCTGGATCGGATGATGCGGGCCAGCGGTGTCGGCTGCGCCCTCCGCCTCGCCGACATTCCGATCCACGACGACGCCACGCTCATGAGCCGGCAGCCGGGCGATGGCCGCACGCCACTGGAGCATGCCCTCGGCGACGGCGAGGATTTCGAATTGCTGCTGGCCATGCCGCCCGACGACGCCCACCGCCTCGTCGCCGCGCCGCCTCTCGGACTCCGTCCGGCCATCATCGGCACGGTGACCACGGAGCCGGGGCTCGTTGCCATCGCCGACGACGGGACGCTCCGCCGCCTCGAGCCGAAGGGCTTCCTCCATGCCTTCGATGTCTGACGCCGATCGCGTTTCCATCACCGTTGCCGACGAGGCGGGCCTCGCCCCGATCGCGTCCACACTCGTGGCGAGCCTTCCACCGCATGCATGCATCGCGCTCCACGGCGATCTCGGGGCGGGCAAGACGACGTTCGTGAAGGCGATCGCCGCCGCCGCAGGCATCGATCCGACCGACGTGGTGAGCCCCACCTTCGGCCTCATTCACGAACACCGCTCGGCCGGGCCGGCGACACCGGTCCACCTCGTGCATGCCGATCTCTACCGGCTCGCAGGCCCGGAGGAACTTCGGGAGACCGGCTGGGATGATGCCACCGCGGCCCGACCAGACGCCCGCACCTGGACATTCGTCGAATGGCCCGAACGGATCGCGTCGCTCCTGCCGGCCGACCGTCTCGATCTCGTGATCGAGATCGTCTCGGAGACGGGCCGCACGCTCGCGTTCACAAGCCACGGCGCCGCGCATGCGCCGGTCATTTCGGCGCTGCGTCGGCACGCGACCGCATGATCACGGGCCTCGCTGGCCTCACTGCCGGATCGCCTCGGGGCTCGTGGCCTCGGAATCATCGGCCACCGTCAGGTCGATCTCTGTATCGGCTGGGCGAATCGTCCCGAGCCGTGCCACCTTCGCCGCCGCGACCGGTTCGCCTGTGATCTCACGCCCAGGCGCCGCGCCAAAACGGATCGTGCGGCCACCGTCGCCCGACACCACCCAGATTCGCCGTCCACCGTCCATCTCGGGCCGGCACTCGACGAGACCGAGGTCGCTCCACTCCGGCCCGATCGCCATCGCCAGGGCCGCCGCCTCCTCGACGACAGGATCGCCCCACGGCGATCCTTCGGGCCCCTGCGGGCTCGACATCACCCCCGCGATCCGCGGATACCGTGCCGCGGCCTCCGCCGTGAAATCGGCGCTCGGCAGCACCACCGCCTCGGCATCGATCGCCAGGAGCCCCCCCTTCACGCCCACCATCGCGACCGGCTCGCGGCAGACCACCTCCACCACGGCCCGCGCCGGGTGCTGGAGATCGACCCGCTTCACCTGCCTCACCCACGGATGCATGTCGAAGGCCCGCGCCAGCCTCCGCGGCAGTTCGGGATCGTCGAGCGGCAGCCGCCCGTCGAGGCTCGCATTCCGCAGCGCCTCGCCCTTGAGGTCGCTCCGCACCCAGGGGGCGATGCCCACGAGCTCGATGCCGGCCGGTTCGAGCACATAGCCCTTGTCGGACCGGACGTCATCCTTCACCCGCGTCCAGAGCACCAGACCGCCGATGACCGCGGCAACCACGACGGCGATCGCGCCCCATCCCGCCTGCCGCCCTTCGAAGAGCGTGGCGAGGAGGCCGCGTTCACCCGCATCAGCGGCGCCTGAGGAGCGGCGCGGCATGCCATCACGACCAGCCATCTGCCAGCACCCCGGGGGATGTCACCACACGTCGATCAGCGGCGTGAGCTCCACGCCGAGTTTGTCGCGGACGACCGTCCGCACATGTTCCACGAGGCCACGCAGATCGTTGCTGGAGCAACCCGCCGCCGCCACGGCGTAGTTGGCATGGGGACCGTAGACCGATGCCTGCCCGACCCGCAGATCACGAGCCCCCGCCTGCGAGATGAGCGACTCGGCCGTCGTGCCGAGCGGATCCTTGAACATCATCGCCACCGTCCGGGTGCCGGAGGGCTGCTCCGACCGCTCCACGATCCACTGTTTTTGCATCCGCTTCGTGAGCAGCTCCGGGCTCTCCTCGTCGAGATCGAATCGGCAGGCGATCACGATCACGTCGTCGAGGTTGCTCCACCGCGATTGGAAGGCGAGGGCATTGCCACGCCGCGTTTCCACCCGGCCGTCGGCGAGCATCACCGTCACCTCGCCGACCCTCGCGCCGACGTCGCCCCCGCGGCTCCCGGCATTGCCGACCACGGCGCCTCCCACGGTGCCCGGAATCCCGACGAGCATCTCCAGGCCACCGAGGCCGGCCTGCACCGCCGCGGAGACGACATGCACCAGCTTCGCTCCGGCTCCCGCCGAGATGCTCGGCTTCTGAACATCGACCGAGCAGAAGGCGGGCGCCGAGAGCCTCACCACCATGCCCGGATAGCCGGCCGAGGGCACGAGAATGTTCGATCCGCCGCCGACGACCCTCAGCGGGACGCCGCGTTCATGGCACCGGCGCACGACCCGCGCCAAGGCATCGGCATCGATCGGTTCGCAGAAATACCGGGCTGCGCCGCCGATGCCCAGCCAGGTGTGGTGCGCCAGCGGCTCGCCGCCGGCAACGGCGATCCCGAGATCATCGAAGGGTGTCGTGCCGCCTTCGGACGACGAACGTGGGCCGGATACCATGGTAATCGCGTTGGGTGATCGTGTTGGGTGATCGGTGTGCTGTTCGCCACGACGTGCTGCCGCCGGATCACGACCGTTCCACTCACGGCCTCCGCGACAGGGAAGATTGTGCCGCGGCGGTCGAATGCCGTCCATCCGAGTCGGCCGCCCGGGCCCGCCGTGGGCCCGGAGCCGACCGAGGCCTTCGAGGTCAGGCGGCCCGGCGGCCCGGGACACGCCGCGGCGGATGGGCCAGCTGCAGCCAGCCGTCGATGACATCGAGCAGGCCGAGCCGCCGGAGGTCGGGATCGCGGGGCGGCAGACCGTTTCTGAAGACATCGCCGAGCACGAGGAGGCAGTCTCCTTCGCCGAGCCGTGAGAGTTCACGGTCGATGCGGGCGTAGGCCGCGATGGCCGGCTCGGTGGGATCATCGACCGCGATGCCCTCCGGGGCCACGATGCAGGCATCGCACCACCGCGACGATCGGCTGGCGAACAGGTCGAGGCCGCCGAGTTCCTCCGCGATCCGCTCCTCGGCGATGAGCACCAGCCGGCCCCCGGTGAGCCGCCGGAGCCCCGATAGCGACGTTGCCAGGGCATGGCCCGACGTGGGCCGGTCGAGGAATGTCGCGAAGTCCTGGCCGCGATCGAGCCGTTCCATCCGCCCCGACACGCTGCCTGCCGCCTCGATGCCACGGGCCACCCGCTCCACGGGCACGCGATACCGCATCCCGGTCGCCGCCGCCAGGAGCGCGTCGCGCACGAACGAGGCCACCGGCGGCGCCACTCCGACGGGGATCGTGTGGCCGGCCGCCTGCATGAGGAAGGTCTGGCCGAAGAGGCTTCGCTCCACCGGCGTGGCCGTCAGGTCGCCCCGGGAGAGCCCCGCCTCGATCACGCCCGCCGCGGGCCGCTCCGTCGCGCACCGCCGCACGAGCCGCCGCAGCCGTTCGTCGTCGGCGTTCACGATCAGGCAGCCGTCCGCCGCGAGGCTGTCGAGGATGCGGCCCTTGATCGCATGGTAGGCCTCCTTCGATCCATGAAGATCGAGATGGGCCTCCGCGAGATTGGTGACCACGACGGTGTCGCATTCGACTCCGGCCAGAGCCTGGGCGGCGAGCATCCGGCTCGACACCTCGATCACGGCATGCGTGCATCCGCTGTCCGCGAGCCGTCGCAGCCAGTGGGCCAGCGCCGCGGCATCCTGCACCTCACCGCATTCGGGCTCGAGGCCATCGGCGTCGAGACAGCCGAGATCCGAAACCACTCCCACGCGGAGCCCCGCTTCGCCCAGCACCGACGCCGTCAGCCAGACGGTGGTCGTCTTGCCGCTGGTGCCCGTGACCGCGATCACCCGCATGTGGCGGGCGGGATCGCCGGCAAGCGCATGCGATGCGCGGGCGGAGGCCCAGGCGGCATCGGGGACGATCGCAAGCGGCATGCCACCGGTCGGCACGACCGTCTCGGCGACCACCGCGCCGGCGCCGCGGGCAAGCGCGATCGCGACCGCCTCGTCACAGTCGCCGACTCCGTCGATCCGCGCGAAGAAGACATCGCCGGGTTCACAGAGATGGGCATCGTCGCAGCATCGCGCGACGACGATCTCGTCGCATGCGATGAACCGCGCCGCGGGCACGATGTCCGACATCCGGACGCCACCGCCACCACTCCACGAACCTCTCTGCGCCTTGCCCATTGACGGCCTCCTGCCTGTCGTCCTCTCCACCGATCGTCCTACCGGTCGTCCATGACCAGTGATGATGGGTCGGTGATGGGGCGTCATTGTGCGAGGGGCCCGAGCGTGGTCAATCCGCATTTCGGGCACGCCACATCGAAATTCCGAGTCAACACCGATTTTTTACAATCCGTCGGTTCGCGGAGCCCCATGGAAAAACCCAAACTCCCCAGAACCCGGCAGCGAGCCGGCGTGGACACCGCGATCGTCGGACTTTTACGATGATCGCTCGTGACCTGGGCGATCGGTACGACGCATTCATGGATGATGACAGTGTCGCAGCGGCATGCCCTCTGGATCGGCGACTCGGAAGACGACGAACTTCGGCTCGCGCGGTCGTGGATGCGGCCGTCGCTCGAGGCCCGCCAGACGCCGCTCCTGGAATTTTCCCGCCCGGCGGATGCGGCGACGCTCGCCGCCGCGGAGCCTGCCACGCCACGGCTTGCCATTCTCGCGACCGACCGTCCCGCCCGGTGGACCCTCGACGATGCCATCGTGCTTGCCCGCGCCTGGCCGCTGATGCCGATCGTGTCGGTCGCCACGAGCCTCGTGGACGGCCGCCGCCGAAGCGGCCCGCCGTTGCCGGGCGTCGAGGAAGTGGCCTGGCATGAGTTTCCGGGCCGCATGGAGGCGTGGCTTGCCGACTGGGATGCCGGCCGCCCCGGCACGCTGGCCGCCCCGGCGACCGCCCGCCGCGATGAACGGCTGCTGGGCATCACGATGGCGGAGCCGGCCGCCGAGCCGCTGGCTGTCTCGGTCGTGGCCGGCACGCCGATGGATGCCGAGGGAATCTCGCTCGTCGTCCCGCCGGCGGGCGGGCATGTCGTTGCCAGCCGCTGCGGCCGCCCCGCGCTCGATGAATCGGCGAACGTGCTCGTCTGGGATGTCGGCCGGCTCTCGCCTGACACGATCGGCTGGCTCGGAATTCTCGCCGCCAACCGGCCGTCGCTGGCGATCGTGATCGTCGATTCCTTTCCGCGAGGCGACACCGCGCAGGCCGCCCTCGACGCCGGCGCCACGGCCGTCCTGGGCAAACCGATCTCGATCGAGGCGCTCGCAGGGACCTTTCGCAGGCTCAAAGCCGGCACGGATGGCCTTGGTGGCCCGTCGGCCGGTCGCTAGCATCCCGCCCGATGCGATCGTTCAATCCGCACCATCCGACGATCCTCGCGGTATGCCTGGCCTCGGTCATCGGCTGCATGCTGCCCGGAGGCGTCGATCCCCTGCCGCATCGCAGCGAACTGGTCGCGGGGCAGCTCGTGATCCACGCCGATTTTCCGATCGCCGAGCAGCATCGGATCGTCCGTGAATTGGAGTCGATGCGGACCGACGTGAGCCAGAATCTCGGCCTGCCGATCTCCGACGAGCCCGTCCATCTCTATCTCTTCGAAAACCCGCGTCGCTACGACGAGTTCGTGGCCCGGCAGTTTCCGTCGTTCCCCGCCCGCCGTGCGTTCTTCGTCGAGACCGACACCACGCTCTCGGTCTACGCCGCCTGGCAGGACCGCATCGCGGAGGATCTCCGGCACGAGACGACCCACGGCTACGTGCACGCGGTGGTGCCGACGGTGCCGCTGTGGCTCGACGAGGGAATCGCCGAATACTTCGAACGGCCGCGGAGCGGGAAGCGGGTGCATCCCGATCATGTGTCGCATCTCAACGGACGGCTCATCGAGGGCACCTGGCAGCCCGACCTCACGAGGCTCGAGGCCCTTCAGGCTCCGGGAGAGATGTCGCAGGATCACTACGCCGAAGCCTGGTGCTGGGTGCACTGGCTGCTCCACTCGTCGCCGGCGCGCCGCGAGATCCTTCAGGCGTATCTCACCGACCTCCGTCGCGACGGGAAGACAGCCCCGCTTCCGACCAGGCTCGCCCGCAGCGAGGGCTCGCTCTCGGCCTGCTCGCAGGCCGTCACGTCCCACGTGCAGTCGCTCGCCCAGTGACGGCCGCCGCGACGCCGCGGCCTCGTCAGACGGCGTCGCGACGAAAGATGGCGCCGTACTCGACGGCCTCGAAGCCGAGCGCCTCGAAGAGTTTCATGGCGGCGGTGTTGGCATCGGAGACATGCGCCTCGACGAGCGACACGCCCTCGTCGGCGAGGTCGTGCATCGCCTCAGCCACGAGGTATTTGGCGAGCCCCTGCCGCCGTCGCGGCCCGACGATATCGACGTGCATCAGCCCCGCGGCCGTCACGCCCCAGGCCGACGACAGCGGCTGCATGTCCCAAAACGAGGCGGCGCCGAGCAGTTCCTCCGCCTGATTGCGGAGTTCGTACCGACGCAGGGCGATGCCGGTGGTCGTCGCCGCCTCCCACCAGGTCCGTCGGCCCGGCTCGTCGATCACACGCATCACGGTGTTGCGTCGGATCGCCAACTGGAGGCGATTCACCGGCGGTCGGAAGCCCGACAGCCTCCGCCGCACCACGGCGATCCGCTCCGCCACGCCGTAGCCCGCCCGTCGAAAGACGGCCTGCATCGCCGGGGAGGAGTCGAGGATGCCCGGGAGATCGGAGCCTCCGTAGAGGCCGAGGTAGAAGCTCCGCATGGCCGATGATCCGCCCCCGAGCAGGGTCGTCGCACCGCGGCCCCGCAGAAAAGATTCGGTTCGCTTCAGCAGGCCGTCGCCGATCGCCTCGTGCTCGGCATGGGGCACGACGACGACCAGGAGCGTCGTGCCGATGCGCGGGTCGATCCCGTGACGGTCGGCCGTCGGGCCGAAGCCGGCATGGGCGAAGCCGACGGTCCGCTCGCCGTCCACCGCCACGATCAATCCTTCCCGGTCGAAATAGGGTTTCGAGAAGACGGCCGCTTCGAGCAGCGCGGAGGTCATCGGCTGCATCGCCGACGGCCCCAGCTCCGCAGACCGCCATACGTCGGCCAGTCGGGGAGGGTCGTCGTTGCGGAAGCAGCGAAACTCAATCACGCGGCCGACTCCCCGCGGTCGCGGAGCCTCACGACGATCATCCCATCCCGCACGGCGACCTCGTGCACCGCCTGACGGACGGAGGACGACAGCAGATGGCGGCCGTCGCGCACGTCGAACTGCCATCCGTGCCACGGACAGGTGAGCGTCGTGCCGCAGAGCGTGCCCGTGCCGAGCGGCCCTCCCTGGTGCGGGCAGAGGCCGTCGATGGCATGGAGGATGCCGTCCACGTTGGCGACGGCCACCATCTGCCCCGCGACCACCCGCTCGATGCTGCGGCCCGGGGGGCATTCGTCGATGGAGGCAACCTCGATCCAGTCGGCCATGCGCGAACCTTGGGAACTCTGCCGCGGCCGGCGGCGGGGCCGACCCGCCGTATCAGGCCGCCGAGCGAGACACTCTACCCCGTGGTGGCGCGCCCCGCCATCGACGATGCACCCACCAATACTGCGCCGGGGCACGGCGGACGGCCTTCTCCAGAAGGCTCGTGTACCACTGCGACAGGGGGCCCAGGCCGGCCGTCTCGGGCGAGTCGGTGGCCGGATCGGCCACTCCCTCCAGCCGCAGGTCCAGATCGAAGAGGCCGCCGCGCCGCGTCGCCGTGCAGACCATCACCGGCGCCGACGCCGAGAGCGCGAACACGCCGATCGCCTTGTGAACGCTCGCCGGCCGACCGAAGAAATCGACCCAGCATCCGCGCGGGCCGGCGGCCTGATCACCGAGCAGGCCGATCGCCCCATGCCGCTCCATCGCGATCGCGACGTCGGGCGCACTCCCCTTCTTCGGCAGGATCTCTTGGCCGCGGGACTCGCGAAACTCGTTCACGAACCGGTCGAGCAGCGGGTTGTCGAGTTCGCGGGCCACCGAAAACATCTTGAACCCGAAGACGCCGAAGAGATAGGCCGCGAGTTCGAAGTTGCCGAAGTGGCCCGAGAGCACCACCTTCGGCCGATCGAGCCAGAGCGTGCGGACGATCTGCTCCATCCCGTGAATGCGAAGGTGCTTCCGCCAGGTCGTCTTGCGGATCACCCGCGGCGCGTGGGCGATCTCGACGACCATCAGGAGCAGATGCTCCCACATGCCTTGGGCCGCGTCGCGGCACTGCTCGGGCGACCACTCGGGAAAGGCCTGGCGGAGGTTGTCGCGAACCACCGTGCGGCGGATCCGAAGCCGGTTGGCCAGCAGGTTCGACGACGTGCGGGCGAGCCGTTCGCATGTCTGCCGCGGCAGCGATTGGACGATGCAGATCGCCACCCGCACGGCGACGTAGGCGAGCTGGTCGAGGAGGCGGGTGACGAATGGACGATTCACGGCCGGCGGTTCCAAAGGCGGACGGCCGGATTCTCACGAACCCCCGCCCCGAGAACCAGATCGGTTTGGCACGGGGGTCCGGTTGAGGAGCTGGAAAACTATGACGGCAAAGCCCCCTCACCCGGCCGGGACGAGCCCGGAAAGCTGCACGAGCAGGAGCCCGACGCTGACGGCGTTGAAGAGCGCATGGAGCAGGATGGCCGGCACGATCGATCCAGTGTGACGAACGATCACCCCCAGCACGGCCCCCAGCCCCAGCAGCGGCACCCAGGCCAGCCCGTGCCCGGCATGGGCCAGGGCGAAGGCCAGCGAGGTCAGGGCGATCGCCGAGCCGGCCCCGAGCCTGGGCTCCAGTTTTTCAAGCCAGCCTTGGAGCACCCGACGAAACAGGAATTCCTCCGTGAGCGGCGCCGCCACGATCGCCGCGACGACGACCAGCCCGATGGCCTCCGGGCTTTGGTGCGTGGCCAGATAGTCGATGATCGGATGCGTGTAGGGAACGATCGTGTTGAGCACCGCCGCCACGGCCAGCAAGGGCGCGATCACGAGCGCAAGCCCCGCGACGGCGAGCCGCAGGTCGGCGCCCCAGCGAATCGGCCCGAGGCCGAAGTCGCGAAGCGTGGCGCCCCGCGATCGGAGCACGAGGGCCGTGACGGCCGCGCCGCCGAACATCGCCACGATGCCCGTCAGCATCTGGCGGTTCATGTCGCCCTGTCCCCCGACGAGGATCTCCGCCACGATCCGCGTGATGAACATGATGCCGACCGTCGCCAGGACGTCGGCCCCGCGCCAGGGAACGGGCCGATGCGGCCGCTCCGGCACGACGGGCATGCCGGCCCATCGGCGGCGGAGGATCGCGATGAGCGTCCAGCCGCTGGCGGCCCACGCCGCCAGCACGGCAGTGGCCAAAGACACGAGGGCGGCATCCTTGTCCATCGTGCGTCAGCCCCCCGAGCGGCCATCGCCCAGCAGGCGACGGGTGGCCGCGAGGTAGCCGATCCCCGACCAGATCGTGGTGACGACGGCCGCCCACGACACGACCGCCGCGACGGGACGAATCGCGAGCCCCGCGATCTCCGCCTGGGGCCACGCCCGCGAGGCGAGCTCCAAGGCCACGGCCGCACACTGCAGCACCATCTTGAGCTTGCCCGAGAAGACCGCCGAAAAGTCATGCCCGGCCCGCTCCATCTCCGCGCGGATGGCGGTGACGACCAGTTCGCGGACCACGACCACGACCGCCATCCAGGGCGCGATGGACGATCCGTCGCGGCCGGTGAGAAGCACATAGGCGCCGCAGATGATCACCTTGTCCACGAGCGGATCGAAGATCCTGCCCAGGCGGCTCACCTGATCGAATCGCCGCGCCCACCAGCCATCGACCCAGTCGGTCGATGCGGCGACGAGGAATAGCACGAGCGACGCCCCCCACGCCTGCCGCTCGACCGCGGCGAAGAGCACAAGCGCGAGCAGAAACCGCGTCGCCGAAAGAACATTCGGCACGGTCCAGACGCGATCGAGCGATGGGTGCGACATGCGTGTGGCGTGTGGATGGAGGACCAGGAGTGTACGGCATTTTCGCCCCGCGGAGCCCCGGGTGAAAACCCGGGGATGATGGGGCATCCATTCCGTGGGTTCACCCGCATCGATCCCCCGGTTGTCACCGGGGGCTTCCCATATTCATCTCGGCATGCGGGAGTCCGGGGGTGGGCGGGGCCGGGTGGCAGCCCCGGGGGTGGGGGGGCCCGGGTGGGCGGTGGGGGCGGGCGGGGGGAGGGCCGGG
>JBJTDB010000008.1:0-8450 GCA_046092145.1 Planctomycetia bacterium | reverse complement strand
GGGCGGGAAGGAGTGTCGGTGGGGCGGGGAGGCTTGGTCTTGGCCATCAAAAAATGCGTTCTCGATCTCTCGGTGAGGCGCCCGGCGTGGCGCCCGTGGTTGCATGCCGCGAAACACTCAAGTGTACCTCATGTTCAGCGGCACCACCGGAGAATCGAACGATCGCCATCACGATGCCCGGGCGCTCACTCTTTCGGCTTGGCGAGGGTGACCTCGAGCGTGACCTCGTTGCCGGCGCGGTTCACGACGACCGGGATCGTCTCCCCGGCCTTGTGCTTCCGCAGGGCGCTGTCGAAGTCTTCGAGGCCCGCGATCGCGCTGCCACCGAGCCGAACGATGACATCGCCTCCCTGGAGGCCGCCCAGAGCCGCCGGTGAATCCTTCGTGACGCCGGTGATCGCATAGCCCATCCCGGGCTTGCCGAAGTCCGGGATGCTACCGAAATAGGGACGGTCGCCGCCGCGGGCAAACTGCTTCGAAGCCACCTCGACATACTCCGGGCGCGGCGATACCGACGCCAGTTCCGCGACGGCGTCGGCCACCAGGCGGGTGATTCGCACCATGCCCTCGTAGTCGATCTTCTCGGACGTATCCGACGGGCGGTGGTAATCGGAGTGTGAGCCGGTGAAGACATGGAGCACGGGAATCTTCTTCGCGTAGAAGCTCGCATGGTCGCTCGGGCCGAACCCCCCCGACTCCTTGGCGACGTCGAAGCGATGGTCTGTCGTGAGCCGATCGACCAGCGGCTCGAGCCCCGTGCCGGTGCCGGTGCCATGGACGATCAGCTTGTTGTCGGTGAGCCGCCCGACCATGTCGAGGTTCACCATCGCGACCGTGTCGGCCAGCGCGATCACGGGGTTGGACGTGTAGTGGGCGCTTCCCAGCAACCCCCGCTCCTCACCGGAGAAGGCGACGAAGAGGATCGTCCGCGGGAAGGGCCCGCGGTCGCGGAGCATTCTGGCCACCTCAACGAGCATCGCCGTCCCGCTGGCGTTGTCGTCGGCACCATGGTGGATCGCCTTCTCGCCGGGGGCCGCCGAGTTCTCGCCACCGTAGCCGAGGTGGTCGTAGTGTGCGCCGAGCACGATGGTCTCGCGCGGATCGATCGCCGGCACATCGCCAGCCGCCGGAGCGCCGGCTCCGGGCAGAACCGCCAGCACGTTCCTGGCCTTCGTCTCCTCCCGCTGGATGTCGGTCGATCCGCGGATTCGCCAGCCTGTCAGAGGACTGCTCTGAGGCTCGAGCGATCCGTCGATCGCATGTTCGATGGCGGTCAGGTCACGGCCCAGTGCCGCGGTCACCACGCGATCGACCACCGCCCGACGCACGTGGAGCACCGGCATCGTCCGCTTCGCGGAGCCGTCGCCGGCCCGCATGAACGGCATCAGGTCATCGTCGGCACCGGCATCGTTGCAGAAGACGACCCCGCCGACCTCGTGCTCCGAGGCGTTCGCCACCTTCCGAGAAAGGGCCGCATACTGCGAGGCCTGGTTGCCGTCGAAGACGCTGTGCGGATCGCTCTTCTGCGGTTCCTGACGGAGCACGATCGCCGCCGCACCCTTGGCGATGCTGCCGTGACCATGTGGCGAGAGAAGCGGTGCGTAGTCATCGTACTTTTCGGTCGGTGCCGTGATTCCGAAACCCGCGAACACCAGCGGCAGGTCGAATGGCCCGGAGCCCCCCGCCGCCAGCGGCGTGAAATCCTTCGAGAGTTCCAGGGGGATCACGGCCCGGCTCCCATCGGCAGCCGGAGGCCCGACGATTTCGACACGATTTTTTTCCGCGGGGCCGATGGAGGCATCGAGCGTCATCACGAACGACTGGAAGGGTTCGTCGCCGACCGTCCGGGTCTTCAGGCCGAGATCGCCGAACCGCTGGGCCACCCACCCGGCCGCCTGATCGATGCCCGCCGTGCCCGGCCCGCGGCCCTCCCGCTCCGGAGCCGCGAGCCACAGGACGGCCTCGCGAAGCCGCGCCGTGAGGCTCTCGTCTGCCGATTGGGTGGACGATTCCGCTGCCGGCGTCGTCCGTCCGCTCCCGGCCATCGCCAGCGCCACAAGCACGGCGAGCGGCCATGTGCCCGTCCAGGGGAGCGGCGAGGGGAGCGAACCGCGACGCATGGCACTGTGAGAATTGCGCATGATCACCTTTCCGAGAGTGGAATCCCCTGACATTCTACACCCGGCCGCCGCGGCGTTGAGCCGCTTCCATGCCCGCAGCCCGTCTGCGACAATTCCCGGCGGAGAGGCTTTCGATTTGGTGGAGAACGTTCGCGTGCCGACGCTGCTTGTCATCCAGGGCCAGAACACCGGCGCCCGTGTCGATCTCGGCGCCGTCGATGGGGCGATCAGCATCGGCCGTGAGTCGGGGAAACTTCTCCAACTCCAGGATCACGAAGTTTCCCGACGGCATGCCGAGATCCGCAGGGTCGGCGAGGCCTTCGTGATCTCTGACCTGAAGAGTTCCAACGGCACCTACGTCAACGATCGACGGATCGAGCGGGCCGAACTGGCCGGTGGCGACCGCCTCCAGATCGGTCGGACCGTGATGGTCTACGCCCCCGATGGTGCCGACGCGACATCCTTCATCCCGGTCAATGTCGTCACTTACCCGCAGGCCGACGTCGATGGATCGCGCATCGTGCGAACCATGGCCAACGACGAGGTTGGGTTCGCGCCGTCCGACACCGAGCACCGAGGCCTGGCCAAGGCCCGCAGCAACGTACAGGTGATGTACCGCACGGCCCTGGCCGCCAGCCACACGCTCGACATCGACGAACTTCTCGGCCGCATTCTCGAACTCGTCTTCGAGTGGGTGGAGGCCGACCGCGGCTGCATCATGCTGCTCGACCCCGCCACGCGCGAACTCCAGACAAAGGCCCGCCGCGACCGTCACACCGCCGCGACGACCTCGATGGCGATCAGCCGCACGATTCTCGACTATGTGCTCGATCGCCGAGAGGGAGTGCTCACGAGCGACGCCCAGGACGACGACCGCTTCGCCTCCGGCAACAGCATCGTTCGCACCGGCGTTCGGGAGGCGATCTGCGTTCCGCTTCAGGGCCGCTACGGCATGGTCGGCGCGATCTATGTCGATACGACGGTGCCGCTGGCGGAGGCGATGGAGTCCGGGCGGCCCCGCTTTTCCGACGAGCATCTCAAACTGATGATCGCGATCGGCCATCAGGCGGCGCTTGCCGTGGAGGACACCACCTATTACTCGGCGATGGTGCAGTCGGAGCGTCTCGCCGCGGTGGGTCAGACGATCGCCACCGTCTCCCACCACATCAAGAACATCCTCCAGGGAATCCGCGGCGGGAGCTACCTCGTGGAGATGGGAATCGACAACGACGACCCCGCCGTGCTCCAGAAGGGCTGGGGGATCGTCCGTCGCAACCAGGACAAGATTTCGTCGCTCGTGATGGACATGCTCTCCTTCAGCAAGGAGCGTGAGCCCGATCCGGTACCGTCCGACCTCGGGGCCCTGATCGACGACATCGTCGAGACGGTTCGACAGCGGGCCGAGGAGACGGGCGCCACGATCTACTGGCAGAAGCCCGATGTCCTGCCGCGGCTGGTGTTCGATCCCGAGGCGATGTCGCGCGCCGTGCTCAACGTCGTCTCCAACGCACTCGACGCGGTCGAGGGGCGTGACGACCCGCGGGTCGAGATCACCGTCGGCTGCGATGCCGCCACCGGCCGTGTGCAGATCACCGTCAGCGACACCGGCGCCGGGATGGACGCGGAAACGCTGGCCACCATCTTCAATCTCTTCGTCTCCACGAAGGGCGCGCGGGGCACCGGCCTCGGGCTCACCGTCAGCCGCAAGATCCTCCGCGAGCACGGTGGCGACATCACGGCCACGAGCACGCCGGGCCGAGGCAGCACGTTCGTACTCGAGTTCCCGCTGAAACTCGAGACCGAGGGCGATCGTGGCACGCTCGTCACGCCCGCAGCGCGGTGAGCACCCGCGTCATGTCCTCGGGCATCGGCGCCTCGAGAACGAGCCGTTCGTGCGTCGCGGGATGAGTGACCTCGAGCCTCGCGGCGTGAAGCGCATGCCGCGCGATGAGCGGCCCGCAGGCGAGCGGGTGATCCGGTCGGAGGCCGAAGAAACCGGGCTCGATCACGGAACGACCGGAGTAGAGCGGATCGCAGAGCACCGAACAGCCGATGGCCGCCAGATGCACGCGAATCTGGTGGGTGCGGCCCGTTTTGGGCATCACCCTCACCAGCGCCGCCGAGCGAAACCGCTCCACCACCTCGAACCGCGTCACGGCCTCGCGGCTCGTCGGATGACCCCGCCGCACGGCCATCTTCTCACGCTGGTAGGGATGGATCCCGATCGGCAGCGAGATCTCGTCGCGGTCGAACTGCGGGCATCCCTCCGTGATCGCGAGGTAGGTTTTTTCGACCGATCGCCTCTCGAACTGCCCGGCCAGCGCATGGTGCACCTCCTCCGTGCGGGCCACGATGATCACGCCGCTGGTGTCCCGATCGAGCCTATGCACGATGCCAGGCCGCGTCGGGCCGCCGGCTGTCGAGAGGCCGACCGTTCCCGTGTCGGCGGCCCGCTCGAGATGCCACTTGAGCGCGCCGGCAAGCGTGCCCTTCCAGTTGCCCTTGGCCGGGTGGACCACCATGCCGGCCGGCTTGTTGACCGCGGCGAGCCACTCGTCGATATGGATGAAGTCGAGCGGGATCTCCTCCGCAGCCGGGCCATCCCGCGGCGGCGCAGGCACGGTGAATCGGACGAGCGATCCCGGTTTGACCTTGAGCGAGCCGCGGGCTTCGATGCCATCGACGCGGACGGCCCCCTTGTCGATGGCCCTGGCCAGCGACGAACGGCTTTGATCGGGAAACCTCGCTGCCAGAAAGACATCGAGACGCATGCCGGCGTCGTCCGGCCCGACCGCAAACGAGGCCTCGTCGCCGGGCGACCAGGCCGTGGGCCGGGGTGCGTCACCCGCCGGCGGTTCCCGATGGGGCGGGGTCTGAAGATTCGGCTGCAGCGGGTGGAGCGGCGCCGGGCTCGGATGGTGGTGATGCGGGTTGGTCGGCACCGGAATCGGCTCCTGCCCCCGGGGCGGCCGGCTGGGGCGGGGTGAACGACTGGGCCGCGAACCAATCGTACCACTCCTTCGTCGCACCGCGTCCGAGCGCCTCGGCACGATCCTTCGCGAGCCGGGAAAGCCCGGCGGCCGACTGTTCGGCCACAGCCTCATAGCCCCGTCTGGCCTCGTCGATCTGACCGAGGCTCTCGCGAGCCTTCGCCAGGCCGAACGTAGCCCGCGATGCCAGCATGCCGCGTGGCCGCGATGCGAGCACGGAGGAGTAGGTGCTCACGGCCGACTGGAGCCTCTGCAGGCCACGCTGCCGGTCGGAAAAGAGAAGATCGGTCCCCTCGCTGACGGCCAAGTCGGCCAGGATCACCTCGGCCCATCGAGCGGCCGTCGTGTCGGGGTGCCGCCGGATGAGATCATCAAGCGACTCGACCAGCGCCGGCTGGCCGTCGCTTGAAAGGGCGGAGAGGAATGATTCCCAGCTTCGGGCCTTGCCCTCCTCCATCTGGTTGGAGATGAGCATCCATGCCAGCACTGCCAGGGCCACGCCACCGAGGGCGACGACGATCGTTTTCGCATGCGGCTGGAGCCGCTCGATGATCTGGGTGGCCTGCTCGGCAAGTCGATTGTCCGGTTCGATCGTGCGTTCCATCGAGGGGAGCGGCTCCGGGGGGCGTGCGGCGAGACAGAAATAGACGCTTCCTCGCGTGGGGCGTCAAGGTGATTGTGGCGTGTGCTACATTCGCCTCCTGCATGGACGCTTCGCCGAAACTCAACGCCGCACAGCTGCAGGCCGTCACGGCACCCGTCGGCCCGCTTCTGGTGCTCGCCGGGGCGGGCACGGGCAAGACCCGGGTGGTGATCGCGCGGATCGCCCATCTCGTGCGCCGAGGCACCTGCCCCTCGAGGATCCTCGCGGTCACGTTCACCAACAAGGCGGCACGGGAGATGCTCGCCCGTGCGGGATCGCTCTTGCCTCGGAAGAAGGACGGGCCGAAGCCCGAGATCTCGACCATCCACTCGCTGTGCGTCCGCATCCTCAGACGGCATGCGGCCCGGCTCGGCTATCCGGAGCGGTTCACGATCGTCGATCGTGGGGATCAGGAAGGGACCGCCCGCTCGGTACTCAAGGAGCTGCGGGTTCCCGAGGCATCCCTTCGGCCGGCCGACCTGCTCGATCGTGTCAGCCGGTGGAAGAGCGCCGGCATCCGACCCGACGATGCCTTTGCAAATCTCTCGGCCGATGCGGACGAATCATGGGAGCTGGCTGCAGCCGGATACCGCCGCTACCAGCAGGCCCTCCGCTCCACCGGCGCGGTCGACTTCGACGACCTGCTCCTCGTCGTCGATGAACTGTTCACGTCCCATGAAGACGCGCGTCGCCAGGAAGCCGGGCGGTTCGACCACCTGCTCGTCGACGAGTATCAGGACACCAGCGGCATCCAGGAGCGGATCCTGGCGGCGCTGGCCCGCGACCATCGAAGTTTCTGCGTCGTGGGGGATGACGACCAGTCGATCTACGCCTGGCGCGGCGCCCAGATCGCCCACATCCTCGACTTTGCGAAGCGATGGCCAGGCGCGACGGTCGTCAGGCTCGAGGAGAACTACCGCTCCACGCCGGAGATCATCAAGGCGGCCAACGAACTGATCGGCCACAACACCAGACGGCATGGCAAGCAGCTCGTCTCCCGGGCCCCGTCGGGCGTGCCGCCGGTGATCATCCAATCGCAGGACGAGGTCGATGAATCGCAGCGGGTGGTGGGCGAAGCGGAGAGCCTGCTCCGTGAAGGGGCGACCATCCCGGCCGAATGCTCGATCCTCGTGCGCACCGGCGAGCAGACGAGGGCCTTCGAGCAGGAGCTCCGGCGGCGGGGCATCCCCTACGAGCTGATCGGAAGTCGCTCGTTCTTCGACCGCCGCGAAGTGAAAGACGTGATGGCCTTCCTGCGGCTGCTCATCGACCCCGACGACGACCTGGCCGTGTCGCGAATCGCCAACGTGCCTCCCCGAGGGCTCTCGTCGCACGCGATCGAGCAATGCCGCACGGCGGCGTCGCTGGCTGGCCGCAGCCTCTGGCATGAAATGCGGGCCGCCCGCGATGCAGGCCGCCTCTCCAATGCCGCCGCCGGAGGCGTCGGGGCGCTCGAGCGGCTGGTTTCGCTCCGTGCCTCGGGACCGCGGGCCGGGGGCGCCGAGACGCTCCGAACGCTCCTCGATCAGGCCGGCTACCGCCGCCATCTGGAGAAGGAATACGACGACGATCCGGCCGAGGCGGAGGCCCGATGGCAGTGCGTCGAAGAGGTGGCAAACGCATTGGCACACCATGAGAAGACCAACGGCTCCGGCCCCGGAGGCGGCGAGGAGGCGTTCGCCCGGATGGTCCGCCGGTTCCTCGACGACCTCATCCTCGACGTCACCGAGGCCGAACGGTTCGAGTCGGACAAGGACAAGGGCCGGGGCAACAAGCTTCGGCTGATGACGCTCCATGCGGCCAAGGGACTCGAGTTCGACTGCGTCTGGATGGTCGGGATGGAGGAGGGCTTGCTGCCGCACATCCGCTCGATCAACGATGGCCTGCAGGCGATCGACGAGGAACGGCGGCTCTGCTACGTCGGCGTCACGCGTGCCCGCAAGCGGCTGTCGCTCTCGCTGTGCCTCACGAGGATGAAGTGGGGCAAGACGAAGCCCTGCCGGCCGAGCCGCTTCCTCTACGAACTGACCGGCCAGGCGGACAAGTTCCGCGAGCAGCCGACTGAACCGGCCGCGGCAGCGGCTCCCGCGAAGAGCGGACGACCCTCCAAGCGAGTCGCCAAGCGGCGATAGCACATATCACCCGCGCACGACGTCGGGCAGCATCCGAAGAAGATGCCAGAGGCCCGATCGGCCGCGGGCGATCGCCCCATACATCTCGATCACGCCCCGCGCGAGCCGCGCAGCCCCAGCATGCCATGGGAACCACGGCGGCGTGAACGGGGAGCCGAGTGGCCCACGAAGGATCGAGTTGTGCACCAGCGGCAGCATCAGCGGATCGTGCACGAAGCCGATGCCGCTCCGCGGGTCGGCGAGCGTGCCGCCGGGAAAGCCGCCCCACGGCACGCCGGCGAGGACGTAGGCCATCGCCGCCCAGCAGTTGACACCTACGACGCCGAACCGGAGGTGCTCGAGCAGCAGTTCGACCCGCGCCGCATCCCGCGTCGAAAGCTGCGCGGGAATGGTCACGCTCGCCGCCAGCGAGCCCGGCAGGTCACGGGCCAGCGCCGAGGCCCGACCGCAGAAGGCTTCGATGTCGGATGCGACGATCGTCACCTCGCCCGCCACGGGCACGAACCATTCCTGCGCCAGCAGCGGCTCCGGTCCGGCCGGATCGATCCCGCTGCGAAACACCCAC
>JBJTDB010000007.1:0-12281 GCA_046092145.1 Planctomycetia bacterium | reverse complement strand
GGACCGTGAGCTGGCTACACCAAATGAGAAGGCTCCGACTGCGTGCCGAGAGGCGTGCCGACATCCACGAGGCTTTCATGGCTTTGGGCTGCATTGTCGTGACCAGCTACTTCTTGTGATCCCCATTTCGTTAGAAGCTCTTATACGACGGTGAGCCATTGTGGAAGTGCTGTTGACGATCCATCTTCTTCCGAAGACCATCATGGTCGTGAATATCTTCCGTTGCACCCCGCGATCATCTGCCTCGGCGCGATGTTCGCCGCGCGGTGCGAAGACGATCCGCGTGTCGCGGCCGTCGTGGCGGCTGACGATGCCCAGCGAGCGGATGGAAGCGATGTTCTTGTTCCTGGCCGTCTGGCGACTCGAAGACGGTGCCTGGCGATTCTTGGAGTGGCAGTCGGCCCGGCCACCGGAGGCGGGCAAGGCACCGTAGCGAAACCGATCCGCGTGCCGGTGTCACGCGTGCCGCCGAGCCGTTGCTTTCACAGCCATTCGGGATGTCAGGGTTTCAGCCCTTCGGCATCATCCGAATGAATCGGTTGTTCCAGAGCCGTCTCATTGGCGTATGCCCGCCAGGCTGCTTCGATCTCGGCGTCGCGCTCGTCGCCCGAGTGGAAGATGAGCCGGTGCCGCAGGCGGAGCGTCTCACCCGGGGCGAGCGTGATCGTGGCATCGGGAAGCTTTGGATCGTAAGCCTGGCTGGCGAACGGATTTGCCGTGAAGAGGCCGTAGGTGCGGACATGCCAGCGGGTGGGATGCCGGAAGCTCGACGGATGGTCGAGGAATGCGATGCCGAGCGTCTCGCCATCGACCGGGCCGTGGTAATCGCACCAGCGGGCCGGCTTCGACCAGGCGTCGGCATCGACGGCGCCTTCGCTATTCACGATCCGGCCTCCCTCCTTCGAATCGACCGCCATGCTTGCCGGCACGCGGATGAAGAGCCCCGCGTCTTTTCGGTCGCCGATCTTCACCGGCGTGTCGCCGCCAACAAGATCCTGATCGATGTCGATCGAGCGTGTCTTCGCGGTCGCCCGAAACGTGAGACGGCGGCGCTCGGTGAGGTTCACATGGCCGGTGGGGCCAACGTGATCGCAGAGTGATTCCACGACGGCCTGTTCAACGCCGGCCTCGCGCCGCGTGAACGTGCGGTGCCGGATCGATCCGAGGTGTGCGAGCGCCTGCCTCGCCCGGTCCTCTTTCGCGGGATCGGCGAGCAGGGGCTCGTAGGTGCTGCGGTCGTGCCAGGTGTCGCCGGCATAGTCTTCATGACCGAACGTGAGGCCGCGATGGTGCGGATGGTCGCGATGCTTCTCCGGCTCCGATGGCAGATCGACCAGCGGATAGCCGCGGGTCATCGGCTTGCCGGTCGGCCCCACGATCGGCCAGAGATAGGGCTTGTTGGCCTGGTCGATCACGTAGCCGGCGAACGGCTCGCCGTCGAATTCGATGCGTACGCCAGTGGTCGTCTGTTTGATCGAGAAGCCCTGCGGCGGCTCGACCGCGAAGGCGAACGAAGCCGTCATGATCGCGGCGCCAAGCCACATGAAAAAAACAGGTGATTTCATCGCCACTGAGTATATTCCTCTTCCGAAAGCGAACGGAAGGAGTGCAGCCGATGCGCTACGCGATCTGCAATGAAACCTACGGCGAGTGGCCCTTCGCGAAAGCCTGCGAGCATGCGGCGAGTTGCGGCTATTCCGGGATCGAGATCGCCCCGTTCACGCTCACGCCGCGTGTGACCGACGTGTCTCGCGGGCAACGGGCCGAATTGCGGCGAACGATCGAGGCGGCGGGGCTCGCGTGTGTGGGCCTGCACTGGCTGCTCGCCAAGACGACCGGATTTCACGTCACCCATCCCGATGCGGAGGTCAGGCGGCGGACGGTGGACTACCTCGGCGAGATCGCGAGGCTGTCGGCCGATCTCGGTGGTCGCGTGCTCGTCTTCGGGTCGCCGCAGCAGCGGAGCCTCGTGCCGGGCGTGGCACTCGAGCAGGCGACCGACCATCTCGAGGGCGTGTTGTCACGGCTGGTGCCGGTGCTCGAACAGACGGATACCGTCGTGGCCCTCGAGCCGCTTTCGCCGGCCGAGACGAACGTGCTCACGACCGCCGCCGAGACCTGCCGGCTCATCGAAAGGATCGGATCGCCCCATGTGCGGCTGCACCTCGACGTGAAGGCGATGGCGAGCGAGCCGACGCCGATCCCCGAGATCATCCGCGCACACGCGAAGCACCTCGAGCACTTCCATGCCAACGACGTCAACCTCCAGGGGCCGGGCTTCGGCGATGTTGACTTCACGCCGATCTTCGGGGCACTCGACGACGTGGGCTACCGGGGCTGGGTGAGCGTCGAGGTGTTCGACTATTCCCCCGGCGCGGACCGGCTCGCTCGGGAGAGCATCGACACCATGCGGACAGTCCACGCGTCGCTGTAAGCCCCTTCGCCCAGGGTCGTTCAGGAGCCGCCCAGAACGATCACGTCGAAGTGTTCCACGAAAAAGACTCGTCGACTGGCGCCGGCCGCCGGCGTGGCGGTGCTCGTTTATAAGCAGTGCCTCGGGTGCCGCCCAGATGGGCCTGATGGCCGGCGAGGGGCACGTTTTGCAGTGCGTGCGGACAATGACCGGGCTGATTGACAGCTGCATTCAAAACAGCCCGCGGTGGAACCCGAGACCGCGCTTGTCGAGCCGTCGGCAGGGCGATAGCCTTTCCTTCCGACGGGCGAGAACGTTGTGGCATTCCGAGACATCGCGTCGTGGCGAGTCGGTCATCCATCCTCCGTGGCGGGTATGCAGATCGCGGCCGCTTTCCGATCGCGATCGGTGTCCTCATCGCCGTGGCTGTCTGGCATCCCACGGCAATCTGCTCGGCGGGGCCGACGTCAGGTGGGACGCCGGACGGGGTATCGATCATCGACGGCGGCACCGACAGCCCGCTGCCTCGCGGGCGAATCGACGAGTTGCTTGCCGCATCGCCAGAAGCCCGGAATCTATCGCCCGCCCCGTTGATCGATGATGTCGCCTACCTCCGGCGGGTCACGATCGACCTCGTTGGCCGGATTCCCACGGTCGCTGAATACCGGCTCTATGGTTCGGAGCCGGTCGGCACTCGCCGTGCCCGCCTCGTTCGACGGCTTGTGGCGAGCGAACGCTTCGCCGATCGATGGGCCGTGTGGCTCGGCGACATGATCCGCATGCGGTCTGGCGCCGCCGGCGGGGCCGAACTCGACCGATTTCTGCGGCGGAGCATGCGCGACGGCATGCCCTACGATCAGATCGTTCGCCGGCTGCTCACGGCCGTGGGCACTCCGGCCCACGATGGCGCGATCGGCTATTTCGCCGCGGAAGGCGCCGATCCATTCGAGATGGCCAGCGTCGTCACGCAAACACTGCTCGGCATCCGAATGAAATGCGCCCGGTGCCATGATCACCCATTCGATCACTGGACCCAACGTGAATACTATGGACTCGCCGCTTTTTTCGGCGAGACACGGTCGGTGATCGGGTCTCCAAACCGACCGGTACGAATGGTCGAGTCGGCCGGCCAGCGGGTGCAGTGGCCTCCACGCGATGGGCCCAACGCCGGAGGATCGCCGGCGACCATCGAGCCGACCTGGCCGCTGCCCACGGCAGCCACCGACGACCAGGCCCTCGCCGCGGCGATCGAGCGGAATCGCGCAAAGAGCGAGCCGACCTCGGACCAGATGATCGACAAGTTGCTCGTGGATGCCCTCGCTGAAGCCTCGCCCGCCGACCAGCTCGCTGGCGAGACGGCGGTGGTCGCGCCGACCGATAAGACCTCCGGCTCGCTGCGGCGCATCCTGGCCGACCGCATCACCGATCCTCGCAATCGCAGCTTCGCCCGAAACCTCGTGAACCGGCTCTGGGCCACGCTCATGGGCAGGGGGCTGGTCGATCCGGTGGACGACTTTCGTGACGACGAGCCTCCGCGGCATTGCGAACTGCTCGATCATCTCGCGGATGAACTCGTCGCAAGTGGACATGACATCCGCCACGTCGTGATGCTGATCGTGGCCAGTGATGCCTATTCGAGGGCTCATGCCGTCGAGGAGGATCCCACGCGGCGCCGCCAGCTCGAGGATGCGTGCCTCGCGGCACCGCTCCGGCCCCTCCCCGCGGAAGCCCTCCATGACAGTCTGATCACCGCCGGGCATCTGCACGCGGTGAAGCACCAGCCCGGAACCAATCTGAAGACCGTCGAGGAGCGGGTGCTCGTCCGCCGTGAAACCCGCCCCGCCGATTCGTCTGAAGGAGTCGTGAACGATGACGCCGATGCGGCGGATGACGACACGGGCGATGCCGGTGCGGCGGCTCTTGCCGAGGCGCTCCTGGGAAGCCGGCTTGCCGTCGCCGATGCGGATGAGAGTCCTGCCATGGGAGATCTCTCCGAGGCCATGAAGGATGTCGACCCGCTCGCCGGCATGCGGGCGATGTCGCTGGAAGACTCCCAGCGCATGCGGCTTGCCGATGCGATGGCCCGGGGCGGGGCCGTGGCAGGCCCCGTTCCCCGGTCTGCCGAGGAGTTCGCCCGGCTCTACCGTGTCGAGACCGTCACGCGGCAGGTCGATCAAAACCCTTTTTTCGAATGGGCTGTCACGATGCCGCTGCCGGCGCCACCGCAGCACTTCCTTCGAATGCTGGGGCAGTCGTCACGCGAGGACAGCGACGACGCCGCCGAGCCTCGGCCGCACATGCGGCAGGCCCTGATGCTCTTGAACGGGCCGCTCGTGCACGAGGCGGCGCGGGTGGGGTCGCTCGAGCCGCTGGGGCGGGCGATCTCCGTCGGCGGCCGGCGCGATCTCGTGGGCGTGCTCTATCTGGAGACACTCTCGCGTGCGCCGACCGACCGTGAGCGGGCCACCGCCGATGAGGTGATTGCGTCGGCCGAATCGGCGGCTGAGGGCGTTGCCGACATGCGATGGGCGATTTTCAACAGCCGCGAGTTTCGTTTTATTCCATGACCCTCGTTCCATGATTCTGGAGGAGCCGATGTATCGTGCCGAATGGTTCCAGACGCCGCTCTCCCGCCGCCGCATTCTCCGATCGGTGACGGCCGGCGGTTGTGCGACATTCCTGGGCATGCCGATCCGAGAGTTGCTCGGCCGCGAGGGGCAGGGGGATGCCCGCCGGATCTCGAAGGCCGATTCCGTCATCCTGCTGTGGATGGGAGGCGGCATGAGCCACCTCGACACGTTCGATCCCAAGCCCGGTACGGCCACGGGGGGCGAGTTCGCCGCCATCCGCACGTCCGTCGATGGGGTGACCATCAGCGAGATTCTCCCCACCGTCGCCTCCCAGTTGCAGCATGCGACCATCGTGCGGTCGCTCACCGGCGAGAGCGCCGACCACGGCAATGCCACCCACCACCTGCTGACCAGTTATCCCCGCGTGCGGGAACTGGTGCACCCATCCCTCGGATCGATCGTCGCCGATCAGGTCGAACGGCTCGGAGATCTTCCGGCGTTCGTATCGGTCGGCGGGGAGGCCCCGTCGCCGGGATACCTCGGACAGACGGCGCAGGCCTATTTCATCGGTGAGCCCGGCGCACCGGATCCGACCATCGCGCTGCCCGAGGGCATCACGCATGTCCGCGCGCAGCGGCGGCTCGAAATCCTCGAAGGGGTCAACGGCCGGTTCAAGACTCCGGGGGATCCGCTGGTCGATGCGGTCGGGGGCTCCTATGCCGCGGCCGTGACATTGATGCGCAGCCCGGCCCTGGCCGCCTTCGATCTCGAGGGGGAACCTGCCTCCGTCCGTGAGGCCTATGGCGACACGCGTTTCGGTCGGGGGTGTCTGCTCGCGCGGCGGCTCGTCGAGCAGGGCGTCAGGTTCGTGCAGGTCAACCTCGGCGGCTTCGACACGCACGTCAACAACTTTCCGACCATGCGGAGCCTTGGCGCGGTCATCGATCCGGCGATCGGCACGCTCATTCGGGATCTCGAGGCGAGTGGCCGGCTCGATCGCACGCTCGTGCTGCTGCTCAGCGAGTTTGGGCGTACGCCCGTCATCAACGGCAGCGCCGGTCGCGACCATTACCCCGACGTATTCAGCGGACTTCTGGCCGGCGGAGGCATCAAGAGGGGGTTCGTGCTCGGCAGCACCGATGCTGAAGGAAGACGAGCCGTCGATCGGCCCGTGCGAGTCGCCGATCTCCATGCGACGGTCGTCGACCAACTGGGGATCGATCCCGACCTCCGGGTCGATACGCCCCTGGGGCGGCAGATGAAGCTCATCAACGATGGAACGATCATGGCCGACGTGATCGCCTGACTCAGGAGCGTCAGGCGGCGGTCACCGGAAGAGCGATTGGATGCGGCTGATCGAAGCGGGGAAGACCGGACCCTCCGACTTCGACATCGGCGGCTGTGGCTGCGCCTTCATCGGGCCATGATACGCGGCGATGGCGTCGGGGGTGAGCCGGCTCCAGGCCCGTTCCTGGTAGATGGCAAGCGCGTGCAACGCGTGGCACATCGGCCCGATCTTCCAGTCCTTTTCCGGTTCGTCCTCGAGGATGCCGGCGAGAAACTCGACCGCTTCCACCGTCTTGGGGTGGTAGAGCACCTGCTGGTCCGCGGTGGAAACCAGGAACTCGAGCATGTGTCCGGTGGTCCGCAGCTTCCGCTCGACGTCCCAGGCGTCCTCGGGCTTTTCAAACCACGCCGTGCTGAAACTGCCGTCACGGTTCTGGAGTTCGCTGAACATCCGCTGATGATGGAGACGGTAATACCGGTTGGCTCGCACATAGATTCCGTCGAGTCCGCCGGTCGCCTCCCGCCGCTTCTGGCAGGCGAAGCCGAGCGCGAAGAGCCGGTGCGTGCCGCCGCATGGGGCGCCGTGAATGGGCTGCTCCAATTCCTCTTCCACGAGCTTCGGGATCGACCAGGTCGTGCCGTCGGCGCTTTTCCAGGTGGCGTCGGTATCGAGGTAGTGGGCCATCGAGATCAGGATGAAGGTCAGTTCGCTCTTTTCGACACACGCCCGCTTTTCCGATTCGATCATGTCGTCGATCGTGAAGCGTTTGCCATCGACCTGGAAGGGTGTCGATCTCGGGAGTCGGGACTGGGCCATCACGGCGAGATACTGTCCGGCATGGCCCTGCATGCCCTTGCCTTGGAGAGCGACGAGTCGTCCGCGGTCCACTGCCACCATCACCTGGCCGTTGCACCGCCGGCCGCGGTTGAGCCATTCGAACGCACCGTCGAGGTCGCCAGCCGTGCCGCCCACCTTGACCTGCGCGCCGGCTCCCCAGGTGATCCCCCAGTGCATCACCTCCCAGGGATTGTTGGCCATGGTGGTGAGCGGTCTCTTTCGGTAGAGGCCAAGGACGTGTGCGATTTGCCGGCGGAGCGACTCCATGCGGTGCGTTCGGGGCGGGGGCGTGGCTGTCGCCTCGTCCTTCTTGAGTCCGAATTCCGGTGGCAGCGGCGCGATCGGGATCTCAAAGGTCGTTCCGGAATCTCGCGCACCGGTGGCCAGCGTCGCCTTCTGGGGATCGGCGGCGAAGACGGTCGCGAGCGTGGCGACGAGAAGTATGGCGATGCCGAGATGGAAGAGCCGCATGCTGGTTTCCCGGGGTCGATCGATGGTGAAGGCTCCGGAAGGGTTTCGACGCCCGTCCCGGGTGGGATTCAGCACGCGGAAACGGGCATGGCCGCCTGAACGCCGCTTGACCGGCTTTCCCCGCTTCGATCATTCGCCACGCCTCGCGATCTTCGCCGACCCACAAGGTTTGCCAGGGGCTCGCGGAGGACAAAAATGGCCTCCGTACAATCTGCCGAGCCGTGCGAAACCAGGCCATGCGAAACCGGGCATGGCACGGCTGCTCCAGGACGTTCGGGGCCCATCGCGATGAACCTTTCCCGGAAACGTGTCATGGTGACAGGCACCGTGCAGGGAGTCGGGTTTCGGCCCTTTGTTTGGCGGCTGGCGAGCCGGCACGGTCTGTCGGGCTTCGTGGCCAACGGGCCGCAGGGCGTGACGATCGAACTGCAGGGGGAGACCACGTCGATCGATGCGATCATTACGGCGCTTCGGGACGAATCGCCCCCGCTGGCGGAGGTCGCGAGGATCGATGTCGAGCACCTGCCGATCGCGCGGGAGCCGGAGGGGCGATTCTGGATTCGCGAATCGGACACAGCCGACCAGCCGGCGCCGTCTTGCCGAACGTCGGTGCCGCCCGACATCGCCACCTGTCCGGCGTGCCTCGCCGAGATTCGCGATCCGGCGAACCGACGGTTCCGCCATGCGTTTACCAGCTGCACCGACTGCGGCCCGCGTTTCACGATCATCCAAAGCCTGCCGTACGACCGGCCGCGGACGACGATGGCCGCCTTCCCGATGTGTCCGGCATGCGCCGCGGAGTATGACGACCCAGCAGACCGGCGGTTTCACGCACAGCCCACGGCATGCCCTCAGTGCGGTCCGATCGTATGGTTCACGACAGCCGACGACCCTGGCGGGATCGCGGTCGAGAGGACCTTCGCAGCATGCCGTGGCGACGATGCCATCGAGGCGGCCTGCGATCGGCTGCGTGCCGGAGGCCTGCTTGCGATCAAGGGACTGGGAGGATTTCATCTCGTCTGCGATGCCACGAGCGACAGGGCCGTGGCACGGCTTCGGGAACGAAAGCATCGGGAGCAGAAGCCGCTTGCTGTCATGGTGGCCGATACGGCTGCGGCATGCCGGTACGCGGAGGTGACTCCGCAGGAGAAGCTGCTCCTCGAGAGCCGATCACGGCCGATCGTGCTCGCCCGAAAGCGGCCCGATGGCGGCGGCCTCTCGGCGGCGATCGCACCCGGCAACGATTTCGTCGGCCTGATGCTTCCGTGCATGCCGCTCCATCACCTGCTCTGCGAGGGCATGCCACCCCTGGTGATGACGTCGGGCAACCGTGCCGACGAGCCGATCGCGCACGACAACCACGATGCATCGCACCGGCTCGGGCCTCTGGTGGACGGGTTTCTGATGCACGACCGCGCGATTCACGTGCCCTGCGACGACTCGGTGGTCCGCTGCGCGGCCGGTGCTTCGATGCCGATCCGTCGCTCCCGCGGCCATGCGCCGTTGCCGATCCGGCTCGCGGGCGAGGGTCGAGCCGTGCTCGCGGTCGGCGGCGAACTCAAGGCGACGCTCTGCGTGGCCCGCGGCGACCATGCCTTCATGAGCCAGCATCTTGGCGACATGGGAAATCTCGAGACGCTCGCCGCCTTCGGCCACGCCGCCGACCACATGATGCGGCTTTTCGACGTCGTTCCCTCCGTCGTGGCCTGCGACATGCATCCCGGCTATCTCTCGACCGAGTGGGCACGTCGGTTCGCCGCCGAACGCGGCATCCCGCTTCGTGCCGTCCAGCACCACGAGGCCCACGTGGCATCGCTGCTGGCCGACCATGCCGCGATCGACATGCCGCTCATCGGCGTCTGCTTCGATGGCACGGGCTACGGCCGGGATGGCACGATCCACGGAGGCGAGGTCTTCATCGCGCCGCAGGGCACGGCCGGCGCCATGCTCCGGGGGGCACACCTCGAGCCGTTCATGCTTCCGGGGGGCGACACGGCCATTCGCCACCCGTGGCGGACGGCGCTCGCGATGCTCCATGCGGCCGGCATCGAGTGGCGGGACGACATGCCGCCGGTCGCGGCTGTCTCGCCGGAGGTGATCACCGTGGTGCGGCGGCAGCTGGATGCCGGCCTTGCCTGTGTGGCGACAACGAGCATGGGAAGGATCTTCGACGGTGTGGCGGCGCTGGCCGGGATCACGCAATCGATCTCCTACGAGGCCGAGGCCGCGATGAATCTCGAGGCCCTGGCCGCCGGCGCGACCGACACCGGTGGAGCGTATGCCATGCCGATCATCACCGGGGAGCCGCTTCGGATCGAGTGGCGGCCGGCCGTGGCCGGGATCGTGGAGGATCTCCGTCGCGGCGTCGATGCCGCGGTGATCGCCTCGCGTTTTCATCGCGGCGTCGCCGGGGCGATCGCCGACGTGTCGATCTGGCTTCGCGAGCGCAGCAGCATCACCGCCGTCGGGCTCACCGGCGGTGTCTTTCAGAACGTGCTGCTCGCGAGGCTTGCCGTCGATGCCCTCCATGCGGCGGGCTTCACCGTGCTCCTGCACGAGCGGGTGCCGCCCAACGACGGCGGCGTGGCGCTCGGCCAGGCCGTGATCGCCCGCAACGGCTGAGGCCTCCCGGCCGTGCCGCGAAGTATGGCATACTCTTGCCCATGAGTTGTCCACGATCGACATTCCGTTCCCGACCGCCGGTCGAAACAAACACGTTTCTCCGGGCCTTGCCGCTGACGATCATGATCGCCGTGGTGGGGATCATCGCTCGAGCCGACGACGGTTCGATCCTGCTCCACGGTCGCGATGCGAACGTTTACGGCACGATGCTTCGCTACGAGCCGGAGCCCCACAAGCAGACGCTCGGCTATTGGAAGAAAGTGGAGGATGCCGCGGAGTGGACCTTCACGGTGGCGTCGCCAGGGGAGTTCGCGGTCGAGGTGCTGCAGGGCTGCGGGAAGGGCCACGGCGGCAGCACGATGAAGGTCGCCTTCGACGCCGGCCGCGCGGGAGCCCCCGAGCCGCTCTCGTTCGTCGTGGAAGACACGGGTCACTTCCAGGCCTTCAAGCCACGGGTCATCGGTCGGGTGGCCCTTGCGGCCGGGCAGCACACGCTCCGCATCCAGCCGAAGACGATCGTCAACGTCGCCTGCTGCGACATCCGCCAGGTGCGGCTCGTGCCTGTCGTGCCGGTCTCGAAGCCGGCGAAGCCGCCGAACATTCTCTTCATCTTCTCCGACGACCACGCGCAGCACGCAATCTCCTGCTACGGATCGAAGGTCAACACCACGCCCCATCTCGACCGTCTTGCCGCCGCCGGCGCCCGGTTCACCGACTCGTTCGTGACCAATTCCATCTGCTCGCCCAGCCGCGCCACGCTGCTCACAGGCCAGTATTCCCACAAGAATGGCGTGCCGGTGTTCAACGCCTTCGACGGCTCCCGCGACCATGTCGCCAAGCGACTCCAGGCCGCCGGCTACCACACCGGGATGATCGGAAAGTGGCACCTTGGCACCGACCCCACCGGCTTCGACCGCTGGATCGTGTTGCCGGGGCAGGGGGAGTATTGGAATCCGACGTTTCTCGTCCCCAGTGGGAGACTCACGATCGAGGGGCACTGCACCGAGATCACAGGCGATCTGGGCATCGAGTTCATCAAGACCAGGCCCGCCGACAAGCCGTTCTTCCTGATGCTTCACCAGAAGGCTCCGCACCGGGGCTGGGAGCCGGACGAGCGGAACAAGGCGAAATTCAAGGATGCCGTCTTTCCGGAGCCGGCGACCCTGTTCGACGACTACGCCACACGATCGGCGGCACTGCCCGAGAACCGGCAGACGATCGCCCGCGATCTGACCAACGGTGACCTCAAACTGGCACCCCAGACGGGGCTCGAGGGGGGCGAACTGCGGCGATGGCGGGCCGAGAAGCCGGAGAGCGTCGAGGTCGACGGGAAGCGGCTCACCGGCAAGGATCTGGTCCGTTGGAAATACCAGCGATTCATGCAGGACTATCTCGCTTGCGTGCAGGGGGTTGATGACAGCATCGGCACGGTGCTCGATTTCCTCGAGGCCGCCGGTCTCGCTGACGACACGATCGTCATCTACACGACCGACAACGGCTGGTATCTCGGCGACCGCGGTCTCTACGACAAGCGGTTCATGTATGAGCCTGGTCTGCGGGTGCCGCTGATCGCCCGCGGGCCGGGCATCCAACCGGGTTCCACACCCGAGGCGTTCGTGGCCAACATCGACCTCGCGCCGACATTTCTCGACCTCGCCGGCCTGCCGATTCCCGGATCGATGCAGGGGAAGAGCATCGCCCCGCTGTTGCGTGGCGAGACCCCTGCCGGCTGGCGACAGAGCGTCTACTACCGTTATTACGACGATCCAGGGGCCCACGAGACGCGTGCCCACTACGGTGTGCGGACGGCCACCCACAAGCTGATCCACTACTGGACGAAGGACGCCTGGGAACTCTACGACCTCGTGAACGACCCGACCGAGCAGCACAATCTCCTCTTCGACCCGGAGGAGGCGGAGTCGACGGACGTCGCCCGGGTGTTCGCGGAACTGCGGGCGGAAATCGCGCGGCTGCAGAAGCTCTATGGCGACGACGGCCGCTTCGCAGACCCGGCGACACGTCCCACCGGCACGGTCGAAGGGCTGTTCGAAGGCAAGCGGAAGCTGGGTACGAGGACCGT
>JBJTDB010000006.1:0-14955 GCA_046092145.1 Planctomycetia bacterium | reverse complement strand
CGTGTCTCGAACCAGCGTCGCATGTCCATTTACGCCAGCCCCTGCCGTTTGCGGAGAAAACAATCGAGGCCGACCAGCGTGATGAATGCGAGCAGCACCGCGGGGCTGTTCCAGACCTCGAGTTCGCGGTGCACCGTCCGCTCGGCCGGCACGACATCGACCGACCGCGCCCACTGCGCGAGCGACGAAGAGAGCACCTCGCCGTCGGCGGCACGGGCGAATCGCCGCATGCCTTCCATGTCGGCCGAGAGGTTCGCGAACTCACCCGCGGAGGCACCGGCGAGAAACTCCCGCACGGCCTCGTGCTTCGCGTGCCTGGCGACCACCTTGTAGCCGCCGGCCTGTTCGACCGGCACGCGGTATTCGTAATGCCCCGGTTCCTCGGGCAGGTCGCGGGGAAAGATCCGCCACGAGCTGCCGTCGGGACGGGTCACGGTCACGACCAACTCGGCGTTGCGGACGGGCTCGAAGTTGGCATCGCGGAGGTCGGTCGAGAGCACCACCTCCTGTCCCAGTTGCGGCGTCGCGTCGTTGAGCGCCACCAGCGGCCGCTCCGCCTTCCGCTCCGGCGGCGGCGCCAGGTAGCGGACGATGTTGGCGAGGAGCATCGTCAGCGGCGGGTCTTCGAAGTCGGGCTGCAGCTGCCAGCGCCAAAGCGTGTCCACCGCCGCACCGACCACTTTGCCCTCGCCCACCGTCATCACCCCGAGCACGGGCACGGTGCGGTCCTCGGCTACGTCGTTCTTGCCCGGCACCTGGACGGTCCTCGTCAGGAGGGGCGTGGCCAGGGGCTTGAACCGGCCGACGTTGTTGGAGCCGTCGAGTTTGGGAAGCGCGTTCCACCGCTGGGCGTTCTCGGCGGGGTCGGGCAGGAGCCGCAGCAGCGGATGGCCGACGGCCGTCGGCGCCACCTCGGCGAAGAACCGCCCCTCGAACTGCGGCTCGCCGGAATCGTGCGTGCCGAGGTCGAAGGGGAGCACCTCCGCCAGCGTGCTCGTCTCGTATCCGCCGGCCCGGTAGACGTCCTGCCCGCCGCAGACCATCAGCCCGCCGCCGCGCTTCGTGACGAATTCGACGAGCAGCCGCAGGCGGCTCTCGCTCGTGTCGCCTCCCGCCCGAAAGAGGTTTCGCGGCACGTCCCGCAGCACGACCACGTCGTACTTGAAGAGGTCGGCTCGCGACGAGATGAGCCCCTGCTCGGGATTGCGATGCAACGGCTCGCCCTGCACATGCACCCCTCCGCCCGGCACCTGGCAGACGCTCACCAGGTTCACCAGCGGATCGACCTCGAGCACCGACTTGAACAGCTTGAACTCGAACCGCGGATAGCCCTCGAGGAGCAGCACGTTGATCTTGTCGTCGACCACCTGCACGGTGAACTGCGCCGCATCGTTGGCCGCGGCGGCGTCGGTGCCGGCGAGCGCCACCCGATACAGACTGTTGCCCTTCCTCGCGGGGCGATGACGAAACGCGAACCGTCCCGACTCCGGGTCGACGTCGGCCGTGCCGACGGCCGTGCCGTTCTCCTCGAGCGTCACCGTGCCGGCGGCCGGCGGACCGGTGACGGCGCCGCGGACGACGAGTTCCTCGCCCAGCCGCAGCACCGAGCGTTCGGGCTGGACGGAGACACCGCGATCGACCGGCGCGACGGTCGCCCCGTAGACCGCGACGGTGAGCCGCGTGTCGCGGAGTTTCAGCTCGTCGCCGAGCGGCGGGAGATCGCGGTCGGAACTGTCGCGGCCGTCGGTGAGCAGGATGAGCCGATCGCAGCGGCGGTGCCCGAGCGCCTCTTCGGCGATCACGTCGCCCAGCGGCGTGGGGCCGGATCCCGGCGTGTCACCCGGCGGCCCGCCGCCGAGCGACCGCACCGTGAGATCGACGCGGCGGCCCACACGGTCGACGAGCGTCGCGAGGTCGGCCTTCGCCGCCTCGAAGCGGCTGCGGCCATCCACGTCGCGGGTGGCCATCGAGGCGGAGTCGTCCAAGAGCACCGTCCACTTGGCCGGCTCCCGCACCGCGAAGGTTGCCTGCCACTCGATCCGCGCGAGCACGACGAGCAGCAGCGCGAGCATCGCCAGGCGGAGCAGGAACGTCCACACCCGCACGCTCGCGCGCAGGGCCAGCTGCGGCAGGAGGTTGACCGCCGCCAGCACGAGCCCCAGCACGACGAGCGCGACGAGCCACGGCCGCTCGAGCGGCGCGGCCGACCGCCACGACGATTCCACGATCCGGGCCACGTCGGTGCCCCACTCCAAACCGCAGAGCCAGAGGAGCGTGTTCATGCACCACCTCCCGCCACCCGCCGGCGCGACTGCCACGCCCCGGCGAGCGCCTCGACCACGAGCGCCGCGAGCACGAACCAGACGAGCGGCCAGGTCCATTCCCGGCCCCGGCGGAACTGGCTGTCGAGTTCTCCGAAGGGCACGAGGCGTGCGGCCTGTCCGTAGAGCGCGGTCAGATCGGCGTCGGAGAGCGGTGTCAGGTTCGATTCGCCCGCGCTTGCGTTGACCGCCACCTGCCGCTGCCGGCCGGTGGGCCGGGCCGCGTGCGCGAGCGTGTAGCCGCCGGCCAGCCGCAGGTCGGTCAGCCGCACCTCGTCGCGGTCCGGCCCGACCATGGCGAGCGAACGCTGCTCGGGCCCGGTGAGCAGCACGTCCCCCTGCAGCCCGCGGAATTCGGGCAGCCGGATCCGCGCGGTCTGGGAGACCCGCAGCATGTCGACGCGATCCGTCCGCTCCTCGTCGGCGAGGCCGTGCACCACCCGCTGCACGAGCGGCACGAAGGCCGCCGTACGGGGCAGCGACGAACTCGCAAGGTCGCAGTCGAACGCCTGCACGAGCACGTGGCCGCGATCGAGGGGCAGAATCGCCATGAGCACGTCGCCGGTGGCGGCCCGCAGGAGCGGGCGGCTGCCACCCGGCGTCTCGAGGCGGACGGTGCGTGAAAAGAAAACGTCACCGGCCGGGCCCCACTCATCGCGCACGAGCGGCAGGAGCAGCGGATCCTGCAGGTCGCTCTCGACGATGCTCAGGCCCCTCGGCGTTTCGGTCTCCGCCACCCCGCCGATCGTCAGGCCGTCGAGCAGCGACGCGAACCGCTCGTTGAACCGGGCGGGCGATGCGTCCGGCGACACGATCACCCAGACGAGGCCGCCCCCGGCGGCGAAGGCCCGCAGATCCTTGTACGACTGTTCCGGGAGATCGATCACGCCGTAGAGCACGATCACCGCGTAGAGCGGCAACGACACCCGCGGCAGGGCCTGCGGCGCGACCCGCTTCACGTTCACCTGCGTGCCGCTCCCCTGGCCGACGGCCTCGCCGGGATTGAGCGCATAGCGGAGCAGATCGATTCCTCCGAACCGCACCGCGGTGGTCTGCGATTCCTCGTCCGGATCGGCCTCCGCCACCAGGAGCACCTGGCGGCGATCGCGCATCCGCATCGGCACGTGAAAGGCGTTGTCGCCGGGAAGGAGATCGTCGGGCAGCTCCACGCGGGCGATGCTGTCGAGGGGCGAATCGAACCGCTGTACGAGATCGACGTGCGCCGCCTCACCGGGAGCGAGTTCGATCGTCCGCTCCTCGCCGGCGGCCGCGCCGTCCTGCTCCCCGCCGATCAACAGCGCGGCGGGCTGCGGCGTGTCGGTGCCGTTGCGGACGACCGTGGTGAGCCGGCTCGAGCCCCCGACGTAGGCCCGCGGCGGCGCGAACGCCGCCCGCTCGATGCCGAGGTTGGGACGATCCGATCCGGGCACGTCGATCCAGAGCAGCTTGATGTGGCCCAGCCGCAGCGCCGCCTGCTCCTCCCGCAGATCGGCCGCGAAGGCGTCGCGCTGGCGATCGGAAAAGACGACGACGCAGGCGTTGACCGACCGCCGCGCGCGGAGCTGGTCGATCGCGGCGCGGACCGCGGCGGAGAGGCCCGCCGAGCCGCTGTCGCTCACGGCACACTCTTCCAATTCCGCCCGCAGCCGCCCACGATCGGAGAGAAGGCCGGTGGTGCGGGTGACATCGTCGCCGACGAGCGTGAGCGACGCGCGGTCGCCCTCGCGAAGCGAGTCAACCAGTTCGAGGGCCTGCCGTTGGCTCAGATCGAAGAGCGATTCCGTCTCGCTCGCGTGCCGCCGCATGCTCATCGATTGATCGACCACGATCGCCAGCGTCCGCGGCCCGGGCTCACCACCGCTCGAAGCGAGTCGGCACATGAGCAGCACGAACAGGCCCAGAAGCAAGAGCCGCAAGAGCAGCTGCACGAGGTCGCGCGGCACGGGGGCGAAGGCGTTGGCCAGATCCTCGCGATCGAGAAACTCGAGCGTCGAGAGCGGCTGCGACTTCAGCCGCTGCCGCTGGATCAGGTGGATGATCACCGGCACCGACAGCCCGAGCAGGCCCAGGAGCATGGCGGGATGGAGCACTAGCGGCCTCCCGCGGTGAGCCGCCGGATGAAATGCAGCGCGAGCAGCCGCCGGAGATCATCGGCGTTGCTGAGTCTCAAGAAATCGGCCTGTGCCCGCTGGCACGCCTGCTCCACCTGCCGCAGGTGGCCGCCGAGCCGCTCCAGGTATTTCGCCCGCAGCACGGCCGGATCGCCGACGACCCGCGCACCCGACTCGGGATGCCGAAACTCGGTGAGCCGATCGAAGGGGAAGTCGAGCTCCTGGCGGTCGAGGATCTGGATCACCGTCACGTCTTGCTGCTGCGCCCGCAGCCGCTTGAGCGCGCGGCCGAGCGGCTCGACGGGATCGAGCGCGTCGGTCAGAAGCATGATCATGCCGCGGGTGCCGAACCGCGGGGCCGATTCGAGCAGAAGGTCGCCGAGACTGCCGCCTCCGCCCCCCGGGGGCTTGGCGAGGTGCTCGAAGAGCAGCCGGCGATGCTGCGGCCCCTGCCGGGCGGGAATGTGCTCGTCGATGCGATCGCCAAGGCAGAGCAGGCCGACGGCATCCTGCTGCCCCTGCACCATCACCGTCAGCGCCCCGGCGATCGCGCAGGCCAGATCGAGCTTGCCGGGAAGCCCCTGCTCGGGCGGCACCCGCATCGAGGCCGACGTGTCCACCACGAGATGGACCCGCATGTTCGACTCCAGCTCGTGCACTTTGACGTAGAGCCGCTCGGTGCGGGCGAGCACCCGCCAGTCGATCGATCGCAGCTCGTCCCCGCGGCGGTATTCGCGGTGCTCGACGAACTCGGTCGAGAGCCCGTGGTCGCTCGTGCGGTGCCGGTTGTTGTAGAGCCCGCGCACGAGGAACCGCGAGCGGAGCTCGATGCCCTTGAGCCGCTGCAGGAGCGCGGGATCGAGGGCGACCGGATTGTCGATCGTGGCTGCCATGCGGATCGCGTGGTCGCGGAACGGGGGGGAGGGTGCGCGGCCGCAGCCGGAAGCCGCAGCCGGCGGGTCAGGCGGCCTCGGCGGGAACGAGGTCGAGGAGCGTGCCGATCACCTTCCGGGCGTCGTAGCCCTCGGCCTGGCCGTTGAAGTTGAGCGCGATGCGATGCCGCAGCACGCTGTGGGCGACGGCTTTCACGCCCTCGATCGAGGCGTGGGGATGACCGTGGAGCACGGCGTGGGCCTTGGCCCCGAGCGCCAGGTATTGCGCGGCGCGGGGCCCGCAGCCCCAGCCGACGTAGTCTTTCACGATGGCCGGCGCCGACGCATGCCCCGGCCGGGTCACGCTCGAGAGGCGGACGATGTAGTCGACCACCGGCCGCGCGATCGGCACGCGGCGGACGATCTGCTGGATCCGCTGGATCTCCTCGGCGTCGAGCACCGGCTCGACCGCGGCGGCCACGCCCCCGGTCGTGCGGATGACGATCTCGGCCAGCTCCTCGTCGCTTGGGTAATCGACGAACGTGTTGAACATGAACCGGTCGAGCTGCGCCTCGGGCAGGGGATAGGTGCCCTCCTGTTCGAGCGGGTTCTGGGTCGCCATCACGAGGAACGGCTTGGGCAGCTTGAGCGTCTGGCGGCCGGCGCTGACCTCGCGTTCCTGCATGGCCTGCAAGAGCGCGGCCTGGGTTTTCGGCGGCGTGCGATTGATCTCGTCGGCCAGAAGCAGATTCGTGAAGACAGGGCCGCTCACGAACCGGAACTCGCGGCGGCCGGTGGCCCGGTCCTCCTCGATGACCTCCGAGCCGGTGATGTCGCCCGGCAGGAGGTCGGGGGTGAACTGCACCCGCTTGAAGTCGAGCTCCAGCACCTTCGCAAGCGTGCTGATCAACAGCGTCTTGGCGAGACCGGGAACGCCCACCAGCAGGATGTGCGAGTCGCAGAAGAGCGACATCAAAACGTCGTCGATCACCTCACGCTGCCCGACGACCACCTTGGCCATTTCGGCGTGAATTTTGTCGTAGGCCGCCCGACAGCGGTCGATGGCGGCCAGATCGTCGTGGTGCTCGGGCATGGAAGTGCTCGGGGAGGGCTGAAGCGAGGCGGGATGAAGGGCTACGGAAGAGAGTACCTCCGGCCACACGCGTTTGTTTGCAGGCGCGGCCGGTGAAAACATTTCCTCTACAAGGAGTTAGCGGCTCACGCTCGAATCCCACGGAGGGAAATCCAGAAATTTTGTGGCCGGGAAATCCAGCGGGTGAACAGTCACTCCATATATAGTGGTCATGACCTGGTACGGCGATTTGTTACGCACAATCCCGAACACTCGCAGAAAAAGGCTCGTTCACATGAGGCGTGGAGGCACGCGGAGTTGGCTGGCGTCGGGGCTCGTCGCGGTGTCCACGGCTTCCGTGGCGTTTGTCGTGCATGCGTTGGCGGGAGCCGTGGAGCCCGTGCCGGCCGCCGTGCGGGTGCCGAAGGCGGCGGTGTCGCCCGTCGTGGACGGCGTGCTCGACGACGCCTGCTGGCAGCGGGCTCCCGTCTCGACCGTTGACATGGTGATGGGGAAGACCGGCCAGCGGGCAGACCGCGCCCCGATGAAGTGCCGGCTGGCCTGGGACGACCAGTATCTCTATATCGGCTACGAGACCTTCGATGCCAATATGGTTGCGGAGGGAACGGGCGAGGAGCAGGGGCCTGCCGCCAACCGCCGCGAGGGGGCGAAGATCCACGATCCCGAGGTCAAGATCGACGTCGCCGAGTTTTTCATCAGCTTCGGCGACGAGCGGCATTTCTGGGAACTGCATCACAACGCCCGCAACCAGTTCAACGATGTGTGGTGCGCGGTGTTCGACGACACGCAGCCGGTGGCGAAGACCGCCATGGCCCGCTATGGCATCCACTTCGCGCATGGAGAGTTTCTCGAGGACGACGCCGGGGCGAAGGTCCGCCTCGCCGCCGCCGTGAAGCTCAAGCCGAAGTCCGACGGCACGGCCTCGACGGTGAGCGACGAATCCGACACCGACACGGGCTATACCGCGGAACTGAGGGTGCCATGGGCCGGGCTTGGCGGACCGCTCGACCGCGAGACTTGGATCACCGTCGAGCCCGAGACACCGGACGGCCCGAAGACCCGATATCACGGCCCTTGGAAGATGGAGGGGGCGGAGATCCGCGTGCTCGGCGTCTGCCAGGATAGCGATCTCGAACAACGCTACCACCACGACGCGCCGCTCTTTCCAGGTGGCTGGTTCCACAAGGGCGCGGCATTCTGGCCTCGCTACCTGCTCGTCGCCGACAGGTCCGATCCACAGCCATGATCCGGCCGCTGCTTCTCGTCCTGACGTTGCTCGGTGTCGCTGCGCCGGCATCGGCGGAATCGCTCGACGAGATGGAGCGGGTCGCGGTCGAGCGGTATCTTGACGACGCAATTCGTGGTGTCGCCGGCAGCGCCGCGATGGTCGATCGCCTGTCCGCCCTGTCGTGGCCGAACCTCAGGCTCGTCATCGACCGCTACGCCGAGCTTGACGCGACCGCGGACCCCACGGCCCATCGCAGGTTTCAGACGCTGCTCGAGCGGACGACCCGCACGGTGCTCCTGCCCGCGTCGGTCCGCGAACTCTACGCGGCAGACCTCGTGCGGCTCACCTGTGCCGCGGCCGATGATGATCTCTCCCGCAAACTCTTTGCCCGGCTCGTCGCCCATGGGAACGACCGGCGGGCGGCTGATCTGATCGTGCGGCTCACTCCGTGCGTGTCGCTCGCACGGCTGGCCCACGATTCCCCGCCGCTCGAACTGCTGCGGGCCTGGAACCGCCGCCTCGCCCGCGGGCGGGAGACGCGGCCGCTCCCCGGGCTCGACGAGGCCCTCGCGGCGCTCGCCGCGCATCCGCCTGCCGTGCCGAGCGGGCCGGTCTACGAGGCCTGGCTCGAATTTCTCGCCGGCTGGCCGAGCAGGCACAGTGCCTTCGAAGCGGCCGCCCGCACGGGACTGGCGGCCACTTCGAAAGACACAGGGATCGGCACGCTTCACGTGCTCGAAAAAAAAACCTGCCTCGGCGAGGAGGTGGCGGCATGCCTTGAGCGACACCTGCCGGGCCAGCCGCTCGCGGAACCGGCCGTGGTGGAGGCGGCGCTCGAGGTGCTGGCGGCGGACGAACAGCGTGATCATGCCGCTCTGCTTCGGGAGCTGTGGCCGAGGCTGCCGGGGCCACCGAGCCGGGCCCAGTATGTCGCGCTCCTGGCGATGGCGGTGCATCCGCGCGGCAACGAGCCGATCGCGCTTGAGGCCCTGCGGGCCGAGCCCTTCGAGTTCGTCGATCCCGCGCTTGCGGTGCTGCGGCAGGGTCCCCTGCCGCTCGCCGCCGAGGCGGTGTCGCTGCTTCTTGGGAAAGGTGACCGCGGCCACGAGGAAGCGCTGCGGCTTGTAGCCGCTCGACGGCTCCCCGGTTTCGAGACGGCGGCCATCGATCTGGCGTTTGACGACTCGGCGGCAGTGGTCGTTCGTCAGACGGCGATCGCCTCTCTCGCCCACGCGACCGGGGGTTTCCGACGACGCCTGCTCCCGCTGCTCGGCATCCGCAACGGTGATCTCCGCCTGGCGACGATCCAATGTTTCGCGCCAGTGGAGGGCCTGTCGGCCGACGACCGCGAGGCGATCGGGCCGCCGCTGATCCGGGTGGCACAGGACGATCCGTCGGATGGTCACCGTCAGGAAGCGATCTTTGCCCTGGGCAACTGGCGGGATCCTGCCGCGCGGCCATTCCTCGAGCAGGTGCTCGCGGCGCATCCGCCGGTGATCCTCGCCGAGCAGGCCTTCAGCGAAGCGGTGTATTGGCGGTATCGCCTGCGGCTGGTGGCGCTCGTGGGCCTCGCGCGGCTGGGCGATGCCGACGCCAGCGTGGAACTCCAATCGCTTCACCGCCGCGGCGGGCCGACGGAGAAGATGGACGTGCTGCTGGCGTGCTCGAGCCTCGGTGAGTGCCCGGCGTGGGCCGAGGAGGATCTGCTGGCCTCAGAGCCGAAGCTGCTGGCCACCGCCGCGCGGCTGATCGCACGGCACGGCTCCGCGGAGCAGCGCCGCCGGCTCGTCGCGCACTGCGGCACAGGCACGGCGTTCGCAGCCTTCGCCGGCAGCGGGATCGACGACCATCAGCTGTTGAAGTTCGTGCAGGAGGCCGCACATGCAGATGGGAACTGAGGCGCTCTCGCGGCGCAAGCCGCTCATGAGATCGCGTTGCCGGCTGGTCGCGGCCGTCGCGCTCTTCATCGCGATCTCGATGGAGAACATGACCACGACGTCGGCCCACGATGGCGGGTTCGGCCATTCGCAGCGCACCATCGCGGCCAGCGCAGATGAGCGGGGGTGGACGATCGAGTATCGGATCGGCCTGGGAGCGGACGAGGCTCTCGTCGAACTGGCCCAGCATCCGGAGGCCGACTTCTTCGACCGCCGCGGCAGGCAGTTGGCCACGACGCTCCGGGTGACGGCGCCCGAGGGAGCCACGCTCGTCTTCACCGGGCACTCAGTGGGCCCCGCGCTCACGCAGACCTATCGCTACCGCCTCGACACGCCCGCGGAGAGGATCGTCCTGCAGGACGACTGCTTTCCGCACAAGCCGGGGGTCGTGCGGTGTGTGGGCGGCGTGGGCGTGCGTGTCACGCTCGCCGATGGCATCGACTGGTCGCACGCCGAACGGGCCACGGTCGAATTCGCCAGAACCCGCTGACGGGCGAGGGGCGTGTCTTTCATGATTGAACCGGACCGCGTGATGCAGTTAAGGTATGGAGTGGCCCAGCGTACGGCGGTCCGAACGATAGAAACGACGGTTCGCGACAGGTGAATTCCGGCCGGCTGCCGGTGCGTCTTCAAGGCGTGCGGGCACCGGATTCTGCTTTCCTCCAAGGAGCAGCCATGGCGTTGCATGTCTCACTGCGGGCCGTCTTGGTCGCGGCGGCCCTCATCCTCCCTCAGGTGCTCCCACACGCGCTCCTGGTGGCGGCGGCCGCTGAGGCTCAGCCGCCCGTCAGTTATTTCAAACAGATCCGCCCGCTCTTCCAGGCCCACTGCCAGGGCTGCCATCAGCCGGCCAAGGCGGAGGGCGGATTCGTGATGACCGAGGTGCCGCGGATGCTGTCCGCCGGCGACTCGGGCCAGGCCGGAATCCTGCCGGGCAAGCCGGCCGACAGCACGCTTGTGTCGCAGATCACGCCCGACGCCTCCGGCCATGCGGAAATGCCCAAGGGAGGCAAGCCGCTTGCGCAGGCCGAGATCGACCTCGTCACGCGGTGGATTCTCGAAGGCGCGCAGGACGACACGCCGGCCAGCGCCGGCCAGAAGGTCGATGCCGAGCACCCGCCTGTCTACACGCGCCAGCCGGTCGTGACGTCGCTCGATTTCTCGCCCGACGGCCGGCTGCTCGCCGTCACCGGCTTCCATGAGGTGCTCGTGTTCGACGTCGCGGCGGGCCAGTCGCCCTCCTTGAAGCTCCGGCTCGTGGGTCTCTCCGAGCGGGTCGAGCGGGTGCGGTTCTCTCCCGACGGCACCAGGCTTGCGGTCACTGGCGGCAATCCGTCGCGGATGGGCGAGGTGCAGATCTGGAACGTCGCCGATGGCTCGCTCGTGCTCTCGCGACCGGTCTCGTTCGACACCGTCTACGGCGGCTGCTGGTCGCCCGATGGCAGGCTCGTCGCCTTCGGCTGCGCCGACAACTCGCTCCGTGCGATCGACGCGGCCACCGGAGAACAAGTGCTCTTCCAGGGAGCCCACGAGGACTGGGTGCTCGATACGGTCTTTGCCCCCAAGGGCGACCATGTGATCTCGCTGGGCCGCGACATGAGCGTGAAGCTCACGGAGCTGGCGACGCAGCGGTTCGTCGACAACATCACATCGATCACGCCCGGCGCGCTTCGCGGCGGACTCATGGCGGTGGATCGGCATCCCGTGCTCGAGCACATCGTCGCCGCCGGTGCCGACGGCACGCCGCGGGCCTACCGGATCCACCGTCATACGAAGCGGGTGATCGGCGACGATGCCAACCTCATCTTCCCGCTTCATGCGGTGAGTGGCCGGGTCTTCAACCTGCGGTTCTCCCCCGACGGCACGCGGGTGGCGGCGGTCGGTGGCCTCGATGGCCACGGTGAACTTGTCGTGGCCAGCTACGGCCTCGAGGACGACGTGCCCAAGCCGATCCTCGACATCATGGCGAAGGTGCCGGGCGAGAGCCGTACGAAAGGCAGCCAGCGCAGCCCTGCCGAATGGAAGGCCTTCGACGACTTTCGCGATGCCTCGACGAAGCTCCTCGCGAAGGTCGCCGTACCGGAGACCGCGCTCTACGCCGTGGCGTTTCATCCGCAGTCGGGCGAGGTGGACACCGCGGGGGCCGACGGCATCGTGCGTTTCTACGACGCAGGCGGCGCGGCCACGCGTCAGTTCCCCGTCGCGAGGCTCGACGCCGTCACCACAGCCGGCCAGCGGCCGCCGCTTCCCTGGCCGGCGGAGGCTACGCTCGAGCCCGATCCGCCGGCGCCCACGGGCATCACGGCGATCGAGGTGGAGCCGTCGCAGTTGGTCCTCGACGGTCCCTTCGCGGCGGTGCAGCTGGTGTGCACCGGCCGGCTGGCCGACGGCCGCCGGCTCGATCTCACGCGAAGTGTCTCGTTCACGAACGATGGCGATGCCGACGTCATGAAGCTCGTCAGCATCGGCCCCGGCGGGCTCGTCCGGCCGCTCGCCGACGGCGCGGCGCGGCTGCGGGTGTCGCATGGCGCGGTGTCGGCGAACGTGGACGTGCGGGTCACGGGAGCCGGGGCGATGCCGCACGTCGATTTTGTGCGCGATGTGAATCCCGTGCTCACGCGGCTGGGCTGCAACCAGGGCACCTGCCACGGTGCGGCCAAGGGAAAGAACGGCTTCAAGCTCTCGCTCCGCGGCTACGACCCGGTATTCGACCTGCGGGCGTTCACCGACGACCACGGAAGCCGCCGCGTCAACCTCGCGAGTCCCGACGACAGCCTCATGCTCCTCAAGGCGTCGGCGACGGCGCCCCATCAGGGCGGTCTGCTCGCGCGGGTCGAGGAGCCGACCAATCAGATCGTCCGTCGCTGGATTGAGGAGGGGGCGAAGCTCGACCTGTCCACACCGCGGGTGGTGAAGATCGCGGTCAGCCCCGCGGCGGCCGTGATCGACCTGCCCGATCGACGGCAGCAGTTCCGCGTCATGGCGACCTATGCCGACGGCACGTCGCGCGACGTCACGCGGCAAGCCTTCCTCGAGAGCGGCAACACGGAGGTGGCGACGGCCGATGCCACGGGCCTCGTGACCGCGGTTCGTCGCGGCGAGGCGCCGATCCTCGTCCGCTACGAGGGCGCTTATGCGGCCGTCACGCTCACCGTGATGGGGGATCGCAGCGGCTTTCAGTGGGCCACGCCAGACTCGTGGGGTCCGATCGACGAACGTGTCGCGGCGAAGTGGCGTGCGATGCAGATCGAGCCTGCGCCTCTCTGCTCCGACGACGAATTCCTCCGCCGCGTGTCGCTCGACCTGACCGGCCTGCCCCCCACGTCGGCCGACGTGCGGGCGTTTCTTGCCGACGGCCGCGACGTGCGGGTGAAGCGGGCCGAACTGGTACAGCGGCTGCTCGCCAGCGACGCCTTCGTGGAGCACTGGACCAACAAGTGGGCCGATCTCCTCCAGGTGAACCCGAAGTTCCTCGGGAAGGAGGGGGCGCAGGGCCTCCGCGACTGGATCCGTCGGCAGGTGGCCGACAACGTGCCCTACGACCAGTTCGCCCGGGAGATCCTCACGGCCACCGGCTCCAACCGCGAGCATCCCGCCGCCGCCTACTACAAGACGCTCCGCGACCCCGCCCTCACGATGGAGAACACCACGCATCTCTTCCTCGGCGTGCGGTTCAACTGCAACAAGTGCCACGATCATCCGTTCGAGCGCTGGACGCAGGACCAATATTTCGAGACGGCCGCCTTCTTCGCGCAGGTGTCGCTCGAGAAGGATCCCGAGAGCAAGGATCGCACGATCGGTGGCACGGCGGTCGAGGGGGCCAAGCCGCTCTGGGAGGTGGTGAAGGATGCCCCCACGGGCGACATCAAGCACGAACGGACCGGCAAAGACGTGCCGCCGAAGTTCCCGTTCGAGTGCCGGTTCACGGCGCCGGAGAAGGGAACGCGGCGACAGCAGCTCGCCGCCTGGCTCACCTCGCCGGATAACCCCTATTTCGCACGGAGCTATGTGAACCGGCTATGGGGCTACCTCTTCGGCACCGGCATCATCGACCCGATCGACGACATCCGTGCCGGCAATCCGCCGACGAACCCGGCGCTGCTCGACCATCTCACGAAGGCGTTCATCGCAGGCGGATTCGACGTGCGGAAGATGCTCGCGGAAATCTGCACCTCGCGGACCTACGGCCTGGCGATCACGAGCACGAAGTGGAACGAAGACGACAAGATCAACTACTCCCATGCGCTGCCTCGGCGGCTGCCGGCCGAGACCATCTTCGACGCGTTGCATGCCGCCGTGGGCTCGCCGACGAGATTTCCCGGGTATCCCGTCGGCACGCGGGCGGCCGCGCTGCCCGATGTGGCCAGCGCCCTGGGCGGCGGTTTCCTCCAGACCTTCGGCAAGCCCGCCCGCGAGAGCGCCTGCGAGTGCGAGCGGGCCGGGGGGCTCGCGCTCGGGCCGGTGATGGCGTTGGCCAGCGGTCCGGCCGTGGGCGACGTGCTCGGTGATTCCGGCAGCGAGCTGGCAAAGCTCGTTGCGAGAGAGCCCGACGACCGGCGGGTCGTGGAAGAGGTGTTTCTGCGGATTCTCAACCGGTCGAGCAGGCCCGAGGAACTGGCCGCGGTGACCGACCTCATGCAGGCGATCGCAACCGACCACGAGTCGATCGTGAAGGATCTCGCCGTGGCCGAAGAGGCCTGGAAGACGGAAAAGGTCGAGCGCGAGCGGCAGAGGCAGGAGCGGATCGCCGACGCCCGCGCCGCCCTCGAACAGGGCACCGCGGCCTACGAGCCGACGCGGCTCGATCTCGAGAAGAAGCGAGCCGAGCGGATCGCCGCGGCCGTCACGGCGATCGAGAAGCATCTGGCCGATCCCGATGCGGCCCTGCTTCACTACGAGGAGCAGACGGCGAAGATGCCGGCGTGGCAGGTGGTGAAGCCCGAGAAGATCTTCTCCACCTCGGGCACCACGTTCGAGACGCTGCCCGACGGGTCGATCTTCGTGTCGGGCCCGCAGGGGGGCGACGCCACCATCGATTTCACAACCACCGTCGAGCCCGGCAGGATCACGGGCCTCCGGCTCGAGGCGAGTCCTGATCCACGGCTCCCCGGCGGTGGCGCGGGCCGCGGCCCGGATGGCAGCTTCGTCGTCACCGAGGTGGAGCTTGGGGTCGCGCCCGTCTCGCGGCCGGGCGACCGCACGACGATCTCGCTCCAGAATCCGCAGGCCGATTTTTCGTCCGACGGGTTCGCGGTCGCGCAGGCCGCCGACACCGATCGCTCGAACCCCGGTCGCGGCTGGAGCGTGGCGCCGCGGCAACGCGAGGTGCATTGGTCGGTCTTCGAACTGAGCGGTGTGCCCGAGTTGTCCGAGCCCGTGCTGATAAACATTCG
>JBJTDB010000005.1:0-1636 GCA_046092145.1 Planctomycetia bacterium | reverse complement strand
GCGCCACCGTCGCGAGCCCGTGTTCACGGGCGTAGAACTCGAGATACCGCTCGCCGACCCACTTCGTGATGCCGTAGGGGCTCACGGGGTTGGCTGGCGGCGTCTCGGGTGCCGGCGGCGTCACGTCGCCGTAGAGCACGCCGCCGCTGGATGCGAAGACGAATCGCTTGCAGCCTGTCTTCACCGCGGCATCGAGCACGTTGATGAGGCCGATGCAGTTGACCTGGGCGTCGAAGAGCGGCTCGCGGACGGAGCGGCTCACTGACATCTGGGCTGCCTGGTGGCAGACGGCGTCGGGCCGTTCTGCCGCGAATACCCGCGCGACGGCCGAGCCATCGACGTTGTCGATGGCATGGAGCGGCACGTCGCGGGGCAGGTTGTCCCTGGTGCCGCTCGACAGATCATCGATGACGGCCACGGAATGGCCTGCCTCGAGCAGGCCATCCACAATGTGGCTGCCGATGAAGCCGGCACCGCCGGTGACGAGGATGTTCATGCAACTAAAACCCTGCGATGCGTGATCTTCTTATTCTGCCAACGATGGCCGTAGCCGAGGCCATGCTCTGAGGGGCAGTGTATACGGATCCGCGATGCTGCCCGCGCCGGCGACGGGCTATCCGTGAAAGCAGCCCTGCCTGTACCATCCCGACGGTTCGAGAGACCGGCCCGAACGACGTGGAAGGAGCCATGGGTCCCGATCAAGCCTGGGAAGCGTGGGGCAAGCACAACCCCTACTTCGGCGTCCTCGCCGACAAGAAGTTCCGAAGCGAAAACATCACCCCCGACGCGAAAGCGGAGTTTTTCGCATCCGGTGAAGAGCACGTCCGACACGTTCTGGATGTGTGCCGGCGGCACTTCGATCACGGATTCGCGCCGCAGCGGGTGCTTGACTTCGGCTGCGGCACGGGGCGACTCGTGATCCCGTTCGCGCAAACCGGGGCCGAGGTCGTAGGGCTCGATGTTTCGGAGTCGATGTTGGCGGAGGCTCGCCGCAACTGCGAGTCGCGTGGACTCGTCAACGTACAACTCCTCACGTCAACGGATGACGTCGACGACTCCATCGGGCAGTTCGATCTCGTCCACTCCTTCATCGTTTTTCAGCACATCCCCGTGGTCAGGGGCATGCCTATTTTCCAAAAGCTCCTTGGGCACCTTCGGCCCGGAGGGCTGGCGGCGGTGCACCTCACCTACTCGAAGAGGTCGTTTCGCCGATCCTGCGGGGCCAACCCGTACCTGGCGCGACCAATGCTGTCGCGGCTTCATGACCTCGGTCGCCGCTTTGAACGCATCATGCGGAGGTGGATCCGTCGCCTCCCGCCTGACCCGGAAATGCAAATGAATACCTACGACGCCAACTCGCTTTTATTTTGCGTTCAGGATCTCGGTGTCCAGGAGGTCTTCATGGAATTCACGGACCACGGCGGCACGCTGGGAGCGATGCTCTACTTCCGTCGCCCTGCATCGTGACCACTCGCGGCCAGACAGGGCCGGCTGCTCGTCGCTCCGCAGAGGAGCACGGTCACGCCGCGACCCGGACGGCTGGGTGTCGCTGCCCGACCCCAGCCTCAGTCAGGAGAAGTCTGTAGACATCGGAGATGGTGTGGGCGCTGGACATATGGCCCGAAAGTTCCGTGGG
>JBJTDB010000004.1:0-11734 GCA_046092145.1 Planctomycetia bacterium | reverse complement strand
GCCCCCCGTACGCCGTCGCCGGAGGTCCGCTACGGGCCTCCTGCCCTCGGCTTTAGCGGACCTGGCTAGGCGCCGCCTTCCTTGGCGGCGCTGGCCTGCTCCGCGGGCTCTGGGAGTGCGGGGAGCCCGAAGCCTCGCCGTATTCTTATTCCGTGGGCAGCCCCGAGCCGGACTGGGCGCGGAGACGTGCCCAGTCATCTCAAGGCGGGCTCGTTTTCTCGCGGAGCATGGCCGTCACGAGTTCGATGGGCAGGCCGACCACGTTGGAGGGGCTGCCGGCGATCAGCCGGAGGGGAAGCCGCTCGTCCTGAAAGCCGCAGGCGCCGGCCTTTCCTCGCCACATGCCGCTGGCCAGATACCAGTCGAGAAACTCTGGCGCGAGCACCTCCATGACCAGCGTGCTTTCGGCGGTGGCGAGCCGGGGGGCGTCGTGTTCCGGCCGCTGCCACAGGCAGACGCCTGTCACCACGCGGTGATGCCTGCCCGAGAGTTTTTCGAGCATGCGGCGGGCATCGCCTTCGTCAGCCGGTTTGCCAAGGGGCTCCCCATCGACCTCGCTGAGCGTGTCACAGGCGAGGATCAGGCCCGGGGTGCCGGCCGCGACCACGGCCTCGGCCTTGGCCCGGGCCAGCCGGAGCACAAAGGCCTCGAGTGGCTCGCCGGCCTGGCGGGGCGGGGCGGTGGCCTCGGCCTCGTCGGGTGGCATGACGACCTGCACGTGCCAGCCCTGGGCCGTCGCCAGTTCAAGCCGCCGCGGTGAGCGGCTTGCAAGCACGATCGTCACAGGCGACTCTGGCATCATGACCCCACGTCGATCCAGCCACGGACGTCACCGACCGCCGGCCGCCCAGCGGCCCAAGGCCGGAGCGCCTGCCCCTCTTGGAGCCTCCGGCCCGGCCGAGGGAGCCGAGCCACTGGTCGTTATCGTGGAGGATGACGACGTGCTCGTGGCCGTCAAGCCCGCCGGCCTGCCGACGGCCAATGCGGCCCGCGGCGTCGCGAGCCTGTTCTCGATGGTCAAGGATCGCCTGGGGCCGGGTGGGTTCGTGGGCGTCGTCAGCCGGCTCGATGCGCCGGTTTCGGGCATCGTCGTGATGGCCAAGACCCGGGCCGCGGCCGCCAGCCTGTCTCGTCAGTTTCGCGAGCGTTCCGTCGAGAAATCCTATATCGCCATCTGCGGTGGTCGGTTTCCGGCGCCCCTGGGCCAGTGGGTCGAGTGGCGGGATACGATCGAGAGGCCCGACGGAGAAGAAGGCCCTGGCAGGACGCAGGAGGCCCACGTCCGAGCCCGTGTCGTCCGGCGCGTGGGTGAGGTGCAGCTGGTGGAACTCGAGCCTTCGTCGGGCCGCCGCCACCAGTTGCGAGCCCAGTTGGCAAGCCGCGGTTGCCCGATCGTCGGCGACCGGTTGTATGGCTCCAGGCTGCACTTTCCGGTTGGGATCGCTCTGCATGCCAGAGCCCTGGCCTTCGACCATCCCGTGACGGGAAAACGCGTGCGGCTCGAGCGGGCCCCGCCAGAGTCCTGGAAAAAAAGGCACCCAATGCTCTTTCGGTCATCGCGAGGATAAACTCGACTCCCACTTCAAGTGGGGCACCCCCTTCTCCATCATGGCGTTTGATTCAACACCCAAAGGCGGCGACGGCGGGCCTCCAAGACGCTTTCGCGATCTGGCGGCCGCCAGCGGCCTTCTTTCCGCGCAGCAAATCGAATCGCTCGAGACCGATCGTCGGCAGGAGAGCGGTGCGGCGAACGATCTGGATGATCCGGCCGGGGCGGATCGTGCCCTCGCCGAACTGGCCGTGTCGCAGAAACTGCTGACAAAGTTTCAGGCCCGCGAGCTGCTCCGGGGCCGGACGCGGTTCACGCTCGGGCAGTATCGGATTCTCGACGAGATCGGCCGTGGCGGGATGGGGCAGGTGTTCAAGGCCGAACACGGCATCATGAAACGGGTCGTGGCGGTCAAGGTTCTGCCGCACTCCAAGATGAACGCCCATACCGAGGCTGCGTTCCAACGCGAGATTCGCATGCTTGCGGAACTCGACCATGAGAACATCGTCCGGGCCCTCGACGCCGGGTACGACGGCAACGTCCACTATCTCGTCACCGAATACATCGCGGGTCGGGATCTTCGCCGCCAGGTGGAGCGGCACGGCCCGCTCGACCTGCAGCGGGCGGCCTTGGTGATCGCACAAGCCGCACGGGGATTGGCCTACGCCCACCGACGTGGATTCGTGCACCGGGACGTCAAGCCGGGGAATCTCCTCGTCACCCGTGACGGCCGCGTGAAGCTGCTTGACCTCGGGCTGGCCGGTTCGCTCGTGGATGCCGACTCGATGAAGTCGGGCCGTCGCGTGGGGACGCCGGGATACACCGCCCCAGAGCAGATTCGTGCGCCGCAGAAGGTGGGGCCGGAGGCCGACATCTACGGCCTGGGATGCTCGCTCTTCTTCGCCGTCACCGGGCAGCCACCCTTTCCGGGAGAAAACCGCGAGGAGAAGGAACGCCGACAGTTATCGGGACCGCTTCCATCGGTGCGAACGATCGTCCCGCAGATCGACGATGCCTTCGCCGCAGTCATCAGTGCGATGATGAGGCCATCCCCCTCCGAACGGATTCGGACGGCCGACGCCGTGATCGAGCAGTTGCGTCCGTGGCTCACGTCCGCTCCCGTGCCCTTTCCCGTCGGGCAGAAGGGCTCGATGATGCCATCCTCGGCAGCCGCCTCAAGCAGCCTGTCCGGCTTTGATCCAACGTCCTTCTCGGAGCTGCAGCTCTCGGCCGAAACCGTCCGAGATGCGTTCGAACTCGACGATACGTCCGTCGCACCACCCGGCTCGCGGGGGGGCGGCGCGAATCGCAAACGTGGGGCTGCCCGCGGGAGCTCCCGGTCATGGCTCTCCATGGGCCGGCAGATCGTGGCAGCAGTTCTTGTTGCCTCGCCGATGGCTGTTCTTGGGACCGTGGCCGCAGCCGTCGCCGCATGGGCTGTGCCGGAGTTTGAGGTGCGGCCGCTCTGGGGCGGGCTGGCCACGTTCCTGATCGTGTCGGTGGCCCACCTGGCCTTTTCATGGTTCCTCGGCACCAGGCATCGCCGCTGACGGATGGGGTGGATTCCGCATCCGGCGCCACCGCGTTGACACGGCGCGACACGCCCGAACAATAGTCGGGGTCACGGACAGGTAGCTCAGTTGGTAGAGCAACGGACTGAAAATCCGTGTGTCGCCGGTTCGATTCCGGCCCTGTCCACTTGGTGCCACGCCCGTCGTCGCGGAAAGGCGTGGAGGCACAAAAAAAGCGGGCGGTGCCGTTTGGCACCGCCCGCTTCATGTTCGTCCTCGGCGGAGCGATGCGGGGCGATCAGCCCTGCACCATCGCCTTGAGATTCTTGAGGGCCCGGACCCGGACCTTCACGCTGGCCGGCTTCGCCGGGCGATCCTGCAGTTCGCCCGTGAAGGGATTCTTCACGCCCTTCTGCGCCGGGCGAGCCGGAACCTTGCGACGCTCGATCTTCACGAGACCGGGAATCGAGAAAACACCGATTCCGCTCCCCTTGAGGGCCTTCTGGATCTCGCTGGTCATCGCTTCCATGACCGCGACCACGTCCTTCTTCTGGAGCCCGGTGATCTCAGAGATGCTCCGCATGATCTCCGTCTTCGTCATCGGCTTGCTACCCGACTTTTTCGCCATTTCCAACTCCTCCACGATGCTAAGTGTTGCGTGCGGTAGTACCCCCACCGCGAACGGAAGCCCGGCACACCGGTGCCGAAAGCATGGGCGATTAGATTCTCTGAAATCGAAAATGCAACCCGAAAAGTCAATTTCTTCCGGAAAAATTGCCCCTTCAAACCGGGGCCGCCCCCGGAAAACCGCACCGGAAGCCCACGCCCACGGGCTCGCAATCGCTTTTTTACGGGGATTTCGATGGTTTTTGGTGATGCCGGGCCGGGCCCACCCCGGGATCCCGGCATCGCCCACCGCACGCCCCGGCGATCCCGGTATGATGCCGTGAGCGTTGGCTTCGGGCAGGAGACACGTGTGCCGATCCCCCGTGGGCCGACAGGGCTGGAATCAGGTGCCGAATGCGGTGGGTGATGGGCATACGGGAACACTTGGACAGATTGCGGCCCCGATCGGCTTCGCGGATCCACGGCCGTATTCACGGGAAACGGTGGACCGCCGTGCCCAAGCCGTTCATCGTGGCCGGGCTCCTTGCGATGGCCGGCCCGTGGCTCATTCAGTGGGCGGTTCCATCCGACCCGGCTGCGTGCGCCCAAGAAGGGGGCCAGGGGGATGATCGCGATGCCGATGGTGAGTCGGCCGATGAGCGGGGCGTCTACCTGCCTGTCGATCGAGGTGTCGAGCGCCGTTTGGCGGCCGCCCGTCGGCTGATCTCCGAATCACGCTGGAGCGACTCGGCCACGCTGCTCGACGAACTCGTCGCGGGCGATCGCGACTCCTTCTTCAAGAAAGACGTCGGTGCCGCCACATGGCAGAGCGTGAAGGTGGAGGCGGGCCGACTGATCAGCAGCCTCCCGCCCGAAGGACGTGCGGCCTACGAATTGCAATTTCGCGCCCGGGCCGACCGCCTGCTCCGGGAAGCCGTTGCGGCCGGGGATCGTTCGGCGGTGGCCGGGGTGGCGCGACGGTGGCTCAACACGCCGGCGGGGCAGCGGGCGGCATTGCTCGTGGCCCTGGAGTCGCTCGAGGACGGCCAATCCCTCACCGCAGCGGCGTGGCTCGATCGACTGCATGCCGCCGGAGCGACCCGATTCGAACCGACGCTCTCGATCATGCGGGCAGCCGCGTGGCAACGGGCCGGAGACCCGGCGCGGGCTTCGGCGATTCTCGATGCCGTCCGCGCGGGGAACATCACGACCACTCGGATCGCCGGTCGTGACGTGAGCGTTTCGTTCGCCGCAGGTCGAGGGCTCGACTGGCTGGCGGGCACGGTCGGTGCTCCGCCTGCGGGGGGCATTCGGGCCGCAGCCGACTGGTGCATGCACCGGGGCGATCCGGGCCGCAACGCCCTCTCGGATGCATCGCGACCGCTGCTCGTGCCGCGGTATCGCGTGCCGCTCACGCGGCATCCGGAGGAGGCCACATGGCTCGAGGAACGACGCAAGCGAGGAGCCGACCGCGACAGGCCGCTTGTGCCGGCATCGGCCCCTCTCGCGGTCAACGGCACGATCATCCTGCACACGCCGATGGGGCTGCTGGCCGTCGACTTCGAAACGGGCAAGCGACGCTGGCTGCAAACGGGTGGGGCGACGACCGTGGCTCTCAGCACCGCCGCCCAGCCGGATGCCGACGACGCAACGACGACGGCCGTCGATCTTTTCCTCCGAAAGACGCTCGCGCCGGTGTTCGACGATGCCACCAGCGGCACGCTCGCCAGCGACGGCCGCCTGGTCTTCGCGGTGGAAAGCCATCCCGACGCCATCATCGCGAGGGATGGAATCGAGGCACAGATACGGTTCGAGAATGCCGTCGTCGGAAGCTGGAACGGCGGCAACACGTTGGCGGCCTACGATCTGGTCGATGCCGGTCGGCTGCGGTGGCGGCTGCCTTCGACGTCGGCCGGCCGAGAGGGAGGGGCGCCGACATGGAAGCTCGGCCCGCCACTTCCGCTGGGAGACCGTCTTTTTCTCCTGGTCGAGGAGTTGGGGGAGGTTCGGCTCGATGTTCTCGATGCCCGGACAGGCTCCACGCTCTGGTCGCAACCGCTGGTGGAACTCGACGAGCAGAATCGCGTCGATAATCGTGACAACCAGCCGCGGCGTGTGGCGGGGCTCTCGCCGGCGCTGGCGGAGGGAGTGCTCGTCTGTCCGACCGGCGCGGGCGCGGTCGTGGCCGTCGATCTCGCCACCCGCACGCTCTTGTGGGCGTATCACTACCGTGTTGCCGAACCGCGCGACGTGGTCGCGATGAACAACGGCGTGCGATTGCAGGTGCCAGGCCGTGTCATCGGCGGGCGGATGGTGATCCAATCGGCGGACGATGGGCCGGGCGGCTCCCGTCGCTGGCTCGATGGCAGCCCCGTGCTGGCCAATGGCCGTGTCATCCTGACGCCCGGCGAGGCGGACGAGATGCACTGCATCGACCTCCGGGAGGGCACGGTCGCCTGGAAACGTCCGCGAAACGAGGGGCTCTACATCGCCGGAGCGACCGGCCAGTGCGTGATGATCGTCGGCCGTCGCTCCGTCGAGGCCGTATCGATCGAGACCGGCAAGACCATCTGGACAACGCCCCTTGCGGCCGACGGCGGCGCGGTCTGTGGTCGGGCGCTCGTGGCCGCCGACCGACTGTTCGTGCCGCTCGATACTCCCGAGGTCGTGGAGATCGACACGGCCTCCGGGGTGATCGTGGGCCGCTCCTCGGGGCGGGGCGGGGCGGTGCCCGGCAATCTCGTCTCCTACCGTGGCGAACTGCTCTCCCAGGCTGCCGACTCGCTCGATGTCTTTCATCAGACGGTGCCCCTGAAGGCCCGGATCGAAGCTGCGGCCATCGACACGCCTTCCGATGGCGACGATGTCTGGAGGCTCATCTGGCGCGGCCAGCTCCAGATCGACCAGGGCTCCGTGTCCACAGGCCTCGCCGATCTCCTGGCGGCGCAGGCTGCCGCCCCCGATCGGTTCCCCCCCGACACGCTCGCCGACGCGATGGTCTTCGCCATGGAGCGGGATCCCGCGGTCGCAGCGGCGCTCTGGAACGATCTGGCGAAAATTCGGCCGGGCGCGGAGATCGCCGGCCGCGGCATGAGGGTCGCGATCGACGGTCTCCTGAAGACTGGTGATTTTTCCTCGGCCTGGGCAGCCTGCCGAGGCCTTGTGGAGTTGCCCGCCGGCGAGGCCATGGCCGGTGACCATCTGGTGGCGGACGGTCGCGAGCCGAGGCTGAGCATGACGCTCGCCCGCTGGATTCAATCACGCGTGAGCGAACTGCGTGATCGCGGCCCCGCCGAGGTCCGCTCCGACATCGATTCCTACGCATCAGCCGCGCTCGATGCCATTCGTGGGGAGAAGGCCCCGAGCGACGCCCGTGCCAAGGCGCTCGTGGCGTTCATCGATCGCTTCGGGCGGCACCCCGCTGCGATCGAGGCCAGGCGGGCGTTGGCCGAGTGCCTGGCCGATATGATCGCGGCCGACCATTCAGACGGCGATGCGGCGAGGTCGATGGCGGTTCAGCGGGATTTCGTCCTGCTCGAACTGCTGCATGCGGGAACGCCAAGCGACCGCGAGTCGTCGTCGGCTGCCGTGGCCGCCGCCCGCGACGATCTCGCATCAGGGGCCGACGCAGCGATCGACGGGGCATGGCCGCTTGGCCGAGTCGCGGTGAAGCGGGTGCAGAATCCGTCGCACCGCGACGGGGCCATGGTGGGCATCAGCCGGACGGTTCCACTCCATGTGGAGGCCGGGGACCAAGCGATGCTTCCGGGCGTGCGGTTCGCATTCGACATGCAACAAGGCGGCCTCGTTGTGAGTGACGGCCTGGGACGACGGCTCGGTGGTCCGCTCGCGTTTGAACGGCCCCAGCCATTCGGCATGGGTGGCTTCAATCCGTCGATGGCCGATGTGACCGTGATCGGCCGTGTGGCCGTGGTGAGGTCGGGCGGATTCGTGGCCGCCTACGAACTGGCCGGATCGGCGACCGATGGCCTCGGCGGCGGCCACCGACGCCTCTGGACCGCCGAAGGAAACAGCACGATCCCGCAGCCGGGATTCGCCGTCCGGCTTTCGGATCGTCGATTTCCGCGGATCGGCAGTGTTCCGCTCGGCATGCCGATCCCCGAACCGGAGCCCGGCCCGACGCTGGCGCGGTTCACGGCTCTGCCCGACAGCCCGGCTCGTGTCACCGGTGTGCCGATGCTGGTGGACGGAGGGATTCAACTGCGCGATCCGGCGACCGGCGGGCTCGTGTGGGAGCGGCGGCGCCTGCCCGAGGCCGGGGCGGTGTTCGGCGACGACGACGTGCTGTGCGTCTGCCCATCCAACGGCCGCGGGGCGAAGGTGTTCTCGATGGCGACGGGCCGCCTCCTTCGCACATGCGACCTGCCCGAGAGGGCGCAGCGGCTGATGACCCACGGCCGGGCCATCGTGTCGGTGACCCGCACCGAGACCGGATCGGCCGGCCGCGCGGTCGCCACCTCGGTGGGTCTGGAGATCATCGATCCCATCGACATGCGACGGTGGCAACTGGGAGAGTTTTCGGGTGATTCGCGGGTCACGCTGGCCGGGGGCGATCTGGCGATCCTTGAGCCCTCGGGCAGGCTGACGATCATCGATCTGGCGGAACGCCGCGTGGCGTTTACGACAGACCTCCCCCAGATGCCCAAGCGTCTGGAACGGCTGGAGGTGGTGCCGTGGCGGGATCGCCTGCTCGTCATCGCCGGACGTGCGGAGACCGATGCGGAGCGGCAGGTCATCGACCGGATCTGCACGGTCACACCGCTGCCGCAGATGACGGCCGGCGGGGAGCCGATCACGGGCTCGATCTGGGCCGTCGATCGACGGAATGGCCAGATGCTCTGGCCGTGCCCCGCCACGATCCTGCGGCATTGCCTGCATCCCGATCCGCCGTCGGAGCTGCCGGTGCTGCTCTTCGCCCGCCAGATCGAGACGCGTCGCAATGGCGAGCGGCCGAGGCTGAGCATGCTGTGCCTCGACAAGCGAACAGGCCATGCCGTGCATGCCGACGACACCCTCCTCGCGCAGCCCCAGCTTCTCTTCGGGTGCGATGCCGTGGGCGATCCGGACCGGCACATGATCTCGATCGTGCCGGTCGGGGTCGGGCTTGCGGCGATCGAGATGGAGTTCACGGGCGAGCCGCTCGCCGCGCAGCAGCCGTTTCAGGCGAGTTCCAAGCCGCTGGTGGCTGGCGACATCGGCACGGAACTGGAATACTGGTGGAATCGTCTGCTCACGCTTCCCTTTCCCTTTTGACGGCCGGACCCGGTTCCACCGATTTGCATGTGTCGCCAGTTCCATGAGCCCGTCCTGGTTCATCGCATCGCGCTGGTGGCGATCCTGGTGATGGCGGCGTTTCGCGCCGGCGGTCCGGTGGCGGCGGCCGATGCCGCGGTGGAACAGGTGGTGGGCCGTGGTCTCGACTGGCTGGTGGCCCGGCAGTCGCGGCGGGGCAGCTGGTCGGCCAACGAACAGCGGTATCCCACCGCGATGACGGCGCTGGCCGGCACGGCCCTGCTCATGGAGGGCTCGACCACGACGCAAGGACGCTACTCCGAGTCGATTCGGCAGTCGGTTGATTACCTCGTGAGCCGGTCGCGATCCAACGGTCTCATCGGTGATCCCAAGAGCGACGACCGCTACACCTATGGCCACGGGTTCGCGATGCTCTTCCTCTCGCAGGTTCTCGGCGAGGAGGAGGATCAGCGACGCCGTGATGAACTCGTGCACGTGCTCGAGCGGGCGGTCGAGTTCTCGGGGCGGGCTCAGACGAAGGACGGCGGCTGGGGCTACGTGAGCGCCAAAGACGGCAACGACTTTGATGAGGGCTCGACGACGATCACCCAGGTGCAGGGGCTGCGAGGGTGCCGGAACGCCGGCATCCCGGTGCCACACGAGATCATCGAGAAGGCGATCGCCTATATCCACCGCTGCACCATGGCCGACGGAGGCGTGCAGTACAGCTCCAAGGGAGGGGGAGGGCGACCGGCGATCTCGGCGGCGGCCATCGCCTGCCTGTTCAACGCAGGCGAATACGACGACACGCACGTTCCCAGGATGCTCGACTACGCGGAGAAGCACCTCGGCAATATCGCCAACAACGGCTTCGGGCACTGGCACTACGCCCACTTCTACTATGCCCAGGTCATGTACCGCGAAGGGGGGCGGAAGTGGATCAGCTACCGTGATCAGATGGAGAAGCGGCTCGTCTCCGAGGCCCAGAAGGATTCGGCGGGCGTGTTCTGGCCACAGGGCTACATCGGCCACGTCTACACGACCGCGACCAATCTCACGATCCTGCAGCTCGACAAGGGCACGCTTCCCATCTACCAACGCTGACGCCCCGTGCGTCGGTTTCCCGTCGTATCCTCCCGGAGTCATCCATGTCGCACACCCCGCTCGATTCCGCCACCGTGGAACGGCTCCACGATGCCCACGACCGCATTCTCGAACAGCTCTCGCGAGTGATCGTCGGGCAGCACCAGGTCGTGGACGAGCTGTTGATCTGCCTGTTCAGCAGGGGCCATTGCCTGCTGGAGGGTGTTCCCGGGCTCGCCAAGACGCTCCTGGTGAGCACGCTGGCGAGGAGCCTCGACCTCAGCTTCAGCCGCATCCAGTTCACGCCCGACCTGATGCCGGCCGACATCATCGGCACCGACGTGCTCGAGGAGGATCGGGCCACCGGTGGCCGTCAGTTTCGTTTTCTCGAAGGTCCGCTCTTTGCGAACGTGGTGCTCGCCGACGAGATCAACCGCACGCCCCCGAAGACCCAGGCGGCCCTCCTGGAGGCGATGCAGGAACGGCAGGTGAGCGTCGGACGGGTGCGGCACAAACTCGTCGATCCCTTCTTCGTGCTGGCCACGCAGAACCCGATCGAGCAGGAGGGGACCTACCCGTTGCCCGAGGCGCAGCAGGACCGCTTCATGTTCAAGGTGTTCGTCCGATACCCGTCTTTCGACGAGGAATTCGAGATCGCCCGACGGACGACCGGGGCACCCCTGGAGGAGCCGCGGCCGGTGCTCGCGGGGCACGACATCCTCGCGCTGCAGTCGGCGGTTCGGACCGTGCCGATCAGCGATCACCTCGTCCGCTACGCGCTGGCGCTGGTGCGGCAGACGCGGCGCGGCGAGCGAGGGGTGCCGGAATTCGTGTCGGATCAGCTTGCCTGGGGGGCCGGGCCGCGGGCCGTGCAGTTCCTGGTGCTCGGCGCGAAGACCCGCGCGGTGCTGCAGGGCCGGAGCCATGTGGCGATGGAGGACATCCAGGCCCTCGCCGCGCCTGTGTTGCGGCACCGGATCGTCGTCGGCTTCGCGGCCGAGAGCGAGGGTGTGACGCCCGACGCGATCATCGAGCGGATCATCGAGAACACTCCGGCCAGAGAGGACGAGCTGACGCGTGACGCCCGCTTCCAGACGATATTTGCATCCTGAGGCGATCGCCCGGATCGGGCAGCTCGAACTCCGGGCCCGGGCCGTCGTCGAGGGCGTGCTCGCCGGACTCCACAAGAGCCCCTACAAGGGGCAGTCGGTGGAGTTCCTGCAGCATCGCGAATATGTGCGGGGCGACGACCTGAGGCGGGTCGATTGGAAGGTGTGGGCCCGACAGGACCGGCTCTCCGTGAAGGAATTCGAGGAGGAGACGAACCTCCGCCTGGCGCTGTTGGTGGACGGGTCGGCGAGCATGGATTACCGCTCCGGGCCGCTGTCGAAGTACGAGTACGCGGCCACGCTCGCCGCCAGCCTGGCCTGGCTCGCCCTCTCCCATGGCGACGCGGCGGGCTGCGCGCTGTTCGACGACCGCGTCCGGGCGAGCGTGCCGGCACGCACCAAGCGCTCGCAGCTCGACGGCGTCGTCGAGGTGCTCGAGACGCAGCGCGGCGGCCGCCCCACGGCGTTCCTCCCGGTGCTGCGCGGCCTCGCCGAGACGCTCCCGCGCCGGGGGCTGGTGGTGCTCGTGTCGGATCTGCTCGGCGACCGGGAGGGGGTCTTCCAGGGGCTCAAGTTGCTGCGCAAACGCGGCCACGACGTCGTCCTCCTCCACGTGATGGACG
>JBJTDB010000003.1:0-4313 GCA_046092145.1 Planctomycetia bacterium | reverse complement strand
ATCACATACGGGTCCGCACCAACGCCCCCGGCGGCCGCCGTATTGCCGCCGACTCCGCCGCCACCGGCGGCCCCCCCCGAGAAGCCCAAGCCGACCAACAGTTTTTGGGCGGCGATCCAGAAGCCGTTCAGTGGCTTCTTGAAGCAACCGACACGCGCCCCAGCAACGGCGTCGTCCACACCGCCCCCTTCGCCGCCACCGGTGCCGAACGCCGGCACCACGGACCCCTACGGCACGATGCCGCTGGGCCTCGAGGGCTACTGCCCCGTCACGCTCGCCGAAAAAGGGTCGTGGGTGGAAGGCCGCGCCCAGTGGGGCGCACGCCATCGCGGCCGCACCTACCTCTTCGCGGGCGAACCGCAGCAACGGGCCTTCCTCGCCGATCCCGACCGGTACGCGCCGGCCCTGTCCGGTGACGATCCTGTGATGGCCTTTGACTCGGGCAAGTCGGTGCCTGGGCAACGCCGTTACGGCGTGACCTACCAATCGCGGATGTATCTGTTTTCCACGCCCGAAACCCGCACCGCCTTTTCCACCGATCCGCAGCGTTACACGGGACGTGTGGCCATGGCAGAGCAACGGACCCCGGCGAGCGGAAAGGTCCTGCGATAAGCGACGGCGTTCAGAGCTTGGCCCAGCCCTTCGAGCGGGCTACCGCCTCTGACCATCGCGCACGAATCCGTCCGCGGTCGGTCTCGGTGAGCATCGGCTCGAAGCGACGCGCAACCTGCCGAGCCTCATCGACGGCCCGCGAGTCGCCATAAAAGCCTGTTGCAAGCCCGGCCAGAAGCGCCGCGCCGAGTGCCGTCGTTTCGAGCACAGCAGGCCGTTCGACCGGCAGTCCGAGAACATCGGCCTGAATCTGCAGGAGCAGGTCGTTGGCGCTCGCGCCGCCATCGACCCGAAGCGATTGCAGCGACATGCCCGCATCGCGCTGCATGCAGTCGACGACATCGGCCACCGACAACGCGATCGCCTCGAGCGCCGCGCGGGCGACATGGCCGCGGGTCGTGGCCCGCGAGAGCCCGATGATGAGCCCGCGGGCAAAGGGATCCCAATGCGGCGTGCCCAGGCCCGTGAGGGCCGGCACCAGCACCACTCCCCCGGAGTCGGCCACGCTGCGGGCCAGTGGCTCGATATCCTGCGAGGCCGTGATCATATTCAGGCCGTCGCGAAGCCATCCGACGAGCGCTCCGGCGATGAAGACGGCTCCCTCCAGGCAGTAGTTCGGCGGGCCTCCGAGCCCACATCCTGGCGTCGTCAGAAGTCCGTTGGAGCTGGCCACCGCGCGCTGGCCCGTCGAAAAAATGAGGAAGGCTCCGGTGCCGTAGGTGTTCTTGGCCTGCCCGGCGGACACGCACCCCTGGCCGAAGGCTGCCGCGAGCTGATCGCCGGCGCAGCCCGTGATGGGGATCGGGCCGCCGAGGACGCCGGCATCGACCGTTCCAAAGTCGCCGCTCGAAGGCCGCACGTCCGGGAGCATTTCCCGGGGCACGCCGAAGAGCCGGCAGAGGTCGTCGCTCCACTCCATCCGATGGATGTCGAAGAGCAACGTGCGGCTGGCGTTGGTGACGTCGGTGGCATGCACGCGGCCGCCGGTCAGCCGCCAGATGAGGAAGGAATCGACCGTGCCGAAGAGGACCTCGCCCCGGCGACAGCGTTCGTGGAGTCCCGGAATCGTCTCGAAGAGGTGCACGATCTTCGTCGCCGAGAAGTAGGGATCGAGGACGAGCCCGGTGCGTTCTCGACTCTCCGGCTCGATGCCCTGGGCCTACAACCGCTCGCAGATCGGAGCCGAACCCCGGCTCTGCCAGACGAACGCCCGCGCGACGGGGCGGCCCGTCGCCCGCTCCCAGAGGATCGTCGTCTCCCGCTGGTTGGTGATGCCGACGGCTGCCACGTCGGCGGCGGTCAGCCCGGCCTTCGCGAGCACCTCACGGGCGCAGCTGATCTGGCTTTCCCAGATGTCCTCCGGTTCGTGCTCGACGATCGACTGGTCGATCTGCCCGGATGAAGACGGTTGCCCCGGATCGCTCTGCTCAGCGGCCCGCGTGTGCTGCGGAAACTCCCGCTGGGCGACCGCCATCGGCCGCCCACCGTGATCGAAGAGAATCGCGCGGCTGGAGGTCGTGCCCTGATCGAGTGCGAGCACACACCGTGGCCTGCCGGATGGAGCCTGCTTGATTCCGGCCATCTGGGCCGTCGGGTTCATGGTATTCATCAGGTTCATGGGGTAGTCTCCGTCGTGATCAGCTGTTTGCCGAAGGCATCATGCAGTCGCATGGCATAGGCTTCCACCGCGGCCTCGCGGCCATGCAGATGCGGTATGCCGCAGGCGTCGAGCGCCTCGGCGATCGTGGCAAGCGACCGCCGCGACAGCCGCGGATCGAAGACGAGCATCAGCCGCCGCTCGACGACATCGGCGATCGACCGCGCCCACTCGTGCCGCACCGTGAACCAGACGGCCGACGTCGGCAGCCCGACGTCGGCGATCATGGCAGCCCCTCGCCAGCCGTCGGGCGCGGGCTCTCGGCACGCGGCGACGGCCCTGATCCCGAAAATATCGATCAGTCGGCTCGCGACGTCGCGCGCGGCATGCAGCGGCACGCCCGCGGCGATGGCGGCGCTCGCCGTCTCCTCGACGAGCGACGCCGGCGGCTCGGCCCCTTCGATCGGCCAGGCACCAGGAAGAGGCCTGACTCGGGATGTCTCCGTCACCGCCATGCCAACCGCCGGGAGGACGGTCGCCGCCACCGACTCGGCGAGGCTGCGGCAGGTCGTGAGCTTTCCGCCGATGATCGACCATGTCGGCAGCGGAGCGCCCTGGTGCCCGACGAGCATGTGCCGACGGGTGATCGCGGCGGGGGCGCCGCGACGCGACGTATCGCTGGCAGGGAGCGGCCGCACGCCGCTGTAGTGCTGCTGCACGTCGCCACGATCAAAGGCCACCTGGGGAAAGATCTTTCTCGCGACGGCGAGCAGATAGTCGATCTCTCCCGCGTCGGCCCTCGCGGCAGCCGGATCGCCTGAATACGGGATGTCGGTCGTGCCGACGAGCACGAGCCCGTGCTCGAACGGAAGCACGAAGACGGGGCGGCCGTCATCGGCCTCCGAGTAGATGCCGTGCTCACCGATCGCCGCGCGAAGTTCCTGCGAGCGAATCAGCAGATGGCTCCCCTTCGTGCCGCCAACCAGCGGGGCCGAATCCGCCGGCAGCAGATCATGGCAGGTGCGATCGACCCACGGGCCGGTGGCGTTGATGATCGCCCGCGGCCGCAGCGCCACGGTCGTCTCGCCCGACGCGGCATCGCTCACGACGACGGTGCCATCGGGCAGGAGACGGGCATGGCTCTTCGTGTGGATCGCAAGCCGTGATCCCCCCGCACCCGCGATCCGTTCCGCATCGACGAGCATCTCGACGGCCAGCCGCTCGGGGAAGGTCGCCTGCCCATCGGCGTAGATGGCGGCACACGGATACGCCCGGGGATCCACCCGGGGCATGCGAGGCCCGCCGGCCCACACGATGCGATGCCGCGGCCACCGCGAGCCGATCGAGAGCAGATCGTAGATGGTCAGGCCGATGCCGAGCGTCCAGGCACCACGGCCGTGGCTGCCGCGGAGCCGCTTCGCCAGCGATTCCCATCCGAGCAGCCTCGCGGCGGCCGCCCAGAGACCGCCCCATCGCCCGCGCACCGGCACGTAGAACGCAAGCCTCCGAACGAGATGGGGCGCCGCCCGAGCCAGCCGCTCCCGTTCGATGAGGCTCTCCCGCACCAGGCCCACGTCGCCATGCTCGAGATACCGCAGGCCACCATGAATGAGCCGAGTGGACCAGGCGGTCGTCCCGGCGGCGATGTCGTCTGCCTCGATGACGACGACCGACACGGCCGACAGCGCCAGTTCCCTCGCCACCGCAGCACCGTTGATCCCGGCACCGAGTACGACCACCGTCGGTCGTTCCGATGGAATCCGACTCGCGCCGTCATTCGCTTCCTGGTGGGAACCAGCGGCCACGTGGGGCCTCCTGTACGAAGACGCTCAAGATGCTGAAAACGCCACAGCAGCGTGACGTCGGATATGATCAAAACCGTTCCATCCGAGGGACATCGGCGGAGCATACTCCCGGCCATGCGATCGCGACACTTCCGATTGACTGCGGGCCTGTTCGCCGTGGGAAGTCTCGTCTGCGCCGGATTCGCCTGTGGCGGGGAACCACGGACCGCGTCAGCACCGGTCATGGCTGCTTGGTCGGCGATCCCACTCCGGGACGTGGCCGGGCAGCTCGCCAGGCTTTCGGGCATGCCGGTCGATGA
>JBJTDB010000002.1:0-9358 GCA_046092145.1 Planctomycetia bacterium | reverse complement strand
GAGCCGGCGTAGCTGGCACGCGCAGGGATGGATGCCGGAGCGAGGCCAGGTCCGAGTGAGCGAGGCCCAGGATGGGCGTAGCGAACGTCCGGCGAATGGCACGGGCAACCCCGACCCACCAGCGCGAGCCGTTTCACACGCGCGACCAACCGGGCTTCGGCGTCGTGTGGATTCGCGGTGCGGAGGCAGCAGCCGAGGGCCTCGCTGCCGCAATGGCAGCCCCTTGAAGGTGCTCGATGGCGAGGTCGAATTCGATCGCTCCATGCGGCGCGAGCGACACCACCCTGCCCTGCGACTCTTCGAACGACCGCGGATTGGGGTAGTTGGTGCCTGGCTCGAGGCCCGTCACGTAGCCGTCGGCCGCCCCCCCCTGGTTCTTCCACAGCGTGAAGCACGGAAGCTCCGCAGCCCGCCATGAAAGCCTGGCGGCGCTCGTGCCACCCGGCGCCACAAGCATCGCAGCGGCACGGCCATCTTGGCCGATTCTCGGTGTCATGAAGTGCACCTGCTCACCGCGGCCGGCCTCGGGGGCGACGTAGCGGTTCCACGAGGCGATGTCGGTGGCGGCGACGGCGTCGCGCGGGGCGACTTCCACCGCATCGACGACGGCCTCCGCGCCGGGGCCAAGCAGCGGTGGCCCGAAGTTGACGTGGTAGAGCATCTGCATCGTGGCGGGCCTGTCCGATCGGTTCTCCACCGTATCGGTCCAGCGAACGCCCGGCCGGTCGGCCTGCACGACAAGCGTCGTCCTCATGCGGAGGGCATGAACCAGGAACCTCGTCTCGTCGACGGCGCCCGTGAGCGACACCGTCCCTGCCGTGTCGTCGAGCGTGACGCTCACGCCGTGTGCGGGAAGGTTCGCGATCCGGCCATGCAATCCGTGGACGAGCCGACCACCCGCATCGAAGTCGGGGGCGCCATTGCTCACCAGGCCGCATCGGGCAACCAGTTCGTCGAAGCCATCGAGCCACCCGATGCCCGATGGCTCGGCGAGCGGCACGAATCGCGGATGCACGGGACCGGCTACGGGCGACTGCCATCCCAGGTCGGTGTCGCCGACCGTCATCTTCCAGATGCCGAGCCCCCGATCCGGGAGCACGATCACGCGGGTCGAACCCGCCGACAATTCCACGCAGAGCACGCCGTCGCGAGCCCCGCCCCGGAGCCTGCGGGCGTTCACCGCCAGTGAGCCGAGCGTTTCCGAAACGTCATCGATGACCGGAATCGTTTTTCGTGGCATGGGCGTCTCCTGATGGCCCGAGAGTTTACCGTGCCGTGGCCGGGATGTTTGACAGGCCGAAGCCCTCCCCTCTCTCATACGTCCATCATGATGCCCTCCGCGCCACCGATCGCCGTCATCCTCGCCGCCGGGAAGGGTACTCGCATGGGCAGCGACCTTCCGAAGGTGCTGCACGAAGCGCACGGGAAACCGCTCGTCCGATGGGTGCTCGACGCGCTCGAGGCCGCCGGCATCGCCGACCGAATCGTCGTGATCGGCTACCGCGGCGAACTGGTCGAGCAGGCGCTGGCCGGATTGCCGGGTGTGTCATTCGTGATCCAGCGGGAGCAACGGGGCACCGGCGATGCGGTCGCGGCGGCGGCCGATCTCATCGGCGATCGAATCGCTGCCGATCCGGCCGGGACCACGCGGCCGGTCGTCATCGTCTGCGGTGATTCGCCGATGCTGAGGCCGGCGAGCGTGACGGGGCTGCTTCGGCAGTTCACCGACCGTGGCGCTTCCTGCCTCCTCGGCACCGCGATCACCGACGACCCGGCCGGACTTGGCCGAATCGTCCGCGATGCCCGGGGCCGGTTCATGAAGATCGTCGAGCAGAAAGACGCCTCCGAATCCGAGCGGGCCATCCGCGAAGTCAACATGAGCACCTACGTGTTCGAGGCCCGAGATCTGCTCCGGGTCCTGGCGGCCCTCACCCCCGACAATGCGGCGGGAGAGTATTACATCACCGATTGCCCCGGCATGCTCCTCGCGGAGGGACGCGTCGTCGATGCCGTCGCGTGCCTCGATCGAAGCGAGACGCTCTCCGTCAATACGCCGGAACAACTGGCCGCGGTGGGCACGGCCTTGAAGAACCGCTCCGCGGCCGTCACAGTGACGTCATGAACGACCTCAAGATCTTCAGCGGCCTGGCGAACGCTCCGCTCGCGCAGGACATCTGCCGCTACCTCAACCTGCCGATGGGGAAGATCACCCTCGGCCGGTTTCCTGACGGAGAGATCTCCTGCAAGATCGACGAGGATGTCCGTGGCCGCGACGTGTTCATCGTGCAGCCAACCTGCCCGCCCGTGAACGAGCACATCATGGAACTGCTCGTCATGATCGACAGTTTCAAGCGGGCCAGTTCCTATCGGCTCACCGCGGTGATCCCCTACTTCGGCTACGCCCGGCAGGACCGCAAGGATGCCGGACGCGTGCCGATCACGGCGAAGCTCGTCGCCAACCTGATCACACGGGCCGGCGCCGACCGGGTGCTGGCGCTGGATCTCCACGCGGCGCAGATCCAGGGCTTCTTCGACGTGCCGGTGGATCATCTCTATGCCGCCCCGGTGCTCAACAATCATTTCCAGTCGATGGACCTTCCCCACGACGAGCTGGTCGTGGTGGCGGCGGACGCCGGCAGCATCAAGCGTGCGGTCGGGCATGCGACGCGGCTCAACGTCCCCTTGGCGATCGTCGACAAGCGGCGACTGAGCGCCGAGACGACCAAGAGCGCCAACATCATCGGGGCAAGCGTCGAGGGCAAGACGGCGCTGATGTTCGACGACATGATCAGTACGGCCGGTTCGATCTGTTCGGCCGCCGACGTGGTGCATGCCCACGGCGCGAAGGCGATCTACGCCGCCGCCACCCATGGCGTGCTGGTGGGGCCCGCCATCGAGCGACTCAAGGCGGCGCCCTTCAAGGGCCTGGTCATCACCGACTCGATCCCGCTCTCCCCCGAGAAGTCCCTGCCCAACATCACCGTGCTGTCGGTGGCCAGCCTGCTCGGTCAGGCGATCAAGCGAATCCACCGCAACGAGTCGGTCTCGATGATGTTCCAGTGATCGGACACCCCATGGCAACCAAAGGTTATCTCGGCATCGACGCCGGCACCCAGGGCCTCTCGGTGATCTTCACCGATGCCGATCTGAACATCCTCGGCTCGGGCGAGAGCGGGTATGAGATGATCCCCGGCCTCGCCGTCGGCTGCTTCGAGCAAAATCCTGCCGACTGGGAGGCGGCGCTGGTCGCTGCGATGGCCGATCTGCGGAAGAAGCTCGCGTCCCGGAAAATCGAGATGGACGTCCGGGCGATCGGGATCTCGGGACAGATGCATGGCGAGGTGCTCGCGGACTCGTCGAGCCGTGCCGTAGGCCCCGCCCGCCTCTGGTGCGATGGACGCAACGAGGCGGAGGGGCATGAACTCACCGAAAAACTCGGTGTCAAATGCCCGAAGCGAATGACCGCCGTCCGATGGCTCTGGACGATCCGTCACCAGCCCGAGAAGGCCTCCGGCGCCGTCCGAATGACAACCCCCGCTGGATGGATCGCGCGGCTTCTCACGGGCCAATGGATCCTCGGCATCGGCGATGCGGCCGGGATGTTTCCGATCGATCAGGCGACATTCGACTACGACCGACGTCTCATGGCGGTGTTCGACACGATCGCGCAGCAGGCTTCGGCGACGAGCCTGCCGGGCGCCGCCGTACCTCCGCTGGCCGACCTTCTCCCGACCGTGCGACGGGCCGGCGAGGACGGAGGCACGCTCGACGCCCACGGGGCGTCGCTCCTGGGGCTGCCGGAAGGCATCCCCGTGGCTCCCGCCGAGGGCGATCAGCCGGCGGCCTTGGCCGGCTCGCTCATCGCCGCCCCCGGCCAGGTCTCGATGAGTTTCGGCACGAGCGTCGTGGCCAACTCCGTCGGCGATCGACCGTTCAAGGGCATCGCGCAGGCCATCGACCACTTCTGCGCGGCCGATGGACGGCCGATCAACATGGTCTGCCTACGGAACGGAACCACCGCGATGAATACGATGGTGGGGATGTTCGGAGGAGACTTCTCCGTGGTCATGCCACAGGTGGTCGCGGCCCCCGACGACTGCGGTGGCCTCCTGGCACTGCCGTTCATGGATGACGAGCCCGGTCTTGGCGTCTCACGCGGCGGCACCGCGATGGTGATCGGGCTGAACGAAAACTCCGCGACGGCCGGCAACGCCGTGAAGTCGATGCTTCTGGCGACGATCTTCAATTTGAAGCTCGGAAGCGAGCAGCTCGATCTCCAGGGATTCCCGAGGACCGAGATCATCCTCTCCGGAGGCCTGGTCAAGACGCCTCAACTCGGCCAACTCGTGGCCGATGCCTTCGCGACACCGGTCACGATCCTCGACGGGGCCGCCGAGGGCACGGCCTGGGGGGCTGCGCTTCTGGCACGGTTCCGCGATGATTCGCTCGCGGGAAGGGCACGCGACTGGTCCACCTTCCTGGCCGGCCGGCAGACGGGAAGCCCTGTCCGATTCGTGCCCCGGAGCGGTTCGGTCGCCTCGCTTTCAGGCGTCTTCGACCGGTACCGACGGCTCGTGGACCTCCACGGCCAACTGGAAGGGTACCGCTGATCGGCAGCCCGGCCGCCGGAACGGGCCGTCCGGAGCATACGGGCTTGCGAAACGATCGGGCCGTGGCACAATACTGGGCTCGAAACAAGGAGTTTTCATGAGCGATTCTCTCGAAGTCGTCGCCCGATCGGCCACCGGAACCCGCGAAAGCCGTCGCCTGCGTCGGCATGGCATGGTGCCCGCCGTCCTCTATGGTCATGGCGAGAAATGTGTCGATCTCGCGACGAAGCGCGAATCTCTCGAGGCGGTCATCCGCCACGGCGGCCGGGTTGTCGATCTTTCGGGTGCCGTAAAAGAGAGTGCCCTGATCCGGGAGCTCCAGTGGGATACCTACGGCATCGAGCCGATCCACGTCGATCTGCTTCGGGTCAACAAGTCGGAGCGGGTCAGGGTGAAGGTGCCGGTTGATCTCCGCGGCGACGCCCCGGGCCACCGTGCCGGCGGCACGGTGAACATCGTGCTCCACGAGATCGAGATCGAGTGCACGCCCGACCAGATTCCCGACAAGATTCATGCCCACGTGGGCTCGCTGGAGGTGGGCGGCACCGTGAAGGTGCGCGACCTCGAATTGCCGTCCGGAGCGAAGGCGATCGACGACCTCGAGGAGGTCGTGGTGACCTGCGCGGTGGCCGGCGTGAAGCCCGAAGAGGCGGCAGCCGCTGGCGCCGTCGAACCCGAACTGATCGGCCGCAAGCCGTCGGAGGAAGGAGAGGAAGCAGCGGAAAAGGCCTGACGCGGCGCGGGAGATTCCTGCAGACCAGCGGCATGCCGAGCCCGCACGTGACATACCGTGAAACTGATCGTCGGGCTTGGAAACCCAGGACGTGCCTACGAAGGAACACGGCACAACGTCGGGTTCGACGTGCTGGAAATCCTCTCGCGGCGCGGCGGGGCTCCATCACGCCGGCCGCGGTTTCAGGGCGAGATTGCCCAGATGACGATCCGCGGCTGCCACGTCCACTTGCTCTGGCCTCTGACATGGATGAACCTGAGCGGTTCGAGCGTTCTTGCAGCCCGCGACTTTTACAAAATCGACCATGCCGACATCCTTGTGATTTGCGATGACTTTCAGCTTCCCCTCACTACGATCCGCATCCGTGCCAGTGGCTCAGGTGGCGGCCAAAACGGCTTGGCCGACGTCCTCTCCAGGCTCGGCACAACCGCCGTTCCGAGGCTGCGGATCGGGATCGGACCGGTGGCTGCGGGCTGGAAGACAGCCGACTTCGTGCTTGGGAAATTCGCGGCTCACGAGCGCGACGATGTCGGAATATCCCTCGAGCGTGCGGCCGACGCCGCCGAGGAGTGGGCGGCCCTCGGTATCGAGGCTGCCATGAATCGATTCAACTGAATTTCAGTCCTATCCCCGAACACATTTTTCAAACCCAGCCTTTTCGCAACGAGTCAGAAGGAGAAAGAGCCAGATGGTGGTCTACGAAGGAATGTTCATCCTCGATCCGACGAAGTATTCCCGTGACCCGGCCGGCACGGCCCAGCAGGTCACCGACCTGATCAAACAGTTCGGCGGCACGATCCTCGCCGCCCGACTGTGGGACGAGCGGAAGTTGGCCTATCCCATCAAGGGTCACAAGCGGGGTGCCTACTGGCTCACCTACTTCAAGATGGAGGGGCCGAGCATTGCCGCCCTGGAGCGGCAGACCGAGATCACCGAGGACATCATCCGCAGCCTGATCCTGAAGGTCGATGCCCGGATTGCCGACGCCCTCGTGGAGCATGCCCTCGCCGGAGATGCGGCCCAAAAGCGTGCCCCCGCCGGGGCGGGCGCCACGGCCTAACGCCCGGAGAACTGATGCGGCCCTCGATCGCTTGCAGGTTTCACGGACACCCGCTACGCTGAGACACGAAATTGTACAGGCGTACAGTTCACGGCTCGTGATCAAGGGTTGCACAGGGCACAGCACACGGAGACATCTCATGGCCAGTTTCAACAAAGTGATTCTCGTCGGTAACGTCACGCGAGATCCCGAACTTCGATACATCTCGAGCGGGACCGCCGTGACCGACATCGGTCTTGCGGTGAATGACCGCCGCAAGAACGCGCAGGGAGAATGGGTCGAGGAAACGACATTCGTCGATGTCACGCTCTGGGGCCGCACGGCCGAGGTGGCGGGCGAATATGTCTCCAAGGGCTCCCCGCTTCTCATCGAGGGCCGGCTCAAGCTCGACCAGTGGGAGAAGGACGGCAAAAAAAATTCCAAGCTCCGTGTCGTCGGCGAGCGGATGCAGCTGCTCGGCAGCCGCGGCGGCGATGGCGCGCGGCCGAAGGCCCGCGTGGCCGCGGGCAAGCCTTCCGGTGACGAATTCAACCAGTCCTCTTCCTACGACGAGTCGGAGGCGGGCGGAGCACCCGGCGCCGACGACGACATCCCATTCTGAACCGCACTTTCTTCAACCTCCCCTCACAGCCCCGCAGAGAAAATCCCAATGACTGCCACCCAGCAGAAAAAATCCAGCCGCCACGGATCGCGCCACCTTCCGAAGGGGCCTCGCGGCGGCGTCGAGCTGCTGCTCATCCACAACGTCGAGCACCTCGGAAAGCAGGGAGACGTCGTCGAGGTGAGGCAGGGCTACGCCCTCAATTATCTCCTTCCCCAAGGCCTGGCCACCGTCGCCACCGACCATCACAAGCGGATGGTGCAGAAGCACAAGGCCAAGCTCGAGGAGATCGCCCGCGAGAGGCTGGCCGGTCTTCGCAGCCTGCTGGCAGAACTGGTCCGCACGAGCGTCACGATCGAGGCCAATGCAAACGACGAAGGCCACCTCTACGGCTCCGTCGGGTCCGCCGAGATCGCCCGCTCGCTCAAGCAGCAGGATCTCATGGTGTCGCCCGACTGCATCATTCTCCAGGGACCGCTCAAGGAAGTGGGGCTCTACACCGTCAAGGTTCGCCTGGCTTCCGAGGTGGAGGGCGACCTGAAGGTGTGGGTCGTGCCGTCGAGCAGCGAGGGCGGAAGTAAGTAGCATCCGTTCCGGGAGTCGGAAGCAACGAGTCGGAGGAGGGATCGACATGGTCGCCCCACGCGACACAGCGACCCGGGAGGGATCCCGACGCGGTCGGAACCGCGGGGACGATCGTTCACCGCCCCCACTCTTCGACACCCGTGACCGGCCGGCGAACGTCGATGCCGAGCGTGCCGTGCTCGGCAGCATCCTGCTGAAGCCCGATGTCTGCGACGATGTCGCGCTGCTGGTACGGCCCGAGGACTTCGCCGACGACGCCCACCAGATTCTCTACCGCCATCTGCTCGAACTGCACGATTCCGGCAGGCGGATCGACGTCACGATCGTGCTCGAGCGATTGCGGACGAAGGGGGATCTGGAGCGCATCGGAGGTGCCCCGTCGCTGGCGGAGATCGTCCAGTCGGTGCCGCACGCCGCCCACGCCACGCACTACGGCCAGATCGTCCGCGACAAGGCGATGCTGCGGTCGCTGATCGACGCCAGCACCGACATCCTCCGCGATGCATACGACGCCGTCGATGAGCCACGGGAACTCGTGGCCCGCGCCGAGTCGAAGATTTTTTCCATCCTCGAACACCGCAGCTCGGCCGAGGCGAGGCCGATCGAGTCGGTGCTCGAAGAGGTGATGGTGCGGATGGATGCCCGCATGAAGCACGAGCACGCGCTCGGTGGCGTGGAAACGGGCTTCACCGACCTCGACACGCTCTGTGGCGGCCTGCACAACTCGGAATTGATCATCCTGGCGGCACGCCCGAGCATGGGAAAGACCGCCTTTGCGATGAACATCGCGGAGCACGTGTCGATCGCTCTCAAGCAGCCGGCGTTGTTCGTGAGCCTGGAAATGGCGAGCCTCGAGCTGGCCGACCGGCTCCTCTGTTCAGCGGCCCAGGTCAACGGCCATCGGCTGCGCAACGGCACGATCTCGCAGGAGGATCGCCGCCGACTCGTGCAAAAGTCGGCCGAGATCAGCGCGGCCCCGCTCTATATCGACGACACACCGAGCCGCACGCTCACCGAGATCGCCGCCGTGGCCCGACGCTTGAAGCGAAAGCACGGCCTCTCACTCGTCGTCATCGATTACCTCCAGCTCATCGAGCCCGACAATCCCCGCGATCCGCGGCAGGAGCAGGTGGCCAAGATCGCCCGCCGGCTGAAGACGATGTCGCGAGAACTCGACATTCCTGTTCTGTGCCTGGCCCAGCTCAATCGGCAGGCGGAGGTCTCTCGCGACAACCGTCCGCGTCTCAACCACCTTCGCGAGTCGGGGGCCATCGAGCAGGATGCCGACGTCGTGATGTTCGTGCATCGCGAGGAATACTACCAGTCGAACGACGAGGATCGCGAGCGGGTCAAGGGGCAGGCGGAGATCATCATCGCCAAACAGCGCAATGGCCCTATCGGCGACGTGAAGCTGCTCTGGCAGCACGACTACACGCGATTCGTGAATCTCGAGCACCGCCCCTACGACGAGTTCGAGTCGTTCTCGTCGTTCTAAGTAGAGCGCCTGCGGGGCCATCCATGGCCCCCGCAGGCTTCCGCGGCTGCGAGGCAAGCCAAGGTTGCCTCGAGCCGCGATGGCTCGCCCTCCAGGCGAGCCTCGCCAAAGCCGAAGCAGGCCCGACAGGGATGCTGAGGCGCGAAAGCGAGCGCCATCCATGGCCCCCGCAGGCTTCCGCGGCTGCGAGGCAAGCCAAGGTTGCCTCGAGCCGCGATGGCTCGCCCTCCAGGCGAGCCTCGCCAAAGCCGAAGCAGGCCCGACAGGGATGCTG
>JBJTDB010000001.1:0-514 GCA_046092145.1 Planctomycetia bacterium | reverse complement strand
TGGCCCGCCATGCGAGCGTGCCCGCCGCGTCCGCGGGATGGCCGGAATGGGCGGCTGCGAATCGAATGGGCGTCGCGGGAAGACTGCCGGTGGCCATGCTGCGTCCTTTGGGATGAGGAGAAACCGCTACCGCCAGCGGATCGACGACACGAAGCGGAGAAAATTCTCCCGCTCACGGTTGGCGACTGCAGCGGGCCCCTTGAATTTCACGAAGAGCGACGATCCGCCCTCGACGGGGATCATCGCGCCGAGGATCGCCTCGGCATCGTCACCCTCCTCGGATGGGACGACAAGCAACACGACGGTCGCCTCCGTGCCCTCGAGATCGAGCCGTTCGGCGGCTGCGATCGCCTCCGCCGCAGCCTTCTCCCGCGCGGCATCATCGGCCTTCGGGTCGAGTTGTCCGGCCCACCTGGCGACGTTGCTTTCGAGCGTCCCCGCAGCCGGGATCACGGTCACCTCGTGGCTGGCGTTTGGATCACCGATCGAGAGCGTCGCCAGCCGCATCCCGGTG